>NZ_WWFG01000002.1:1951500-2276750 GCF_026127265.1 Nostoc sp. KVJ3
ACCCAAGAAGTAGCGTTTCCAGTTTTCGATAAAACGGGTTATTAGGAAGGTTCCCATATTCAACAACTTGATTCCTATACTTTTCAAGCGCCTTGCTATGCTTGGGAATGCCTTTGTCATACTAAGCTTCTGGAGCAAACTGCAATTATTGCTAGGCTATTACGCACTCTAGTTGCTTATTTATCCGTCAGAGTTGTATTGGTCATTGGTCATTAGTCCTTTGTAAAGAGAAATGACTAATGACAGTTTTAACGAAAAAATGTGCAGTTTAGAGGCGCATTATCTTAACTTTGGCACTAGAGAGGGTAGAATTTCCAGCGTACAGGGCTTGTACTGTTTTTTCAGGCCATAATCCAGAGCGATCGTTAATTCTCTACGCTTCTATGTAAAAATCCTTACATTGCTTGTGTCCTTTACTTCTTCTTTGGATGAAAGACACTCGCGGCCATACAAGCAAAGCCTAGCAACTTGGTTAAGCTAAAATAAGGGTTTTGAATTCCCAATTGGTGGGTAAAGTCGCGTGTAGACGCGATTTATAACCGCCCTTTAGGGCTGATGCTCTTGGTAAAGTAGTCAGACAGAATTAATTACACAATGTCATTGCGAGCGAAGCGAAGCAATCGCAAGGGCTGGGATTGCTTCGCTTCGCTCGCAATGACTGTAAATGTTTTTGTCCGAATACTTAAAGTAGCTCTTAAGGTTTAATTAAGTGCCTTAGCGATTGCAGTTCCAAGTTGATGTAATGTTTTCTCCCGAACAAAATCGGCGGCTGCCCGTGCCGACTCCGCCAAGATCGTATCGGTGTTGGGGGTCAATTTCAGCGCTCCCCCCAAGTATCCTAATGCCTTGCAATAAGAATCGGATAAATTAGTCGAAGCCAAGCGTTTTACAGTCTGGTAATCAGAGTGACGAAACGCATCTAAAGCCTGGGCGTGTAAATCCGAGTCAGGATTTCCCAAAACAGTAAGAATTGCATCGACAGCTTGATTTACCCGTTCTATTGTTGGTTCTTGTGTTTGCACCATTGTTACTCCGTGCATCCCCTGGACAAAACTGAATTTTCATAAATATTTGAACCTGATTGCAGATTCCCCTATAGGGAAAATACTCACCAGATTTATTACTTTACCCTAATTGGTACAGTGACTCCTAAATATGTATAGTGTTAATTTACCTGACTCATTCTCAGACAGACAATGACGAACCAAAAGTTTTCTCAAAAACGAAATCTACACCGTTTTGATCCTGTTGCATATCTAGTAATTGAAAAATTTCGTCTTTCTCCTCTAACTTTTGGACTGTTGGCAGCAGTTACCGCTACTGGAGTTTATTTGTTTACTGCATGGATAAGTGGTACGTTATGGTCTAAGGATAAGCAGATAGGTTTGCTTCAAGACGGGATTCCCTGGTTAGTAGGAATTTTGATCAATCCAGTAACCTTGGGATATTACTTGTGGAGTTTTCAAGCAATCGATCAAGTAATTCAAGAACTTGAAACATCTGACGTATTAGAAACTGACAAATTCAAAATCGATCAATTTGTTACTAACCTCTATTCACAAAAATGGCGCAACATTTCTGCACTTGCCAGCGCTATCTTTTTCAGCACTATTGTCTTTATAACCCGATCTAGATTAGAAGATAGTTGGACTAGCTCTAGTCTTCTAGCGAAATTTACTATTACGATTGCCACATTTGCAGTCGTATATATGGGTAGTATACTTGTCCTAAATTTGATTACAAATATTTGGATTTTCTATCGAATTTTAGGAAAGAAGGATCTCGATATCAATCCTCTTCATCCCGATCGCTGTGGCGGTCTTCGATGTCTGAGTGATTATTCGCTTAAAACTGCCTATCTAGTTGGTGTTTTGGGTATCTTAATTAGTGTAATTGAGTATCAGGTGATTACACAAGATTTCGGCAAAGGATTCTGGTTTGTTCATCTGGTAATTCCACTATATATTTTTCTATCAATGGAATGTTTTTTTGGGCCATTGCTGGCAGCACATAGCGGTATGAAAAAAGCTAAAGAAGAGTCTTTACATAAAATTGCTCGACAGTTCCGAGCCGAGTATTCAGGAATTTATAATAGTCTGGCTGAAGACGCAGAAGCTTTCAAAAAAAAATCTGAAAAAATTCAGCAGCTACGTACTTTATATACTATGACTGATGACTTGCCCGTTTGGCCCTTTGATGTCAAAACTTTCCGTCGATATCTCCTAACAGTGCCGACTCCTCTGATTGGTATCCTAATCGGTATTGGGAAAAAATTGTTAATAAATATACTCAAGCAACAGGGTATCAAACTTGGTTAGTTACCGTGTCGCTATGGGCTATTTCCAAAATTGTAGTGAGAAAAAGCACCATTTTTCGCACTACAAAACTCTGCTGTTAAGTAAAATGAAAGAAATGCAAGGGATAAATACGTGGGCTTGAACGCCAACACGAATGTTTACCTCGCGTACTTTACGGTTCATTCCTCAACTCCCACATCCCCAACTGATTCAATAAATTGGGGATGTGGGAAGTTTTTTACCAAGGAATTTGCGATCGCTCTTGCACAACTCGCTGATATACTTCTTCAGTCTGCCTAGCTAATTTTGGCCAGCTAAACCGTCGCTCTAAATCTTCATAAGCATTATCTACCAGCCATTGCCGATAGCCTGGGTTTTTCAAGACTTCCAAAATTCCCCAAGCTAAAGAGTCGGGATTGTTCACCCAAGTTACAATACCTGTTTTGGTATGTTGTACAACTTCGGGAAAACCACCAGTATCAGAAACCACTACAGGAACGCGAGAAGCAAAGCTTTCTAAAGCAACAATTCCAAAGGGTTCGTAAAGGCTGGGAAATACAGCACAGTCAGCGACAGTTTGGAATTTATCTAAGTAATCATCAGAGAGAAAACCAGTAAAATAGCAATGATGCCAAATTCCCAAATTCCAGGCTTGGCGCTTGAGATGGTCAGTATTACCACCACCAACGATCACAAATTTAACATTACCTTCCATTTGGGAAAGGATCTTGGGTGCAGCATTAAGTAATATCGGTACACCTTTTTCGTAAGTCATGCGACCAAGGTAGTAAACGATTTTTTCATTGTCTGTAGCAAATTGGCGGCGGAAATCCAGCGCATGAAAATCTACGTGATGCCGTTTCTTTTCGGCTCGGATACCGTTATAAATAACATCGATTTTGTCCCAAGGACTGTGTAGCGCTCGCTCTACTTCTTGGCGCATATAGTCGCTACAAACGATAATCCGCCAAGCGTTGTAAGTAAGCAAGATTTCTTTGCCATTTATATAGCCTTGGATCTCTGTGTGAATACCGTTATAGCGTCCGTATTCTGTAGCGTGAATTGTGGCAATTAGTGGTATTTTGAAATTATGCTTGAGAGCGATCGCTGCATCTCCAACTAACCAATCGTGGGCATGAATTAAATCAAACGACCCTTCTTCTAAAATCAACTTCCCACCATGATCTCCCATACTTAGGTTGAGATTGACTACCCAGTGGAAAAAGTCATTACTATGTGCCACTGGCACCCGATGTACCTTTACTCCCTCAACCACCTCATACATTGACGCTTGACCAAATTCTGCTGTAATTAGGTGGACTTCATGCCCTAGCTTTACCAGTTCCGGGTACAACTCCGCCACGTGCCGCGCAATTCCCCCAACAATTCTTGGTGGAAACTCCCAACTTAGTACTAATATCTTCATCTGCTAGACTCCCCGACACTTTACCAATAGCGAAAAAACTACATTTACCTAAAAATACAAGGGTGGCAAATGCAGTGAGTACTTTTACTAAAATTTTTAGATTTTTTAACAGTTATTTTTTACAGCTTATCAAATAACCAATTGAACGAAGTAGGATAAGCATTTTACCCCACTCAGTATATTAGGACTTAAGCACAGGTCACGAAAAACGAACCACAGAGAACAAAGGGGTAACAGAGAAATGAGAGTTTAAGAGGATTTTTGCGTGTCCTAATATATGTAGGGTGTGTTATCGGCGAGAGTACGACACTTAAAATCTGAAGTTGTGCGTTACGCCAAAGGCTAACGCACCCTACCTATATTTCAAAAATCAAATATGATTCCTATACTAGCTTTGATCCAAGCGCAATACTGCCATAAAAGCTTCTTGCGGTACATCCACCGTACCTACAGATTTCATCCGCTTTTTACCTTTGGCTTGCTTCTGTAAGAGTTTCTTCTTTCGACTGATGTCGCCACCGTAGCACTTGGCTAGTACATCTTTCCGCAAAGCCGGAATATGTTCGCTGGCGATAACTTTACTGCCAATAGATGCCTGAATTGGCACTTTAAATTGATGGCGGGGAATTAGTTCCTTGAGCTTTTCTGCCATTGCTCGCCCGACGTTGTAAGCTTTATCTCGATGGACAATCATGGCCAAAGAATCCACAGGATCGCCGTTAATCATGATATCCAGCTTTACCAGCGGATTTTCACGGTAGCCGATAATATGATATTCCATACTGGCGTAACCACGCGATCGCGATTTCATCTGGTCAAAAAAGTCAGTCACAACTTCCGCTAAAGGCAACTCATAAGTAAGTGTGGTTCGTCCTTGGGTGAGATATTTCATATCTTTGAAGATGCCCCGGCGATTTTGTGACAACTCCATCAAGCTGCCTACATAGGTTTCCGGCGTAATCATCTCTACTTGAACGTAGGGTTCTTCAATTCTTTCGCGATCGTTGGGCGAAGGCAAACGGCTAGGATTATCGATGTACAATTCCTCGCCTTTGAGCGTAATCACCTTATAAACCACCGAGGGGGCTGTAATGATCAAATCGAGATTATACTCTCGCTCTAGGCGTTCCTGAACAATTTCCATGTGCAGCAAACCCAAGAACCCGCAACGGAAGCCAAACCCCATCGCGCTCGAAGTTTCTGGTTCGTAATGCAGCGCTGCGTCATTAAGTTCCAGCTTTTCCAAAGCTTCCCGCAAATCTTCAAATTGGTCAGCATCAATGGGGAACATCCCGCAAAAAACCATCGGGTTCGCCTCTGCATAGCCTGGTAAAGGAGACTCCGCTTTCGCCTTACTAAGGGTAATTGTGTCGCCTACCCGTGCATCAGCTACAGCTTTAATTGCCGCTCCCAAATAGCCTACTTCCCCGGCGTGCAGTTCTTCAACTTGCTTTTGAGTGGGAGAAAGGACACCCAATTCGTCAATTTCAAATTCTTTACCAGATGCCATTAAATGGATGCGATCGCCTTTTCTCACAGTGCCATCCATCACCCGGAAATACACAATTACTCCCCGATAACTGTCGTAATAACTATCAAAAATTAACGCTCGTAAACGTTCATTTATGGTATTGGGCGGTGGCGGTATCCGCTCCACAACTGCCTCTAAAATCTCATCAATACCAATACCTTCTTTAGCAGAAGCCAGAATTGCACCACTGCAATCTAGACCAATAATTTCTTCAATTTCGCCAATTACCCGTTCTGGTTCTGCCCCTGGCAAATCAATTTTATTCAAAACCGGGATAATTTCGAGGTTACTCTCTAAGGCTAAATAGACATTTGCTAAAGTTTGCGCCTCTACACCTTGGGACGCATCTACTACTAATAGCGCTCCTTCACAAGCTACAAGAGAGCGGGAGACTTCATAAGAGAAATCCACGTGTCCAGGAGTATCAATCAAATTCAGCACATACTGCTGACCATCTTTTGCTGTGTAGTTCATCCGGGCAGCTTGCAGCTTAATCGTAATGCCGCGCTCCCGTTCCAGATCCATGTTGTCGAGAAACTGTTCCTTCATCTGTCGGTCTTCAACAGTGCCAGTAGCTTGTAGCAAGCGATCGGCGAGGGTTGATTTCCCGTGGTCGATGTGAGCAATAATACAAAAATTGCGAATGCGAACTGCGGGAACGTCAGTCATATACTATCTTTGCCTTAGCAGCAACCAAAGTTAAAAGAGCAATTTACTTAATGTATTTTAATGCTTTATTAGCCAAGACGCTCTTTTAGTGCTGAGTTCCGAGTTAGGAGTTCATAGTTCATAGTTAAAAGTTATTATTCTCCCCCTGCCCCCTGCTCCCTGCACCCCTGCCTCTTTCTCCCTCTTCACCCCATCTTTAACTTTCGATCTAAATAGGTGGACTTTTAAGAATATTATGAAAGTCTATTTGTCGCTGCTAGTATTCAACAGCTAGGATCGTACAATAAATGTAAATAAGTACATGTAGGGATCGTGTAGGGATTGTGGGCAATTGCGACCTGTAATTACCCATAGTCACTGATTTATCAGCAAAAATTCTAGGGTCATTGTCTAGTCAGTTATATGAAAAATGCAATTTGAAATTTAAAGCTGTTACTTTGGTGCTGTTTCGGGGAACTATGTAAATGTACCCTTGAATATCTTTCAGCGAATTAGCCCAAATGATGAATATAACTACTTTACAAGGCTTTAGACAAAACCAATTCAGAGTATACCAAACCTATGAATATGCAAGAGAAAACTACCGAAGCGGAAAAGACACGAGCCGATAAGGTAGAAATTGCTGTCCAACTGGACTCCGAGCTACTAGAGCAAATTCAGCATTTGAGCAAAGACCCAAGTAAAGTGATTGAGGTAGCAATTCGCCAGTGGTTACGCGGTGAAATCCTCAGAGATGACGAACTGACACGCACTCCTGTGCGTACCCCTGTTCCTCCTCGCGGTGAATGGAACGATTAATACCATCTGTCAGTTGTCAATACAAGTTAAAAAAGGTGAAGTTTGCCAATCTGAATCTCAAAACACTAAGAAATATTTAATCAAAAACGAAAAAGCTGTAAAAGTTTATGCATAAATTTGAGCAGCTTTAGTAAAATTACGGTCGGATATCCTTTGTCTATCCAACTCAATTAATGACTATTACTGCCAATTCCCAATTGACGAATGTATTTTCCCAAAATCTGGAATCTATTTCCAGTAAAACTGATGGCTCATTACCAACTCTAGGAGCCGAGTTGGTATATACGCAAGATGGGGCAGGGCGCTATCTGACCTTTTGTTGGCAGCACAGCGAACTTCTGGGGTTAAATACCGAAAAAATAGTTGACGAACTGAACCAGACGCAAACCTTTGCCCCAGTGGATAAGGTTACTTATTTGGAACGATTACACCGAATTTTGACAAGTTTGGTACCAGAAAGGTTTCAGTGTCGGTTTAGCTACCACCAGGAATTATTTGAGTTGGACTTAGTGATTAGTCCGGTGATGCCCAGTTTGGGAACACCTGCCACTACAGTTTTAGTGATGGGACGGTTAGTGCAAGCGACACTCAACAAAAAACAAGTGCGTGTGGCATCAAAAACTCCCACACAAATAGAGTTAGCTTTACGTTCACAACAACACCAAAAACTGGTAAATCGCATTACCAGAAATATTCGCCGGACATTGGATTTAGATATTATTTGGCAACAAACAGTTGACAGTTTGGGAAAAGCACTGCGGCTAGAGCGCTGCATTATTTGTCGTCCCAACCAACCCTCTAGTTCAAAAGTGAAAGTAATGGCTGAGTATTACCAGCCAGAAATCACCTCGATGCTTGGCTCAGAAATAGATATAGCTTCTGAACCTGCCTTTGCTCAGGCTTTAGCAACCCTAGAACCAGTTGTGATGGAAGTACCTGGATGCAAGGATTCTAGGCGGCAGAAAACTTTGGTAGTTGCAACTTGCTATCAAGACCAAGCCAATGGATTGGTTGCCTTGAATTGGCATGATGAATGCTACACATTAACAGAATCGGAATTAGAACTGGCAAAGGAAGCAGCAGATCAATTGGGAACTGCGATCGCTCATGCTACTTTATATAAAGAATTAGAAGCAGCCCGTCAAAAAGCTGAAGAAGCCTCCCGCCTCAAAAGCGAGTTTCTGGCTAATGTATCCCATGAAATTCGTACCCCCCTCAACGGTATGATTGGCTTTTTGAAGCTGATTTTGGAAGGGATGGCAGATGATCCAGAAGAACAAAACCAATTTTTGGCGGAAGCTCACCACTTATCGATACATCTTCTCAATATCATCAACGATATTTTAGACATTGCTAAAATCGAAGCTGGCAAAATGGAGCTAGCTTACGCTCCAGTCAAGCTAAATGAGCTATTCAGTGATGTAGAAAGTTTCATGCGTCCCCAAGCAGAAATGAGAAACCTCAGCTTTCGGATGCAAATGCCAGCTACCTCCGATGAAATTATTGTCCAAAGCAACTACCAACGATTGCTACAAGTTATGCTCAATTTGCTGGGTAACGCCATCAAATTTACCCATGAAGGCGGCGTTACCGTCAGCGCCGATTTAGTACTCAAAAAGTCGAAACCAAACTTTCAAGGTCAGGAATTTCCTGGTATGGTAAGAGTCCGTGTTGCTGACACAGGCATCGGCGTTTCTTTAGACAAACAAGATAAACTGTTTCAATTATTCTCTCAGGTGGATGGTTCCCGCACTCGCCAGTATGGTGGCACAGGTTTAGGACTGGCAATATCTCAGAAGCTAGTAGAGGCAATGGGTGGCGAGGTACATTTTTACAGTCTGGGCGAAGGACTTGGTTCAACTGTGACATTTACAGTGCCACTATATCAACAGCCAGTCATGGTTTCATCTGGTGATAGCGACTCAATAAACAGTACTGAGTTAGGAGTTTAGAGTTAGGAGTTTGGAGTTAGGATTTTAGATTTCGGCGTAAGCGTTCAATCGAAGGATTTTAGATTTAGATTTTTCCTTTAACAGTTCGGCGGAATTCCCCATCCGTCTACACGGTGGGGATGGATAGCCGGACGACGACGAAGCCAACTCCGACCAACATCAATCGTCAGATTGATCAGGGAGTGGGTTGGTTGAGAAGTCGTCAATCTTAGGGCTAGGCAACCTGTCGATCCAATCTTCGACCAACTGTGTAACTGTTTTTTCTTTGCTTTGTGCATAAGCCTTAAGCTTGTCGTTCCGTTTCTGCGATAACCTAACTCTAATGGATCTTTCTTTCATGATGTATCACCAGAATGGATACATCTATGTTATGATATAAATGGTTGTTGACCCACCCACTCGACTCATATAACAAACGGCCACAGTAGCAGTAATATGCTTGCCTAGACTAAGAGCGAGAGAAAGGGGAAAGACCTTGGTCACTGGTTTGTAAGGTTACGTCCTACGGTAAAAATAAGCCATACAAAGGTGTACGAAAAAGTAATAAAACTGCCTGTGGTAGACGGGCGGCTGCCTGTGGACGCTTTGTAAGACCATCATCGGATTTAGTTCCGAATTTCTAGCAATAGGAATGCCTAACTTGGCAAGAGCGGTTGAGACGGGAAACTCCGAGGACGAATAAAACCGTCACTGGTTCAATGATGTTGGAAGCCCCAACCTCAGCGAAGCAGGTTGGGGTACTTCACTAACTAAATTGGGTATTGGAGATTGGCAGGAACTCGGTCTCTAGCCCAAAGTGTTGTATAATCACATATCAGCTTAAAAAAGAAAACACAACAAACGTCTAAATATTGGCTTTTGCTCCGCTCTACTCAACCTACGAAAAATAGATATTTGATCCCTTTTTACGGTGACGTGTACTTACGAGCATTAAATCCTGCCTTTCGTCGGACTGCAAAGCCGAACCTAAAGGCTAGAGTGAAGTAGGAGGCTTACACGAAAACTTTGTTTAGTTAATCTAATATCAAGTTGCTCAAACCAGTAGTGGTTTAGTCAAAAGTCATTAAAAACTGACATCTGACAATCTAGCGGCAATTAGATTTAGGATCGATTTAACAAAGCTGGAAAATAAAATTTTGGATAATGGTTAATGAGTAACGGCGCGTCTGGCACAGGAATGATTATTATTCAATGCCCAATGCCCAATGCCCAATGCCCAATGCCCAATGCCCAATGCCCAATGCCCGTCACTAACTTAGCAGGTCTAAAACTATGGAACTCACAATTGACAACGTTGAAACAGTCTTAGATGAAATGCGCCCTTATCTCATGTCTGATGGCGGCAATGTGGAACTCGTAGAACTCGATGGGCCTGTTGTAAAACTGCGGTTGCAAGGTGCTTGTGGTTCTTGTCCCAGTTCTGCAATGACCCTGAGAATGGGTATTGAACGCCGCCTGAAAGAAATGATTCCTGAAATTGCGGAAATTGAGCAAGTGGTGTAAAAGTTAGGAGTTAGGAGTTAGGAGTTATGAGTTATGGATCAACTCCTAACTCCTCATTCTTAACTCCTAACTATTCTTATGTCTCATCCTCTTTACATCGCTTTTGTTTGGCATCAACATCAGCCTCTGTACAAATCTCCTGGCAGTGACGTTTCGCTCTCTCCGAGTCAGAAGTACCGCCTACCTTGGGTACGTTTACATGGAACTAAAGATTATTTGGATTTGGTATTGCTTTTGGAACGGTATCCTAAGTTACACCAAACGGTAAATTTAGTACCATCGCTGATATTGCAACTAGAAGATTATATTGCTGGGACTGCTTTTGACCCTTACCTCACAGCCTGTCTAACACCGGATGAACAACTCACCCAGCAACAGCGCGAATTTATTATCCAACACTTTTTTGATGCCAATCACCATACGCTGATTGACCCACATCCCCGCTATAGTGAGTTGTATCAGCAAAGGCAGGAGAAGGGACAAGCTTGGTGTTTAGCAAATTGGGAATTACCAGATTATAGTGATTTGTTAGCTTGGCACAATTTGGCTTGGATTGATCCGCTGTTTTGGGATGACCCAGAAATTGCGACATGGTTAAAACAGGGTAGAAATTTTACTTTAAGCGATCGCCAGCGCATTTATTCTAAACAGCGAGAAATCCTCAGCCGGATCATCCCTCAACACCGAAAAATGCAGGAGGCGGGGCAGCTAGAAGTTACTACCACACCCTACACCCACCCCATTTTACCTTTGCTCGCTGATACTAACTCTGGTCGGGTAGCTGTACCTAATATGACACTACCTAAGCAGCGTTTTCAGTGGGAAGAAGATATTCCCCGCCACTTGCGGAAAGCTTGGAACTTTTATCAAGAACGCTTTGGACAGATCCCTCGTGGTTTATGGCCTTCGGAACAGTCAGTAAGCCCGGCGATACTTCCACACATAATTAACCAAGGTTTTAAGTGGATATGCTCAGATGAAGCCGTTTTGGGGTGGACGCTGAAACACTTTTTTCATCGGGATGGCGCAGGGAATGTCCAGCAACCAGAATTGTTGTATCGACCCTATCGGTTGCAAACGGCAGAGGGTGATGTGTCAATTGTCTTTCGTGACCATAGATTATCAGATTTAATTGGCTTTACCTACAGTGCGATGCCAGCAAAACAGGCAGCTGCGGATTTAGTGGGACATTTGCAAGCGATCGCAAGAATGCAAAGAGACAATCACAGCGATCAACCTTGGCTAGTTACCATTGCTTTAGATGGGGAAAATTGCTGGGAATTTTATCCCCAAGACGGCAAACCCTTCTTAGAAGCTTTGTATCAAAGTTTAAGCGATGAACCCCACCTCAAACTCGTCACCGTTTCCGAATTTCTCGAAGAATTTCCTGCCACAGCCACCATTCCCGGAGGACAACTACATAGTGGTTCTTGGGTAGATGGCAGCTTCACCACCTGGATCGGCGATCGCGCCAAAAATCGGGCTTGGGATTACTTAACGGAAGCAAGGGTTATGCTCGCCAGCCATCCCGAAGCAACAGAAGAAAACAACCCAGAAGCATGGGAAGCATTGTATGCCGCAGAGGGTTCAGACTGGTTTTGGTGGTTTGGTACAGGACATTCTTCAAATCAAGATGCCATTTTTGACCAGTTGTTTCGAGAACACCTATTTGGCATTTATAAGGCATTAAATGAACCTATACCGCCTTATCTCAAGCAACCAGTGGAAATCCACGAAGCACAGGGAAGCCACATTCCACAAGGGTTTATCCATCCCATGATTGATGGTAAAGGAGATGAACAAGATTGGGACAAAGCTGGACGCATAGAAATTGGTGGGGCGCGGGGAACGATGCACAATAGCAGTGTCATCCAGCGACTTTGGTATGGGGTAGATCACCTGAATTTCTATTTACGGCTGGACTTTAAAAGTGGTGCAGCACCAGGGCATGATTTGCCAACAGAGTTGAATTTGCTGTGGTTCTATCCAGAAAAAACAATGGTCAATAGCCCAGTTCCCTTGGCAGATGTCCCAGATGCAGCCCCACTTAATTACCTTTTCCATCATCTTTTGGAAGTTAACTTGCTGACGCAATCGATTCAGTTTCGGGAAGCTGGAGACAATTATCAATGGCAACCCCGTTTTAGTCGCGCTCAAGTGGCAATAAATAATTGTTTAGAGTTAGCAGTACCGTGGGCAGATTTGCAAGTTCCGCCAGATTATCCCCTACGTCTGATTTTGGTGCTTTCAGATGAAGGACGTTTTTGCAATTACTTACCAGAAAATGCTTTGATTCCCATTGAAGTGCCTTAAAACTCAATACCCTTCTTAACTTCTTCAGGACTTACGCATATTTCTTTGTGTCCTTTGCGGTTCGTTTTTTCATGATTTTGCCTAAGTCCTATTCTTAACTCTGTGTTCTCTGCGCCTCTGCGGTTTAAAAGTAATTTATTTAACCACTTATAGCCGCAGAGAACACGTAGATAAAATGAATTTTTGGAGTTCCCTGAAAAGCGCTAGTTCTACAGAGATTTATTTTTGCTTTTTGAGTTTTTAACAGAAAAGTAGTGATGATTTCGCAAAGTTGCAGTAATATTACTGTTATCAAAGAATATTTGTCGTAAGATTAGAGACATTTCAGAGCAAATATCCTATACTAATGAATCGCTTTTCTCAGAAAATAACGAATTCTCAAGAGAGCATTTCACAGCAAACTCAACTTGGTCAGATGTGTGGTTCTAAGAGGCTATTTCGCGATCGCTATGAAATATTGCAAGTTCTAGGTAAAGGTGGTTTTGGCATCACCTTTTTAGCCAAAAATACCCTATTACCTGGGAATCCCCTGTGTGTGATTAAACAACTTTGTCTGAAAGTAACTAATCCCCAAAGTTGGCAAAGGGCATGCGCGCGCTTTGAAAAAGAAGCAAGAACCTTGGCTAAACTCGGTAGTCATTCGCAAATTCCCATGCTATTAGACTACTTTCAGGCGAATGGGGAGTTTTTCTTAATTCAAGAATACATACCGGGTTTGACTTTGGCGCGAGAAGTGCGGCAAACTGGGCCCAAAAGTGAAACCTCCGTTAAACAGTTTTTACAGGAATTCTTACCAGTCTTACAGTATCTTCAGAAACATCATGTAATTCACCGGGATATTAAACCCCAGAATTTATTGCGATGTGAATATGACGGACGGGTAGTGCTGATTGATTTTGGTGCAGTTAAGGAGCAATTAGTTAATGCTTGTGAAAACTCTACCAATCAAGCTGCAAACACCAACTTTATTGGAACTAGGGGATTTGCGCCACCAGAACAGTTTTCCCTTCGTCCAGTTTATGCCAGTGATATTTATGCACTGGGTGTAACTTGTATTTATATGTTGAGTGCTAAAAGTCCTTTAGAATTTGATTACCATCCAATTACTGGCGAGATATGCTGGCAAAAAGAACTAAATATTAGCGACAGTTTCGCCCAGATTTTAGGGAAAATGGTGAAGATGGCGTTAGACGATCGGTTTAAAACTGCCGATGAAGTCATGAAAGCTTTAAGTTATGAAAGCTATTTGCCTACTTTGGCTAACTGTCTAACTACCCAAAAATTAAATAATAAAAGTATTGCACAATACGAAAACTCTTACGAAACTCCTGATGTGTATCTACCACCTGTTACCAGAACTGCGAATGCTATTCGGAAATGGAGAGCGAGGCTTAAGTAAATCAAGTTGCACAATTAAGTTAGGATGTTTTAAATGTTCTTTGTGATGTCTCAAAGACTTTTAAATCCTCCTAGATCCCCCTTGAAAAGGGGGATCTAAAACTTTTAATACCGACAAGAGTATTTTTCAAACATCTTCTTAGAGGATGTTTGAAAAGTGTTTTAGTGTGATTTTAGGCACTTAACGATCCCCCCTAGCCCCCCTTAAAAAAGGGGGAAGAATCAAAGTCCCCCTTTTTAAGGGGGATTTAGGGGGATCTAGAAGGTTTTGCTACCGACAAGAGTACTTTTCAAACATCTTCTTAGAGTGTTCCAAAAAATAAATGATCCAAAATCCGTCATTGCTTCGCTTCGCTCGCAATGACAATTGGGCATTTTTTTACTTGGAGTACTCTTAGACAAAAATGCGATCGGAGAATTTTTCGATTTGTGTATACACAGT
The DNA here is from genome assembly GCF_026127265.1 of Nostoc sp. KVJ3. GTDB lineage: Bacteria > Cyanobacteriota > Cyanobacteriia > Cyanobacteriales > Nostocaceae > Nostoc. The sequence goes on from NZ_WWFG01000002.1 coordinate 1,965,830, forward strand.
AGCTTTTTAAGGGTTGTGGGGGATCTAAAAGTGCCTACAATCACAGTGAAATACTTCTCCAACAACCTTTTTTTACCTAAAGTATCAAATTAACAATTAATCATGGGAAATTTAAAATATCAAAAACAAATTTAGTAAGTATTGTGACTATAATTTAGAGTCAGTGATGGTTAATTAATCAGGGTTTCACTTAATACTTAGTCAATTTTTAGTTGTCAATATACAAGCAAAATTACTAGATTTAATAGTGCAGACAAAATTTCTATTCAGATTATTATATAATCGGAAGAATAATTAATTCTATGGCTCTCGTAGTTTTCCACAGGTGAGGAAGACTGACTACTATTTACAAACGCTAACTATATAAGTAATTCCCCAATCCCCAGCACAGGGTTTTCTACCACAAGTAACCGAGAGTCAATTTTATTAAGGGAATGTTAGGGGCAAACTTAATCTAAGTTGTCATGCAGTCGCGCCTAGTCAGATCATGATCTGCTGCTTAAATCCCGATTGCCTAAATCCCCTGAATCCCAATGGAAAGAAGTTTTGCCAAAGTTGTAGCACCCCCTTGGTGTCACTTTTAAGAAATCGCTTCCGTGTCATCCGAGTCCTTTCAGATGAGGGGGGATTTGGCAGAACCTATCTATCAGAAGATGTCGATAAACTCAATGAACGATGTGTTATCAAGCAATTAGCTCCTAAGTTTCAAGGAACTTGGTCGCAGAAAAAGGCGATGGAGTTGTTTGCTGAAGAAGCACAGCGACTACAAGACCTGGGAGAACATCCCCAAATTCCGACTTTAATAGCTTACTTTGAGCAAGACGGCTGCCTATATTTAGTGCAGCAGTTTATTAATGGCGATAATTTGTTAAAGGAGTTGCAACAGCGCAAGGGTTACAACGCTAGGGATATTCAATCTATTTTGTTAGATTTACTCCCCATCCTGAAATTTATCCACGATCGCAAAGTCATTCATCGGGATATCAAGCCAGAAAATATTATCCGTCATAAAAGTGATGGGCGATTAAGTCTGATTGATTTTGGTTCCTCAAAGCAATTCACCGTCAAAGTTCAGCAAAAAAGCGGCACATCCATTGGTTCACATGGTTATTCTCCCCTAGAACAAATTAGAGATGGTAAAGCTTTCCCCGCTAGTGATTTATTCGGTGTAGGGGCTACCTGCTTTCATCTGCTAACGGGAAATTCACCCTTTCAGTTGTGGATGGAATCTGGCTACGCCTGGGTGAATAATTGGCGGGAATATTTGCGGAGTCCATTAAATCCTGAATTGGATTTTGTCATCGACAAGCTTTTGAAAAAAGACATTCAAGAACGTTACCAGTCAGCCGATGAAGTTCTTAGAGACTTGACTCCCAAACAACTCCTCGCGCTACCACCAGCCGGTAAGTCATCTGGGAAAATACCACCAACTAAAGCCCCATATTTACCAAAAAGTTATCCCTTACTAAGAATTTTAATCTTGGCAAGTGCTTTTATCCTGTTGTTCGGATTCCAAGAATCTTGGTATAAACATTTTCGCCGGATTCAAACCGGCATAGTCTCTAGGCTGACTCAGCATAATAATTCTGGCAAAAATGAAGCGCTGTTAGGTCAATCACTCAAGATTACTTTAGGAAAGGTTTCTTTAGTTAATACCCTCCAAGGAAATGAAAACTCGGTTTTATCCGTCGCCATCAGCCCCGATGGTCAAACTATAGCTAGCAGTGGCGGCAATCGCACAATCAAACTTTGGAATCTCGCCACCGGACAACAAATTTCTTCACTCAACACCTATTCTCAGCAGGTGAATGCCGTAGTAATCAGTCCAGATGGCAAAACTCTGGTAAGTGGTAGTGATGATAGCACGATCAAAATCTGGAATCTAGCAACCGGAAAACAAATTCGGACTTTAGAGGGACATTCTGATGCAGTTCATGCCCTAGCTATCAGTGCTGATAGCGAGACTCTGGTTAGCGGTAGTGATGATAACACCATCAAAATCTGGGATTTAGCTACAGGAGAGCAAATTCGGACACTGGTAGGGCATACATTTTGGGTGCGATCGGTAGCTATTAGCCCGGATGGGGTGATTCTTGCCAGTGGTAGTTTTGACAAGACGATCAAAATCTGGAATCTCACAAAAGGGTACTCAATTCGGACACTGGAGAGAAATTCTCAAACAGTAACAGCTGTGGCTATTAGCCCAGATGGAAAAATTTTAGCTAGTGCTAGCCGCGATCGCACCATCAAACTTTGGGATCTAGTTACCGGAAAAGAAATTCGCACACTCGCGGGACACACCAACACCGTCACAACCATAGCCTTCAGTGCCGATGGTAAAATTATTGCTAGTGGTAGCCGCGATCGCACCATCAAACTCTGGAATTTAGCCACAGGTGAGGAAATTGTCACATTGGCAGGGCACACCAACACCGTGACATCCGTAGCCTTCACTCCTAATAGCAAAACTCTTGTCAGTGGTAGCGAAGACAATACTATTAAAATTTGGCAGTTGTCTCAGTGAGTCGTTTACAAGAAAGATTGGGAAGTCAATTATTAATTGCACCCCTGACCAAAATCACTGTACTTTCTACACCAGAGGCGATCGCTTCGGGAATATTACCTTGAATCGCTTGCTGCAACAATCCCTCGCGGGAAGCTCCTAAAATTACAACATCATAACCCTCGGTTTTCACTAGGTTAATTACACCTTCTGCAACTGAATTAGCTTGGACTGGAAGAGCAACTACAGTACTAGACAATTTGCGCCGACGCATTAAATGGCGGATGGCTTGTTCTGAAACTGACATATCTGGCTTGAGTTCTGATGTCTTGAACACCTGTGTCAGGCGAATTTGCGGATCCTTCCCCAAGGTAATTAAAGCTGGTAACAACTTAATCGCTAGAGGGGAATTTGGGCCACCAGCCATTGGGACTAGCCAGCGATTGAAGGAAGGCTGGGGAGTGCCTAATTTTACCAAAATCACTTCGCAGCTAGCTTGGCGAATTACGGTATCTACAACGTTGCCAAAAATCCGACCAGGGGTAGATGTGTTACCTTTCCATCCCATTAAAATCAGGTCGATATGTTGTTCGTTGATTGTCTCCAAAATTGCTTGGGCGACATCGTGGGTAACTCGAATCTGTGTGTGCAGGGGAATTTGCCATTTTTTGGCTAAGACTTCCGCCTGTCGTAGCAAGCGGCGACTTTTTGCCGTTCTTACCTCTGTTTCTGATGGGGAACTGTGGCGGGGTATCAGCATCACTTGCACGCAATCTATTTCATAATGGCGATCGCGGGCAATGGCTGCTGCCATTTGTAATAAAATAGCTGCTGTTTCGGGATTAGCTACTGGTACTAATAATCTACCTCTGCCAGTGCTGGGCGATCGCGTTTGGTAAACTACATAAGAAGGTTGTGGCCGGATTCCAGGAGTGCCATTGTCACAATTAAGATGGTCTGCTTCTGCCCGAATTATATCTCCACGGGTAATAATTCCGATCAGTTTCCGTCCATCGACCACTGGTAAGCGGCTGATTTGATAACGATCGAGTAAATACAGCACATTCCTCAAGGTGTGGATCGGTGTTACTGTCATCGGGACAGGAGTCATTATTTCTTTTAAATAAATATCATTGCCTAAATTGCGATCGCGAATTTTCAGCAAATCTGATTGCGTCACAATCCCCACCAGCTTGCTATCTTCTAACACCGGGAAGCCGCGATGGTGGGAACGGGCAAAAGCTTGCATTGCTTCATCCAAAGGCATCTCTGCATCCAGAGTTTCTACCTGTTGCTGCATCACATCTTTGGCCGTTAAGCTTGTCATTATCCCCTCTGGAGAAGATTCTTTTTTGATCGTGATGCCATTCCACTCTAAAAGTTTGTCGTATAGCGATCCTGGTACTAGCTTTTCGGCGACTAGATAGGATGTTACAGAGCCAATCATTAAGGGCAATACTAGGTTGAAATCTGTAGTCATTTCAAACACAATTATGATCCCCGTAATTGGGACTCTGGCCACTGCTGTGAAAAATGCGCCCATTCCTGCCAAAGCAAAGGTAATTGGTAATCCACTCTCTATCCCCAGAGGCAGCAGTACACTGTGTTCTCCTATACCCACCAAGTAGCCAAGGGCAGCCCCTAAAGTTAAAGCGGGAGCGAATAATCCTCCTGGCACACCAGAGCCATAAGCTACCAACACTAGGATGAACTGGGAGAGAAAGGCGATCGCAGCTATTGACCAGCTAGCCTCACCCGTAATCAAAATTTCCCGCAATCCCGTATTATCTCGAAATGCTAGTGGTAACATGGCCACAATTACCCCAGATACTAGCCCAGCAAGTCCCACACGAGCCGGTAATCCAAAACGTAGAGAGCGGCGGTAAACGGTTAAACTGCTAATAATGCCTCGATTGAAGAGCGCTCCCAGCAACCCAGCCAAAATCCCCAAAACCAAATAAAAAGGAATATCTTGAACAAAAAAGTTGGTTTTGGAAGCAGTTAATGCCAGATTTAGATCCAGACTGCGACCACCTAAGACGCGCGAGACAACTGCACCGATAAAAGAGGCGAGAATTGCAGTCCCCAGAGTAAAACCAGAGAAATCTTGTAGAAGTTCTTCTACTACAAATAATACACCTGCGATCGGCGTATTGAAAGCAGCCGCTAATCCGGCTCCTGCACCCGCAGCAATCAACTGGCGGCGATGGTCTGGCGAAGTTGGAAACCACCGACTGAGTTGAGATGCTAAGGCTGCGCTGACCTGAACTGTTGGCCCTTCTCGCCCTAAAGCTAGCCCAGAACCCAATGCCAGAATCCCACCTACTAACTTGACCAAGGCAACCCGTAAATCTAGAGCAATTGGGACATTGGCCAGCACTGCCTTGACTTGAGGAATGCCGCTTCCAGAAGTTTCTGGTGCTACACGCTCCACCAGCCAGCCGGCGAGGAATCCAAAGCTGAGTCCAACACCAGGTAGCACAAACCAAGCTGGTAGTAGGAAGGATGTCTGCACACGCCATGCACCGAGCCATCCTACCCCCGACTTTAGTAAGACTGCTGCCAGGGCTGAAACTAACCCAATCAAACAAGCTTCAAAGATTGCTAAACGACGTTGTGGCCGCAGCAGTCGGCGAAAGTGTTGGAGGATGGATAGATACCACATAAGGGACTTCCAAATAAAAAGGGGGAGCAGGGGGAGTGGGGGGAGTAGGGGAGTAGGGGAGCAGGGGGAGCAGGGGAGCAGGGGGAGCGGGGGGAGCAGGGGGAGCAGGGGGAGTAGGGGAGCAGGGGAGAAGAAATCAGATAGTGGTATTATTGGATGCAGGAATTGAGCAATTTAATTTTTGGATGTCCCTAATATCCAAGATATTGTGTTATTGGGTTAAAGCTGCTTCACGTAATTCTTAATTGGTAAGGGTTTTAGACATTTCATAAGGGTGGTTTATTTACGCTGTGCTGTATAGAATTGAAGCACCAAGATTACTTATTGACCCTCACTTCCATAAATTACGAACTACGAACTACAAATTACGATTTACGAATTATTTAATTGCTTCTCCCCGTGGTGGATAGCCCTTCTACTATCAGAGATGGAGTATAACAAGAACCATTCCAATCACCATCATTGCCGAGTGTAACCAATTGTTTTAGGGCTGTGTAGACATTACCTGCAACCATAGTATCCTTAACGCGTCCAATTACGTGACCATTTTGGACGCGGTAGCCTAAATCAACATTGATCGAAAAATCTCCCGAAATACTGCCATCACCACCCAGCATTTGATCCACAATTAAGCCATCATCTAGTTGTTGAATTAAATTTGGTAGTGATGTCGAACCTGGCTGGATCAGAAAATTAAATAATCCAGGGGTGGGATAGCTACCTAAACCAGGGCGAAAACCGTTTCCAGTGGTGTCAGTACCCAGTTGGCGACCGGTGGTGCGATCGCCATAGAAATGCTGTAAAGTACCATTTTCGATAAATACTAAAGATTTAGTCGGAGTGCCTTCATCATCAAAAGGGCAACTGTAAGGGCCAGCTTGGGGATCTTGGTAGAGGGTGAGACTGGGTGCAACTACTTGGTTGCCCAGATGTTCTGCCCAAGGAGAAGCTAATTCTAAGACGAGCTTCCCGTTCAAAGCTGCTTGTACAGTCCCCCAAAGCATATCAGCAGCTTTAGAAGTGAACAAAATCGGCACACGACCATTAGGAGGTGAGACATTTTCTCTAGCCCAAATTAACCGTTGTAAAATTTGGTTAGCTAATATTTTCGGGTGGAGTTTTCCTCGCTTGGTTTGACCATCTGAAACACTTAAAAAATCATCGCCCCGCACCCATTCTGCCGATACATAGCAGCTGAGGGTAGTATCAGTATAGTAACAATCTAAACCTTTAGTGTTGACCAGTCTAGTGGTTTCAATATCACATTCCCAGTCACCATTGCACACAACATCGGGATAGGCATCGCGGATGAGTGCGATCGCTTCTTTGCCCCACTCTACCAAAATCTCTACCGGTACGCTTTCCCCTAAATCTGGGTAGAAAGGCTGAAAGTTAGAGCCTAATTCAACTGATTCTGGTTGATTCAGTTGACTTAGTGCCAGAGCTTTTTCCACCATTACTTCGGCTGTGACAGAACCGTAAGCCACCGTAAGTCCCGGACGGCCGTTTTGCCAAAGTCGTAGTGCTGTACCTTCAGATTGGTTGGTTTCTAGCTGTTTGAGTCGGTTTGCCTCAAAAAACACTGGACGAGAAAGCGATCGCGACTGATACACCTCAGCTGCTTCGGCTCCAGATTTTATGGCTAGTTCCAGCAGCTGTTCTGCTAGTGTATCTTGTGACAAATTTTCAGAACCCATGATCCTTAGTGAATTGTGGATTTTGAACCGCATATCAACGCAAGTTGGAGAAAGGGCGATCGCTAAAAGCCAGCGATCGGACTTTCTGTCAATGGACGCAGATAACTATCCAAAAATCATCAGCGTTTCCTTACAGTTACCATTTGAAACCGCAAATCAACACTGATGGACGCAGTTAATTATCCCAAATCATTGTCATGTCTCAACGGATCTTGTCATTTGTCATGAGTCAAAACCCCAATGCCCCATGCCCATCTTCAAAGATTAACTTCTTGTAACAGCCAAAAACCAGCAAAAGATTCTGCTTTTGGATCTGACTGTACACCAATGAAATGCACTCCGTTAGCTTTTTGCTTCGCTTCCTCAAAACCTTTAGCCTCTGCTAAGACTTGAGGTTTTGTGATATTTGCCACAATCCAGCTTTCATTTACACCAGTTTCTAAAAGCAATCTCGCCTCTTCGCTGGTGTCAAATCTTAAGAAAGCCAACTCCAAACCAGACATCCAGCCAGCCAAGGGCAATGCTCTCGGTGAGAAAATTAACATACCAGGAATCCGGGCTTCTGGTGAAACTTTCGCCAACTCTAAGGGAAAAGCTTCACCAAAGCCAATTTCCCACTCTGGCATCTCTGCAAAATCCGCAGCATCTAAGGTAACAAATACCCACTGCTGTCCTTCCAAAGCATCCGGTAAACGTTGCGGCAAAGGTTTCTCCAAGCGGACTGAGGGATTAGTCCCCTTTTGATACCCTGGTTCTTGAGGATACACTTCCTCCATGCGCTCTTCTAACCATTGGTTGAGAACCAAAGTGCGGCGACTAGGCTGGGCGGGAATGCCTATATCTTGGCAAGCTTTAGTAATCATATTGTTCATTTGGCGACGGAAAAAGCGGATTTTAATTGGTGCTTTTCCTGCTTGATTAATAGCCTCTTGCAATGCTGTCCGCAACCAGCCCGAATTTACCTGAGTACTGGGACAATATTGAGCGTAGCGAAACAAAGAATCTGGTTTTGTGCCGATATCCAAGGGGCTTTCGCAGACTAAGACTTCCCAAATTTTTTTCTGATTATCGTCCAAAATCGGACGAGAGTAAAAATCGATTTCCCAAATGCTGCCCATGTTTTGCGGTAAAAATCTGGCTGTTATGTTTTCCTGATATCTCGATCATACGAGTCTTAGTGCAGCATTGGGCATTGGGCATTGGGATAAATGAGTCTTTGAGCGTAACGCACCAAAGCCTTCGGATGGTGCGTTATGCCTCTGGCTAACACACCCTACGTATATTTCAAAAATCAAATATGAGTCCTATTTATATAAGACTTATGCAAAAACTCTCTGACACTCTTATTTCTTTGTGTCCTTTGCGTCCTTTGCGGTTCGTTTTTTCATGATTTTGCGTAAGTCCTGATAAATACAAATACAAAGCATCTGAAAATTAGAGATTTTATGTCCCTGACGCTAGGCTGTGGACTCTGTGCCTTTTTAGGAGTTAAAAAGTTATGCAAAATAATATGTCACAAAAATAGCATGAACTAAAAAACCCTAAAAACTATCAAAGTATCTTCCTCAATTCCCCCGGTTGATCCAAACGCCTCTGAGTCCAGCTGCTTTAGCCGCGTAGTAATCTTCAACAATGCTATCGCCAATATGCCATGCCGCCTCCGGGGAACATTTATGTTTATCTAAGGCAATAGCAAAAATTTGAGGATCGGGTTTAGCTGCACGTACCTGGGTAGAAATGGTAACGGAGGTAAAAAACTCTCTCAATCCCAAACTTTGTAATACTGAATAAATCCGCGAATCAAAATTTGACAGCACCCCTAAAGTAACTCCCAACCGCCGCCAGTTGATTAAAGCTGGTAAAACATCGGGATAGACAAACCACGGTTCGCCAGTACCGAAGTGGATGTAAAGTTCGCTAAAAAAAGCCGAGAAGTCGGAAAATTCCTTGAGAACTCCTGCATTTTCAAAAGTGTTCAGGGCAATTATCCGCCACCAATCAAACTCGCGCTGAGGAATATCTTGCAGTTCTGCATCTGGAAATATCGGTGGTGGCGCGGCTTTAAAGCTTTTGATGAAAGCTGTATTCAATGTTTCGGCTGGAACTGTCACACCAAATTCCTCGGCGATCTGACTATAAACTTTACCCACACTGCCTTTAACATCGAAGAGTGTTCCCACAGCATCTAAAAAAATAACTTTCGGTTGTTCCATCAAAGTTTGAAGTTTTGAATGTGGAATTTTAGATTTTGGCTTGTTAAAAGCTTCTGTGGGTAGAGTCTAGCATCTCCTAAGTAGGTTGGCAGAAATGAAGCAAATCATCATAAATGTCTTGCTTCTTTACTAACACTCAATGCCTAACCTTAATTGATTCTCACCAGCTTAAGTAGGTCGGCGTAAATAATTATCGTTGGGATAAGGCAGGGGGCAGGGAGCAGGGGGAAAGAGAGTTTGAGCCTTGTTTACTTTTCTTTACACAGTTTGGTTTTATTGTGCCGACTTACTTATACGGATTCTGTGTGAGGCTACGCTTGATTAAGGTAGGGGCAATTCATAAATTGCCCCTACAGCTTACCGAGATAAACTTTCTATGATTGGACGCACTAACCAATTAAAACCAACTTTGAGTTGATGGTCTAAAGTTGGTAATCTATATAAATAAGCCATGCGACGAGCGACGGATGCCAAGGGCCCATCTAGTTTAATTCCTAAACCAGTAAGGGTGGCATTGTCTTTGCCCAATGTCATCATTTCTCCTAATTGTTGGTAGTGGAAAGGAAGGAGGGGACGATTAGTGAGACTTGCCCAGATATTCCAAGCAGTATAATCAGCTTGTTGAAAAGCCGCTTGTGCCGTGGCTGGGACTTGCTGTCCTTCAACATCATGAGAGTCTGCTAAATCTCCCAAAGCAAAGATTTCTGGACGATCGATGACTTGTAGATTGGATGTAGTGATGATTTGACCACGCTGGTTTTGCTTCAGGGGAAGAGATTGCACTACGGGCGCAACCTTATTTCCCACAGTCCAAATTACCAAATCTACGGGAATCGTATCTAACTGGTTTTTGTACTCTAGAGAGATGCTATTTTGCTCTATTGACTCAACTTTGGTTTCTAAATCGATAAATATACCACGGGCTTCTATTGCTTTTTTTGCTGCTTCCCGATTAAACTCTGGGGAAGTTCGCAAAATTTGATCGGCGATTTCAACGATGCGAAAACGTCCTCTTTCACCGAGTCTATCGGCTAACTTACAGGCTAACTCAACACCACTGTAGCCAGCGCCAATAATTGCCACCCGAATTTTATCAGCATCGGATTCTTCTAAAAATCGGAGGCGTTCTTCTAAACGATAGACATCAGATATGGTGCGGAATGGGTAGCCGTAGGCTGTCGCACCGGGGACTAAATCTAGTGGTGTTTCACCTCCTAGCGCCAGCACTAAGCGATCGTAAGGGATTTGGGGCCCTTCCTCTATGTTTACCCGTTGCTGGTCGATGTCAATTCCAGACACAACGCCTTGATAAAAACGCACCCCAGTGCCTTGTAAAAGTTCTTCAAAAGGTGGGGCAATTTCCCAGGTTTGCAGTTCGCCAGTAAGTAATTCGTAAAGTAAAGGGGAGAATAGGAAGCGATCGCTTTGATCTACCAGAACAATTTCGGGTTTTTGCGTAGATTCCCAAGGTAACTGGCTTAAGCGTAAGGCTGTGTAAAGACCACCAAAGCCTCCACCAAGGATACAAATTCTAGAAGTTTCTTGAGTCATCGATTTTATCTATAGGAGGATCAATACTAGCTAGGCAACTAACTTCAGGGTAACTGAAAGTTTATGAGATTTGAAAACCCTTCAATTTCCGGCTTCAGAATTTCTCTACTCCCGCGTTATCATCTGAAAAAGATAAAACTGTTGCGATCGCGGGGAGGTTTTTCTCGCTTCAGGAGTTTCAACAACAAAATCATCCCATAGGATAGACAGGTGAAAGCCCTATCCTATATAAAATATGGGAAAATTTTTCAGGAATCTCTCAAGACTTAGGACTCGCTATTTATCTGCTCACTCAGGACTCAGGACTCTCTATGTTAGCAGGCACAATTTTGCAAGATGGAAAATATACCCTAATTCAAGAAATAGGGCGGGGTGGCTTTGGCATTACGTTTAAAGCTACCCATCACTACTTGGATCGGGAGGTGGTGATGAAAACCATCAATGAACGGCTGCGACAACATCCTGATTTTACGAAATTTGAGCGCCAATTCCAAGATGAAGCCAGACGGTTAGCTACGTGTATTCACCCCAATATAGTCCGAGTTAGTGACTTTTTTGTGGAAGATGGATTGCCTTACATGGTGATGGAATACATTCGTGGCGAAACCTTGGGAGACGCATTTGTATTACCAGCGATAACTTTGCCTGAGACTACAGCAATTCATTATATCCGGCAAATTGGAGCAGCTTTACAGGTAGTACACAACAATGGTTTGCTGCACCGCGATGTCAAACCAGATAATATTATTCTTCGTCAAGGAACACAGGAAGTAATACTAATTGATTTTGGCATTGCCAGGGAATTTAATGGCAATGTGAGGCAGACTCACACGGGTCTTGTTTCTGAAGGTTATTCTCCAATTGAACAGTACTTGACGCAAGCGCCACGCACACCCGCCACAGATGTTTATGGTTTAGCCGCAACCTTGTATGCGCTGTTGACAGCACAAGTTCCGATGCCAGCATTATTGCGCGATCGCGAACAAATGCCTTCCCCCCGCGAATTGCAACCACACTTAAGTGCTGCTGTCAACCAGGCAGTCATGCGCGGTATGGCTGTCGAATCTCGTTTTCGACCAGCGACAGTTGCCGAATGGTTACAACTGTTACCCGGAAATGAGGCAAATATGACACCCCAAGCCTTAGCAACTTATGCAGTGCCAACTGTCAATTTATCTGCTCAACAAGCTGCAACTGTGCTGGGGAAAACTGCCCAAAATCGTCTTTATCAATCATCTCCCTTGGCGCAGCCTAACCCAGAAATTGCTAAAGAAAATCTCTTGGCAAAAAAAACGGCGGGATCGTCTCAAATCCTCATTGGTGTGGGTGTAGCCTTGATTGCTGCTACCGCAGGTTTTGGTATCACTAGCATTTTACCCAAATCTCAGCCGCAGCCAACCACAAAACCGCTTTTTGAACAGCCGACTCAACAACCAGCCGCAAAAGCACCTAGCTTGGAGAATGGTGCAGAGATTAACACCAGAACCGAATCAGCACCTGTTTATAATTCCAAGCAACGACGGCGTAATCGTCGTTCTTCTCCACAAGAAACTCCTAGCAACCTTACAGGAGAATCACAACGCGGCGATTCGGAGCAATCTGCACCTTCACCTAGCGTTTCCCCCACACCCTCGCTAGTCGAAAAACTCCGGGCAATCCGTTCATCTCGTCGTGCTTCTCCCGCACCATTGCCACAAAATCACTTACCTGCTTCTAATCATAATTCTGCTTCTCCTCAGCCAGTTATTCCCTCAAATTCTGTAGTTACACCAGCAGCACCAGCACAATCTAAACATTCCGATCCTTCTGCTGTAGTAGTACCAACACTAGAAAAGCAAAATTCACCGATTGATAATCAACCCCAGAGCGATCGCAAATTACCGGAAAAGCTACAAGATGACAATAATTAGTAGTGCTTCAAACGATGATGGTTTAAGATTTTTGACAGAATTCTTGGTAATCTAGTTCTACTTGCTGAGAGTAGCTGATTGCATACTCAATAATTTGATTACGCCAATCAGATAAGTGAGCAAACTTGATTAAATCATCTGCGATCGCAGAACCTTGCCTACCACCACTGCGTAATTGATCCCAAGCTGTGACTTCACCCATTGTCTGCATCAACTTCTTTAAGCGTTCCAGCTTCCCATCCCACGTCTGTAAATTCACCCGATCTTCTTCTGGCTGCAACTCTCGTAAAACATAAGATTTATTGCCGTCAACTATCATCCCCAAAAGAGCAGGTGGCGTTCCTTGTACCCGTTCTTGGATAGCTACTACTCGTGCAGATTCACTCGACCAATCCGGCTGAGTTACTGTTAAATAAGGTTGTAATGAGCAAGTTTCTGTTAACTTCAAATCTAATAGATAATTGCCATCAGGAGAACCTTTCCCTTCTACCAAAACTGCATAACGTTCTAACCCTAAACTACCTGTGCCAGCTATTCGCTGTTGCACATCTAACACTTGATAAAAATTTGCATCTTTTTGTGTAGATTTTTGCCAAGCTGAGATAAGTTTTCTAATCCTTTGCTGTTCTGTCTCCGTGGCTGCCATAATATGTTTATTATCAATAATTAAGTGGCGCTTACCTTTCTTTTCCTTTGTGTGCTTATCTAAAAAATCTTGACGAAGGCGGGTTTTTAAACTTCTTAATAAATCTTTAACTAAGCCCAAAGCGGTTTCTTTTTCCACGCTTCTAGCGCTACCTTTAGCTAAAGCATTGCCGTAACTTTCAAGAAAGGAATTACTTAAATGTAATGCTTCTGATTCATTCACCTTCAGCGTCTGAGAGCCAACTATAATACTCGTAATAAACCTCACCACATCCCAGGTGCAAGGGGCAAGACATGCTTCATCAAAATCATTCATGTCAAAGTAAACTAATCGGTTATCACCTTTATAACTACCAAAGTTTTCCAGGTGCAAGTCACCACAAATCCACACTGGTGGAGCTATATTCAATGGTAAATCTTTAGGGATGTCTTCGTAAAATAAATGACACGTACCGCGATAGAAGGTAAAAACATCACAACGCATTGCCTTGTATTTTAATTCAAGTAGTTTTGGGTTTCTTCCTTCGTTGAAGCGATAGATTCTCTCAATTATATTGTTTGTCATAATTTTTGGTTTTGTTGATGATAAATATTCACACCGACTTACTTAAATTAATACTTCTGCGATAATTGTGGTTGATCTAAATACTGATAAACTAAGCGAGAAACTTGACGGACAAACTCTCTTCCTCGCTCATCGTCATGAGGTCTAATCACAAATATTCCTGCCAAGTAATGCTTACCATTTGGAAAACTAATAATTCCTGCATCCCCAACCAAAAATCCAATATCTCCAGTTTTATGAGCAATAGTTCCACCTTTACCCACACCAGCAGCCAGTAACTTATTATTATGACAATGACGCAGGATATCTAAAACTTGGAACTGACTACCTTCTGAAATCAACTTATGTTGATCGACCAAGGCTGACAACCGGACTAAATCTGCTGGACTAGTGGTATTAGTACCTTTAAAGTCTCCTAACATATTGCGAATTACTGTGTTTTTTAGTCCCCAAGCGTGGAAACGCTGATTGAGTTTTGCTTTTCCGCCTATACGATCAATAATCATGTTACTAGCAGTATTATCACTGATTGTAATCATTTTGTTAACAGTTTCCATTACACTCAGCTTAATTCCTGCTCGTTTATACTGCAAGTCACCGGAACCACTTGCTACTAAGTCACGTCGCATTACTAGCTTTTCATCAAGTTTGATTTTCCCAGCATCTACTTGTTCAAATAAAGCAATCAAAATCGGATATTTAATAGTACTAGCTGCCGGAAATACCTTTTCGCCATCAATATTCAAATAGTTACCTGTTTCTATATCTAAGAAAAACATTCCCGATTTCAGAAAACTATAATGAGCCATTAATGCTCTCACTTGAGACTTTAGCTCTGGCATCTCTTTGCCTAATGGGATAATTCCACCAAATAAAGCAGGATTATTTACATTCGTAAAGATATCTGGTTGATTGAGTTTAGGAATCAAACTTTTCTGTATCATGACTCCACTGGGAAAGTCAGCTAATAAATACTTCCAATCCTTTGTTGACTCTAAATGATTACGATTAGAATCAAATCTTTGAGATTTTATGCTAGCTGCTAAACTAGGCGACGTTAGTAAAAAAGTACTAATAATGGTTAATAAAAACCCGTATAATTCAAGAACGCAAAGAGAAGAAAGATAGAAATACTTAACTGAACTGGATTGGATTATGTTCTTGATTTGGTACATTAGTAATTAATAACAGCTAATCTAGATTGATGATTAAAAGATTATTACATACTTAATTGATAAAAATATTACGAGATTATGACGAAAGTGTGTTTTATTTACATAATTGTATTGAGACCCAGCGAAACCTGTTCTATAAATTACAGTTTTTTTAAATATGAACAAGATAAGCTGACAAGAATAGTGGACTGACTAAGACAGGTGATTCATCAGAATCATCAACATAATAAATCTTAACCTACAAATTCGGGTGGTGAGCAATCGCACTCTTGGCAATACATAAATACATAGCTATACTTCTTTGAAGGTAAGCAGATAATAAAGTCTAACTTCCGATCAGTATGGTGACTGATTGTTTAACTATTAAGGGAACTTCACGTGATTAATAATAAGCCGAGTCTTTTGACTTCAGGAAAATTAGTTGGGCTGCTTATCTTATGTGGTAGTTTTAGTCTGATTTTCATCATGTTGAACAAAATAGATATTTTTCAATTTAAATTGAAACAGACTCTAAATGTAAATAATATAGCGGCAAATGTAGGAACTCAACAGCGAGTTCAAGAACTCAAGATTGGGATGCTAAAAAGTTGGCAGGGAGAAGCACAAGCAAAAGGTTTTTCTGACTCTGTTCCATCAAGTTTCCAAGGTGCGATAATTGAGTCGGCAAAACTCTCTCCGCCTCAGAAAATCATTGCTTTAACCTTTGATGATGGCCCTTGGCCTGAAAGTACAGCAGAAGTCTTAGATATTCTCAAAAAAAATCAGATCAAAGGGACATTTTTTGTGATTGGAGAGAATGTAAAAAATTATCCTAACTTACTCAAACAGGAGATTGCGGAAGGTCATGTTATTGGCAACCACACCTGGCATCATTGGTATCAATTCTTGAATCCACAAGCTGCCGCTTATGAAATTGACCACACTGCCGACCTAATTTTTAAAACTACAGGCTTAAAAACAAATTTATTTCGACCACCTGGAGGAATTATGCATAATGGCGTGGTTGATTACGCTAGAAATAGCAAATACGCTATTATTTTGTGGTCATCTGACTCTGTAGACTATTCTCGTCCTGCTGTTCCAAAACTAATTGGTAATGTATTTAGAGAGGCAAGACCTGGTGGAATTGTGTTGATGCATGATGGTGGTGGTAATCGTTCTAAGACTGTACAAGCTTTACCAGAAATTATTGCCAATTTTCGCAATCAGGGCTATCGCTTTGTCACCATCCCTGAACTCTTAGAAATTCAAGATAAAAACCAAAAGTTGATTGTCAATCAAAAGTAACCCTACTTGTTGACTGAAATTGTGTAATTGCTTTTAATGCTGATACTATTTAAAGCAAAATTAGAGTTTTAATCAGGTGATTAGATAATCTTATTCCAAACTCTCTAAACAGGTTTTAAAATAAATAAGACTTACATAAAAGGACACGCTGTAGGGACAATTCATGAATTGCCCCTACCATAGAATCAGGGTTTTAGATATTGTTTGCGTAAGTCCTAATAAAATGAAATAGTATTATATATAATTTATTTACAGTATTTTTGGATAAGAGATACAGTTAAGTCATAGCTATTAGGTTGAGTTTGTATTGCATAGGCTTCTCTTTCTAAATCTTGCCTGTGAACATCAGTGTAACCCATAAAAAAAGGTCTAGCATAATTGCTAGGCTGAATTTTTAGACCTAGAGTTTTTATTTTTCCTTTCCCCGCACACACTTGTGCAGCATGAACTGCTTCATGAATTAAAGTCTGAGTGCCAATGTGTAGCTCAAATACTACTGGATTAATCCAAATTTTTTTGTCAGCCTCTCTTAGTAAACCATATACTCCTCGCTTTGGTGGTAGCTCAATTATTACTTGAAACCCTTTCTTTTCTAATTGGGTTTTTAAATTTAGAAATTTTTGTTCAGGAGTTGGCAATTGTGAAACAAAAAAAGAAGCTAATAGTAAGGTTTCTATCATCTTGATAAAGAATATTAAACTAGCTTTTGGTTTTAATAAGACTTACGCAAAAACTCTCTGAAAATCTTATTCCTTTGTGTCCTTTGCGGTTCGTTTTTTCATGATTGTGCGTAAGTCCTGTTTAATTTATATCTGTTTTTCTTTAATATCGAAGATCGTCA
This sequence comes from Nostoc sp. KVJ3, assembly GCF_026127265.1. GTDB lineage: Bacteria > Cyanobacteriota > Cyanobacteriia > Cyanobacteriales > Nostocaceae > Nostoc. The sequence goes on from NZ_WWFG01000002.1 coordinate 1,982,882, forward strand.
TAGGTAATGAGCAAAACTGATTACCTATTATTTAGAAGTCGATTTATTGTGATTCGTTTTGGTATGGCGATCGCTTTAGTATTTCACATTGCGTCGTGGTCGTAGATTAAGTATTATCGGATTTCTCCAACCAATAATCAGTTTTATTTATCAAAATAGATTTCAGGAATCAGCTTTGCGTAAATCCTGTTGATTTTTCGCTGTCCGGCTGAAGACTCGATAGTATAGTGACGTACTGGTTTCCTTTAAGGGAAATAGCAGATAGGTAAGAGGATTTATTGCCACAATAATATTTCGGAAATCTCGCCGAGCGAAAAACAAAATGGCACGAGCAACTTGCTGTGCAGACATCACCCCATAGGGATTGAGTTGACTTTTAAACGGGCCAAGAATTAACTTGCGAATCACACAATCCCCATCCAAACGCTTGAGAGTAACAATATCACCTAGCGATCGCTTGCTGAGTTCATAAAGTGGACTCAAGGCTGGAGAAACCTCAGCTTCAGAAGTGTTTACCCAAATTTCCTTTGTTGCTTTGGCTTGTGGCCCTGTCACAGTTGTCAAAAATATATCCATCAACCGTAATGCTGAAAAGGTATTCACCTCATAGGAGGAGTTGATAGCCTCTGGTGTGCGGCTGGCGTAGACATTGATTCCGTGGTTGATAATTAAAATATCTACTTTCTCTAAACTATTCCTCAGTTCGGCTTCATTACCTAATTGCCACGGAACTACTTTCACCCCAACTTGTTCTATTAATTTTTCGGGATTAGTAGTTAATGCCACGACTTTAGCATTATTCTTGACAAGTTCAGCTACTAATGCTTGTCCCAACGCTCCTGATGCTCCAGTTAAAGCGATGGTTTTCCCTTTGAGAGACAGTCCTGTGCCAAGAATTTTATCCACTAAGGGAAAGACACCACTGTAGTAAGCGTTGACATCATCAAAATGATGCCGCCAATGGTAAGACCGATTCACCCACCAAATGGAGGGAATAGTCTCTAAAGGGCCGGGGAGGTGGTTGTAGTCTGTATCAATTTTTCCCTGGAAATATCGTACAGACGCGCCATACAAGAAGGTGGAACCATAAGCTACTCCCAGCCATAACCCCATTTGTTGAACAATTAAGGCAATGACTACCAATATCACTAGCAGTAAACTCGATTCTAAAATGTCGTGATAGAGTTGGGATTCTTGGTAAATTTTCAGGGAAACTATTGATAAATCCCGGCGATAGGCGCTATGGTGCTTATTGTGCCATTTAGCAAGCCAATTGACTTGGTGACACAAAGCATGGTAGCTATCTCTCAAAATCTCAGCGAGTAAAAGTGAAAAGAGGCCCCAACAAGCAAATTGTAAGCTCACATTGAGCCAAACCCAATTAATTTGTAATGTTGTCTCAATTGCAATCAAGTTTTCAACTAGCATTTTTATCATATTTGTCTATACTCGTTTTTCTTAATGCTTAATGCCCAATTACAAATTGCGTAGCTTGCTTCTCGCTGGAGGCAGTATTACGAATTAGTTATGATATCCCAGTTGACTTTCATATATCCAGGTTCAATGTGGGTAAAGTGTTTGTTCAATTGCTGATGTGCTTTTGGTAGGGCATGGAACGGAATTGATGGGTATAAATGATGCTCTGCATGAAACGACATATTCCACATGAAAAATCGCATCGGCCAGAACGTTAGGGTTGTGCGCGTATTTGTGAGCAGATTCGCGTCAAGAGTGCAACCTGTATGTTCTGCTAGCAGAATGAAACGGAGAATCGGCTGACCGACAATTAAGGGTAGCAGCCAATAGAGGAAAAACCAAGGCTGACCAACTACAATTGAGATGGCGATCGCACTTACATAAATACCTAATTGCCATCGAGTAGAGTTGATAACTCCAGCTCGTGCGGCTTCTGGCACAAATGGAAAATCTTTAAATTGACCAGTCGCCACCTGAAAATGCCCGACTACTTTACCCCACCACCACGGTAAACCGCTAATTATCAACAAGTATTTACCTACATTACTCGGTTTGAGATCGCTTAGTTCGGGATCTTTGTCAGGAACACGAGTGTAACGATGATGCCACTTATGATAACGACGAAAAAACGTGCTGTTATAAAATGACAGCAAGCCAGAAAACCAAGCTACAGAATCATTCAAACGATTGTTAGCAAAAGCAGTTCTGTGAACGCATTCATGCATTGGTGCAAACATCGCAGCCATACTGAAACCGTAGATTACCAGTGCTGGTATAGCTACTGACCAATTGCCAAAGTTTGCTGACCACAGGTAGCCACTGCAACCGATAATTGTGAGATGCAAAGCCAGTTGAATTATCCCTTTGGAGTTAGAGCGATCGTTTAGAACACTTAACGCCTGTACAGTGAGAATCTGGGAGAGATTTGGCTCCGTATCAGCTTCGGGTTCTAATAATTCAGATTGAATAATTTCCTCAGACATAATTGAAACTCTATATAGCGTTGCTGAGTTGCCTGTTCGAGAAATTAAGCTTTTTGGCGATTTGAGCCTAAGTCCGACTTCAGCCAAAATAAATCTTTTGCCTGAGACATTCAAGATCGCCCCAACAGAAATTTAAGCAGCACAAAAAATCGGGGCAGGTGATAAACCCGCCCCGACTTCTGGTATAGTCCGCCCAACGGCTTTTGCTACAGGCTTTAAACTATCAACTAAATCCACCATATCTTCCAAGGAAAGGGCTTGACGGGCATCAGAAACAGATTTTTCTGGTTCTGGGTGACATTCAATAATTAATCCATCTGCACCGCAAGCGATCGCAGCCCTAGCCATAGGTGCTACCAGTTCCCGTTTCCCTACGGCGTGGGAAGGATCTACAATCACAGGTAGGTGAGTTATTTGCTTGAGTGCTGCCACTGCTGCTAAATCTAGGACATTGCGGGTGTAATTATCAAAGCTGCGGATACCGCGTTCGCACAACACTACATCAGGATTCCCGTGGCTGAGGATATATTCAGCAGCCATAACGAATTCTTCAATTGTCGCTGCTAAACCACGTTTGAGCAGGATTGGTTTACCAGCTTGTCCCAAAGCTTTGAGCAAGTCGAAGTTTTGCATATTGCGGCTACCAACTTGAAGCATATCAGCATGGGCGGCGACTACTTCAATTTGGGAAATTGACATCACCTCGGTGACAACTGGCATATTGTAATGCGATCGCACCTTTGCTAATATCTCCAATCCTGACTCACCCATACCTTGAAAGGCGTAGGGAGATGTGCGGGGTTTGTAGACACCGCCACGCAACCCCTGCACCGATGCAGTCGATAGCTTTTGGGCGACTATCTCCATTTGTTCTAGGCTTTCAACGGTGCAAGGCCCGCCGATAATTACCAGTTGTTCGCCTCCGAAAGCGACTTTTTCTGAAAGTTTAACAATTGTCTGGTGGTTAGGATGAGATTGGGCAGCAAGTTTGGCATTAATCATGATTTCATTCTCCTGACAGTAAAAAAAGTGGCAGTAAAAAAGCCCGAAACCTTGAAGAGTTCCGGGCGCGTTCTGATTCATCGACATGACGCTACTTACCCGGAACTTACTCTCGGCCAAAAGTAAAAGCCATAAAACCAGTTAGTTAAATAAGTCATGACAATGAAATTCTCCTTAAAACAACAAAAACCGCAGAGTTCGCTCTGCGGTTCATCGGGTGGTTTCCATGAGGAAACTTGATTCATTCCCGATGAACCACCCTAAACCAAAAATAAAAGTAGGAATTTGTGTTAAGCATTTGTGGGGCTTTTGCTGAAAAAATTAAATAACTAATATCTACTTAGGGTAACATTAGCAGGAAGATTTGGCGGTGTCAAGACCCCCACAAACTGTAAAAAAGCGATAGACTCAGTAAAACTGTGGGGATCAAGAATAATAAAGCTTGGCAAAATTCAAAATCGCACCCTGTTGTTAAGTTATGTAAATTTACAAATCAATGGTGAAAAATCTAAAAATTCAAAATATAGCTATCCTTTAAATCAAGGTAATTAGAGAGAACTCTCATCGGTGGCTTTTGTAGTCGTCATAGACCAGAGAAATCAACTTTTTAGGATTATTCAGTTTCATTATGCCCAGTTCCAAAATCTTAGCCCAATCTTTCGACTATTATGGAGCTTACCCGTGCCCAGTCTGTCGAATAGGTAAGATTTCTCACATGCCGTTGATGGAAGCTATGGCTTGTGACTTTTGCCAAGAGATTTTTACAGTCAACTTAGAACTACAGCAAATCAAGATGCCTTCTAGACAACCCCCCTTAACTTGGCGTTGGAATGGGTTTAGTTGGACAGAAGGCCAGTTAGAAGGTGTGGAATTGGGTTGGGGTTATGGACTAGCAGCAGCCGTTTTTGTAATTCTTCCCACTACTCTAATTGGCATAGTGGCTTACTATTTTCCTGCTAATCTCCAAGAACCTATTACCTGGATGCCCTATATTTGGACGATATTAACCTTATTATCACATTTATCAATAGTTGTTTGGATTTTTATTGAAGTTTATCAGATTCCAGTTGCAGCATATTTGAGAGCGATCGCTCGATGGAGAAATAGAGAAATGGGAAGATAAGGGAAGAAGGAGTGACAAAAGATGCAGCGAATATCCGGCTCCATCACTGATAATTAAGTTGATTGTCCACCAAAATATCTTATGAGCGATCTGGAGCACTACTATAGAATTTTGGAATTAGAGCCTGGGGCAACCCTTGAGGAAGTGAACCAGGCTTACAAAGATTTGGTTTTTGTTTGGCATCCCGATCGTATTCCCAAAGACAATCTCCGTTTACAGCAAAAAGCCCAAGACAAGCTCAAAGCCATAAATGAAGCTCGTGAAAAATTGCGCTCTCTAAAAACCAAACATCAAACCACATCTAACTCACCGCCACCTCAACAGCAAACACCATCTCCAACAATTCAGAAACCACCAAAGCCAAACTCCGACTTAAGTGGCAAAGACTACAGTCGGGCAAATTTGAGCAATAAAGACTTATCTGGCAGAAATCTCAGTTATGCCAATTTGAGTGGTGCTAATCTTAGCGATACTTTTATGCACAAAGTTAATCTCAGAGGGGCGAATTTATCTGAAGCAAATTTATTTCGGGCAAACCTGCTTTTAGCGGATTTGCGGGAGGCTAATTTACGCGCGGCTAATTTGATTGGAGCGGATCTCAGCGGGGCTGACTTGCGCGGGGCTGACTTGACGGGAGCGCGAATTCGCTCTGGTGAGCGCCTTCTAGTTAAATTAATTGGTACTAATTTAGCTGGGGCTATTATGCCTGATGGGGCAATTTATCAATAAGAGTGTTCCAAAAAATAAATGATCCAAAACCCGTCATTGCGTTCGCGTAGCGTCTCGTAGAGAGCGAAACGAAGCAATCACAGCCCTTGGGATTGCTTCGCTTTGCTCGCAATGACAATTGGGCATTTTTTTACTTGGGGATTTCCAAGAAATAAATTATGCAAATAAACGAACCACAGAGGCGCAGAGAACACAGAGAGAGGAGAAATACAGAGGTTTTTGCGTTAGTTTTGGGATATTTTTTCTTTGGAAGTCCCTTGGAGTACTCTAACTAAAATTGCCTCCTCACTTCAATCCCAACTCTTCTTTCAACGCCTCCGGCACATTAACTGCTGTCTCTAATCCCCGTACGCCTTCCCACTGCTGCTTTTTCCCCCAGGTGATTTTTTCCATATTGGCCTCGCTCAGGTCTGCACCACCGAGAATGGCGCTGCTGAGGTTACTGTGGCTGAGGTTTGCACCGTTGAGGATAGCACCACTAAGGTTACTGCCACTGAGGTTAGCATTGTTCAGGTTGGCATAGCTGAGGTCTGTGCCGAACAGGATAGCGTCGGTGAGGTCAGCATCACTTAGGTCGGCATCGCTGAGAATCACCCCACTGAGGTCAGCTTCATTGAGAGTTACCCGACTCAGGTCTACACCACTGAGGTCAGCACCTAAGAACATTGCACCATTGAGTCTTGCGTCGTTAAGCTTGGCACCGTTAAGTTTGGCATAGCTGAGGTCGGCAGCGATGAGGATGGCATCACTTAGGTTGGTACTGAAAAGAATTGTGTCACTGAGGTTAGTACCATTGAGGATGGCATGACTCAAATCAGCACCACTGAGGTCAGCGCGACAGAGATCGGCATGGTTAAGATTAACCCTATTGAGGTTGGCTTCACTGAGATTCGCACCAAAAAGGATGGCGTTGCTGAGGTCAGCATGGCTCAGATTGGTACTGCTGAGGTCGGCGCGGTTGAGGTCAGCATGGCTCAGGTCGGCGCGGCTCAGGTTGGTGCTGCTGAGGTCGGCACGGTTGAGGTCGGCGCGGCTCAGGTTGGCGCAGCTGAGATTAGCGCCACTAAGGTTGGTGCTGCTGAGGTCAGCACTACTAAGGTTGGCACCACTAAGGTTGGCACCACTAAGATTGGCATCACCGAGGTTAGCACCGCTAAGGTTAGCACCGGTGAAGTTTACCCCAGTTAAGTTGGCATCACCCAGGTAAGCACGGCTGAGGTTAGCACCGCTAAAGTCTGTTCCGGTGAGATTGGCATCGCCCAGGTAAGCACCTGTAAAGTTACCGCCTTTGAGAAATTGCCCGACTATACTGCTAAAATTACCAATTTCCAAGGCATCGCTATAGTTGATGATTCGCAGGAGTTGGGATGTGAAAAAATTGTCTGTGTCTGGTTGAGCAGATGGATAGAAAGTGATTTTTGTTTGAGTTCATCTCGCTGTTGAGCATAGCGGTGTAACTCTAGCAGTAAAATCAGTACGTTCAGCCCTGTATATATGTCTAACTGTCTCAGCCCGATAGCAATATTTTGTGCCGCCAACTTTGACCTTGCTTTCTGAGGTAGGTTATCATCTAGTGTCCCATCGATAAATTCTCCTTGACACCAGCGACGATAAAAACCTTCTAGTCGCCAAAAAAGTAGTTCTGGGTGAATTTTTTGACCAGTCATCACCAATTCCATCACTTGGTTGACTATTTCTGGTTTCAGCGCCCCATTGCCCAGTAAATCATAAATCTCTTCATGCATCTGGCGATCGCTCATTCTCAAAGAAAACTCTGATGGTAGAGTCCCCAATGCGCGATCGCCTATCTTAGAAGTCAAACCGCTTCTTAATATTGTCCATTTTTCTAAGCTTTCTTGCAGCCTTTGAGACCATACATCTTCCTGCAAATTATCTTGAGCAAATTTAACATTTTTATCTAGTTCTTTAATACTTTTTTCTTGAGGTAAAACTGCTTCAGTTTCCATAGATGTTGTCTTTGACATCTCTTGTAACCTTATATCCCTCACATAATTTCTCAGCAGTTGCCAAACTTGAGACAAATATGTTGACATTTTTGTGCCTGTTGTTACATTTTAATTACAGTTTTAATCATCTTGAACTAAAAACTTTTCTTTGCTAGTTTGCTTTTCATTGCTAAAAATCCATAGTATAAATGAATACTATATTATAAATAATCATGAGTTGGCGATGTCTACAAAGGGTTATAAGTAGTTGCACAAAAATATTTACAGTCATTACGAGCGGAGCGTCTCCAAGAGTTGCAATCCCAACCGCAAGCGAATTGATTCATTACGCTTTGCTTCCTTAGCAATGACATTGTGTAATTAATTCTGTCTAAGTACTTACCTGAACCTTTGCCAGTAGCATTCCTGGAGGTTGGCTTGTCGTTCATCTGGATTGCCTCAAGCTTCCGATCTTGATGCCAATAAAGTGTTAGCTGAAAAATTCTTTCAAAAATGAAGTAATTCTCATACTTTGGTTAATTTGTTCTAGTTTTTTCCCAATAAATTTACTACTCTAATGTAAAAATGATACTTACTGTTTGTTGGAGACGCAATTGTTAGGAAAAATCCGACGCTAAAACAGCGCAATCAAGCTAAAAAATGGCAACGGAGATTAAAGTCAGAAGTTTGCTATTTGATATCAAGCATCTTAAGAAATCGGTAGAAGGCGGGCTGTATGGCTTTGCAAAAGTTAAAAATTAACTAGGGATAGTTATTAGGGATATATAAGATGAACAGATTAACCTTTTATATGATTTTGTTACATGGTTTGTTTTTAGGAATAGCATCAGCTAGTGCTAAGTCACCATCTGTAAATGGATTTGATCCAGAGTTGTCATCCAAGGATCGGGCTGTGCGCCTTTTAGAAGCTGTAGTTACAGCTAAGAGTCAGTTAACAACAGAAGCTTCTTTAACTAAAATCTCGGTATTACCACTAAACAATCTTAGTATTCCCCAGGAACAGAGGCTAGCGTCAGGTCAAGTTTGGGTAGTTAATCAAAATAAACACGTGCAGCCTCAACCATTTATTTGGGTAGTAAAAGACCTGAAAAAAGCAGAACAGCAACCATTTTTACAAGTTGCAAAACCCGCAGAACCACCTAAACCTAGCAAAACACCAACGGCAAAGGATGAGTTAGAGCCATTTGACCAAGTAACCAAAGACACCCAAAAGTCAGGGGGATTGTTTACCATTTATCGGAATAAAGAAAAGAATAAAATTTATCTAGAAATTAAGCCAGAACAACTCAACAAAAATTACCTCGCTACGACAACCCTAGAATCGGGTATTGGGGAACGAGGTATTTATAGCGGTATGCCTCTGCAAGATTTTTTATTTTATTTCCAACGGGTGAATGATAAACTACATTTTGTCATCCGCAATGTCAATTTTCGCACTCGTGAGGGAGATCCCCAGGTGCGATCGCTAGCCCGGTCTTTTAGCGACTCTGTTCTTTACACTATTGCCATTAAAAGCATTCATCCACAACGCAAAACTATTCTCATCGACCTGGGCGATTTGTTACTCACAGACTTAGCAGGATTATCTGCCAGTTTAGGAGTACCAGCAACCACAGACCAGTCCTATTTCGGTACAGCGAAAGTCTTTCCCCAAAACTTAGAAGTCGAGTCAGTTTTAAATTACTCTGGTGGCGCTGGTCATGAGAGTGAAATACCAGGTTTTGCCTCGCTACCTGACAACCGTGGTTTTACCCTGCGCGTCCACTACAGTCTCTCCCAATTACCTGATAAAGATTATCGACCGCGCCTTGCTGACGATCGCATCGGCTACTTCATTACCGCCTACCAAGATTTATCCAAAGACGATCGCGGTGATTCTTTTGTCCGCTACATAAATCGCTGGGACTTAGAAAAACAAGACCCAAATGCAGTAATTTCTCGCCCCAAAAAACCAATTGTCTTCTGGATTGATAACGCTGTACCTTTAGAGTACCGCGATGCGATGAAAGAAGGGGTGTTAATGTGGAACAAAGCCTTTCTCAAAGCCGGATTTAAAGATGCAATTGAAGTCCGCCAAATGCCTGATGATGCTACATGGGACTCAGCCGATATTCGTTACAACACAATTCGCTGGATTAACACAGTCGATGGTTATTTTGCAATGGGGCCATCCCGCGTTAACCCCTTGACTGGAGAAATTTTGGATGCAGACATTCTCGTAGATGCTAGCTTTATCCGGGCCCTTAAGAGTGAATATCGCAAAATCATCCAACCCAGCCAAACAGAAAATCGGACTACCATCTCAGCTTTGATGCAAAATCGTCTACTTTGTGCCAATGGTTTAGATGGGAAAAACAGCGGTGTGCCTCAGCAGATGCAAGGGCAACAGGGGTTGTTGAATCATTTATCGAAAATGGCAGGTGAGTACGATTTATGCTATGGCATGGAGGCTGCTAACCAGTTTGCTTTTGGTTCACTAGCGATGTCACTGCTGCCTGATACCATGGCCACACCAGACAAGGTAAAAGAATATATCAATCAATATTTACGTTTAATCATTGCTCATGAAGTTGGGCATACTCTTGGTTTACGTCATAACTTCCGTGGTAGTACACTGCTACCACCCCAGGAGATGAATAATACGGAAATTACTAAAAACAAAGGTCTAACAAGTTCCGTAATGGACTATATTCCCCCAAATATTGCCCCTCAAGGGACAAAACAGGGAGATTATTTTCCTAGCATGGTGGGGCCTTATGATGAATGGGCAATTAAGTACGGCTATATGCCCATTAAGACATCAACTCCCATCGCAGAAAAGCCAATATTAGAGGAAATTGCTGCACAATCTTACAAGCCAGAGTTGAGTTATTCTACAGATGAAGATATGTATGACCTTGACCCTACATCTGATGCTTGGGATAACAGTAGTAATGTACTGCTTTATTCTCAGTGGCAGTTGAATAATTCTCGCGTGATGTGGGAACGTCTTGATAAGCGTTACCCACTGGCTGGTGATAGTTACAGCGATGTGAGCGAACGTTTTAGCACAGTATTGGGCAACTATTTTCAGCAAATATATTACACCACAAAATACATCGGTGGACAATCTTTTTATCGCATTCACCCTAGCGAGATTCCTTCAGGAGTTAAGGAACACCGATTACCATTTGAACCAGTACCAGTTGCAGAACAACGGCAAGCTTTAGAAACGCTACAAAAATATGTATTTGCAGAAGATGCCTTCAACTTTTCACCGGAACTATTGAATAAATTAGCACCTTCCCGTTGGCTACATTGGGGTAGTTCTCCGCAAGTTGGTCGGTTGGATTTTCCAATTCATGACTTGGTGTTACTTATGCAGGGTTCGGTATTGCGGGATTTACTCTCAGGCGATCGCCTCTCTCGCCTCAAGGATATTGAACTAAAAACTAAGCCCGAAAATGCACTGAGTCTACCGGAGTTATTTGACACTTTGCAATCAGATATCTGGACAGAAGTAATCAAACCAAAAGGGAAGTCAGTGAAGATTGCTAGTTTGCGGCGAGGCTTGCAACGGCAATACCTGGACATTTTGACGGCTATGGTGTTGCGAAAAGAATCTGTGCCAGAAGATGCTCGGACTCTCGCTTGGTATAAACTCAAACAATTGGATGAGAAACTCAAGGAGGTGAATTCCAATGATGAATATACTAAAGCACACTTACTAGAAACGCGCGATCGCATTGAGAAAGTCTTGAATGCACCGTTACAAGGGAATTAAAAAAGTTAGGAGTTAGGAGAGACGCGATTAATCGGGTCTGTACGTTAACGTGAGTTCGACAAGTCTTATTTGACCTCTCCTTTAGCCCCTCTCCGACACGGAGCTACAGTGTACACACAAGTCTTTTAGAATTGCCCCACAGCTTTTATATCTTAAGGGCAGATCATTGGCTCTACCTGTGTTTCACTGTTAAAAAACTGTACGCGATACACATCTGGATTGCTCAGTTTTTCCCATTCAGCATAACCAATGCGATCGTCAAAATGCTTCAGAATCAACGCCATTAAATTGCCATGCGTCACGATCGCAATTGTATTTGTTTCTTGTTGTAATATTTCATCAATTACAGCTATGCCACGCGCCATAGCAATACGACTTGACTCACCACCATCTAGATATAAATCAAGATTGGTAAATGACTCAGCCAATCGCTCACGCCAATCATTAAGCGGTGTTGTACACAGTACGCGCTCAATAAGTCGATTATCAGTCTCAATTGAAAGACCCAGACGTTCAGAGAGTGGAACAATTGATTGATATGCTCTAACAAATGGACTGGAGATCACCCGCTCGATACCCAAACCGAATAACAAATCAGCAAGAGCGATCGCTTGGAGATTGCCTTCTGATGTAAGAGGTGCGTTAGGTTCTTGTCCAACGGCTTGACAATGTGGCACAATATACAAAATTTTCCGCATCAAATTTATGTACAAAAAACTTAAAATGAGGCAGCAAATGAGAAAATTTTCTCCTGCTACCTCTGCTTTTTCCTAACTACTCAATGCCTTTAAAAACCGTTGCAAACTCTTAAACACACTGGGCTTTCTCGCAGGTGTTGCATCTGTTGTTATTTGCGGTTGTCCTTTTAGAAGGATCAGATCCAAATCATCACCCGATGGTTTTGTCGGTAATTCGGCAATTCTTTGATATTCGCCGTTGGTTTCCAGCCAAACTTCCCACTGTCCTGGGTAGCAGCGATATAGGGCACTTTCATCATCTACGGGGCGCAGATAATAGGCGGGTTCAATGGTATTGAGAAAGCGATCGCGGATTTTTCTAGCTGTATAACCAATACCCACAACCCCAGAATCTTCTAAACGGGGATTTAACAAGACTAAGGGGCGATCGCCTATTACTTCACACAACTTTTCCAACTGCGGTACTTCTACGGAAGTGGGGGCGATGAATAAGAAAATTTCATCCTCTGGCTGAATCTTTGTCTGCAAGGAAGCAGCCCTACCTGTACCAATATCCAAAATTTGAAATGGTGCATCAGCCCAATCGCGGCGGGCTAAAGCCGCAGCCCCAGCGTCAGCAAAGAAAATCTTCAAACGCGAATCATAATCTGTAAACACGGGCAGAAATTGTTCCGCCACCGGCATGAACTTGAGTTCTGGGAACAGGAACTCAACTTGTATCCGAGTACAGCCATCTGCAAGTGCAGCTTGGACGGCTAGACGAGATTGGGCGATCGCATCTTCAAGACTGTTAGGAAGTTCACTCATAGTTTTATGATGTCGCTTTAGCATTACTTCCATTGTTCCAGTATTAGCTCTGATTTTTGGCAGCGGCGACATATAGCGCTGATTTACATGATATTAGCGATCGCTTGCAAAACAAACTGCCCATTTGTGCCGATCAGATAAAACCTAGATATTTTGATACGCGATACGCAAGTAAAATCCCTGCAATGCCACCAATAACGCTAAAGAAGATCGAGGCAAATGATAGTAAACTTCCACCCCACAAGACTGGGATGTAGCTACCAATTGTAGAACCAACGAACATCCCAATCCCAATGATGAACTTATTCATTCCAGAAAAGCCTCAAAAGTAATCAAAATAAGTCGTAATTGAACTCCTTTATGACTCAAAATATTACCTTTTGGGAAAAGACTTGTTTAACACTACGGTGATGGAGGGAATACCAGTATCAGAAATGCTAGGGTAGTAAAATTTTTCACCAATAACTGGGAACCATATAACTATTCAGAACGAGGCGGTAAGTAGTCGGACAAAAATATTTACAGTCATTGCTACCCTTCTTCTGACGGAGACGCTCCAAGAATATTCCGCTTCCCTCCATTCGTAATGACATTGGGTAATTAATTCTGTCTGACTACTTATTTAACCAAACCAGTGAGACGCTTCACAAGCTGGTGGAATTGTCTCACAAACATTATGGTTAATCCAATCTGACTTTTCTTGAACAATTAAACAAATGCCTTGGTGAATCAAATTCTGTAGGTGGAGTTGCTGCTCTAAGGATTTACGAGGCAATTTGTAATAAGCCAAGCTTCCTTGTTCAACGTCCTCTAAAGAAATATGTCCGTCAGAAATAGCGCTGTAAAAAGAGGGAATGCGGGTGAGGACGAAAGCAATTAGCTCTTGGCGTAAGTCAGGAATCGCAAAGGCTTTTTGATATGGATGATATGGATATGCATCCAAAACGCTTTCAATCTCTTCTACTACTGATTTTTGTGTTAAATTGACTACCTGTTTCATAATTCTTAAACTCCTTTTTTAATCCAATCAATGATGGGTGGAGCAAACAACTTTTTTAGATGTCAACGTCGTTATGACAATCAGTTCAAACTAATTCAGATGATAGATGCAAGGGACTCTAGAGCTAGCTTTTTATCTTGGTAGAATGTCAGACATTTGGCTTTGCTGATTTTAGTTAAAGCTTATACTGTTTCACAGCATAACTTCTTAAAAGAGCATCCAATATGCTGGTAGCTTATCGATATTTTATATTTATAATCTTCATTATTTCACTTTTATATTGAGAAGCTATAAATCTACATAAAACGCAGCATAAAAGCTAGGGGATCAAGGTTAACGGCAATAAAAGCTTTGAATCATGAACAAGTTTTTAATGAAGTTAAGCCTTATTGGTAATGTACATCACATTAGATATCTCCAGAAATTAAATATGCGTTATACAGAACCCTTGTGTAGACGTAGCAGTGCTATATCCATACATTCTTTTTCACCAGATGTCTATTTTACGTTGGCTGCAAAAATTGCTGGTTTATCTAAAAAACTTATTTGTCACACATTGATTTAGTAAGTCAGAAAAATAGAGACTCACTAGAGTGCAAAATTAGTCTAGCGACTGATGAAATGATCGGACAAAAACGTTTAAAAAGTTCACATTATCTAAAGGCTGATGGCGAGGAAAAATTGAGGATTTTCAACCCACCCACGTAAGAGGTTGTTTGAAAAGTGATATCAAGTATAATTTATTACTCCCCTTAATCCCCCCGATGTATTGGGGGGAAACAAGAAAATCAAGTCCCCTCCCCAATACTGCGTAGGTTTTGGAATTTCTTGGTTGAGGCAAGCTGTTCTTGAGCAGGGGGAGAAATGGAGGCAGTTGCTTCCCCTGCCTCCATTTCTCCCCTGCCTTCCCTGCTTATCCGAGCAGTATTGATTCCCCTCCCCAATACATACAGGGAGGGTTAGGGTGGGGTAAAAGAATATTTGATACATCCATCACGATTTTTCAAATATCCTCTAAGCTTTGCCTATGTAGGTGCAGTTTATAACTTCAGTATCCGTGTATCTGTATCCAAATGAGAAGCGCCATAGATGAATCCTCAAGCTACAATTGCAAGTAGCGATGCATCCTCTACATCTAACCTTCATCTAACTCAGAGGCTATATAATTTTTACACACATAGCTGGCGCTTATCTTTCTTAGCCATAAGTTCTACTTTATAGATATAGCCATTTTCTGGAGATAGTTTACTTTTAATTAAATCTTTTTACTTTTAAGTCCAAAATTCATACACATCTAAAAATTTTGGTAGAAGATATGATATACCAAATCAGCCAAGAAATAGTTTAATTAACAAAACTTTTTTGGCAATTGCAACAAGTAGGTGATAGCGTGCCATTTGCCACCCATATTCATCAACTTGCCAAAGATTTTAAAAACTTTTAATTAAGAGGTAACGATGAATATTAATAAATATGAGAAAAATGTCATTTTAATAGTCGATGATACTCCTATTAACCTAGAATTGTTATTACATTTTTTAGAGGATTACGGCTTTAAAGTTTTAGTAGCCGAAGATGGGGAAAATGCACTTAAAATAGCAGGGAATGCCTCACCTGACCTAATTCTATTAGATGTATTAATGCCAGGAATTGATGGGTTTGAAACTTGCAGACTTTTGAAAATAAATCCAGCTACTCAAGATATTCCCGTAATATTTATCACGGCAATCACTGACAAAATGGATCGAGTGAAAGGCTTAAATCTTGGTGCAGTAGATTACATCACTAAACCTCTAGAGTATAAAGAGGTTTTAGCTAGGGTAAATACGCATTTACGTTTACGAAATCTCACAAAAAAACTAACAGAACAAAATAAACGTTTAGAGATGGAAATCTTGGAACGTGAGCGGGTAGAGGAAAAACTGCGATGTAATTCAGCTGCATTAGAGGAGTCGAACAATCGCTATCAAGCACTAATTCAAGCAAGTGGTCAGATTCTCTACGACTGGCATTTACATACTAATGATATTAAATATGGGGGCAATGTAGAGCGAATATTAGGTTACTCTATGTCTGAGATGTTAGGAGGTTTGAATCGTTGGCTAGAGTTGGTTCATCCTGACGATCGAAACTTCTTTAACGAAGAGATCAACCGTGTTTTATCTACAAAAGGGCGATTCCACCTTGAATTTCGTGTATGCCGCAAAGATGGGACTTACATTACAGTTGAGAACAACGGGTATATCTTTTTAGACTCTACAGGTAAAGTTGCTCGCATGGCGGGCTTTGTAATAGATATTACTGCAAATCAAGCTGTGCTGCGCGAACGCAAAAATGCAGAACAAAAAATTCGCGAACAAGCTGCTTTACTCAACATCACCACAGATGCGATTCTGGTTCAAGATTTAGTTAACAAAATTCAATTTTGGAATAAAGGGGCTGAACATCTCTACGGTTGGATGGTAGAAGAAGCACTGGGTAAGAATGCCAATCAGCTTTTGTATCGAAAGCAAAATTTTTACCAAATGAAAAACATTCAGAAAACTCTAGTTGAACATGGTT
This sequence comes from Nostoc sp. KVJ3, assembly GCF_026127265.1. GTDB lineage: Bacteria > Cyanobacteriota > Cyanobacteriia > Cyanobacteriales > Nostocaceae > Nostoc. Next base: position 1,998,992 of record NZ_WWFG01000002.1, read on the forward strand.
CGTGGCAAGGTGAGTTACATCAAGTTACCAAACAAGGCAATGAGATAATCGTTGCTAGCCGCTGGACACTGGTAAATGATGATGAGGGACAAGCCAAATCCATCCTAATTGTCAACTCTGACATTACAGAGAAAAAACAACTCGAAGCGCAGTTTCTCCGCGCCCAGCGAATGGAGAGTCTTGGTACTCTCGCCAGTGGTATCGCCCACGATCTTAACAATGCATTGACACCCATGTTGATGACAGTGCAACTTTTAGAGCCAAAACTTCCAGATGAAAAAAGTCAGCAATGGCTAAAAATTATGGAAACAAACGTTAAACGTGCCGCAGATTTAGTTAAACAAGTACTGTGGTTTTCACGTGGCTCTGTAGGTAACTTTAAAACTTTACAGGTGCATTATTTAATTTCAGAAATTGAAAATATTGTTAAGCAAACATTTTCTAGAGCTATTGAAATCCGCATTGATGTTCCTCATCAAAACATCTGGAATATCTTTGGCGATGCTACTCAACTGCACCAAGTAGTGATGAACCTCTGTATTAATGCTCGTGATGCTATGCCTGATGGCGGTATCCTCAAGATTTCTGCAAAGAATTTCTGGGTTAATAGCCACTATGCCCGGATAAATATTGATGCGAAGGTGGGTTCTTATGTAATGATTAGTGTTTGTGATACAGGTATAGGAATTCCCAAAGAAATAGTAGATAGAATTTTTGAGCCATTTTTCACGACAAAAGAAGTGGGTAAAGGGACAGGACTTGGTCTTTCAACAGTGCTTGGTATTATCAAAAGCCACGGCGGTTTTGTCAATGTACTGACTGAAGTGAGCAAAGGCACAGAGTTTCAAGTTTGCTTACCCGTTATGCAGACAATGGATATGGATATAGATAGTAAATTAACTGAAGATCGGGAATTCCTAGCAGGGCATGGAGAATTGATTCTTGTTGTTGATGATGAAGATTCAATTTTAGAGGTTACTCAAACCTGGTTAGAACAAAATGCCTATAAAGTTGTAGTGGCTAATGATGGCATTGATGCGATCGCACTGTATACAAAACATCAACAAGAAATTAATGTAGTATTGATTGATATGATGATGCCAAGCATAGATGGGCCAACAACTATCAATGTGTTGAAAAAAATTAATCCAGATATCAAAATTATTGGTGTTAGTGGATTAGCCTCCAATCATGAAATGATTAAAACTCTTGGTAATAGTGTCAAAACCCTTTTGTCTAAACCTTACACCTCAAACGACTTGTTAAGAAATTTACAGATGGTGATTAATACAAAGTAGAGTTTGTCATTTGTCATTAGTGAATAAGTATTTGGACAAAAATATTTACAGTCATTGCGAGCAAAGCGTTCGCGAATAGCGTCTCCAAGAGTTGCAATCCCAACCGCAAGCGAATTGCTTCATTACGCTTTGCTTCATTGGCAATGACATTGTGTAATTAATTCTGTACAAGTACTTAACCAATGTCCAATGTCCAATTAGTGGTAATATGTTTTTATGGCTGCTCTAATCCTTGCTATTGATGAACAAACTACTGGATGAAACGCTGTCAATCACAACTGCTGAACGTATAAACAGCAGAGCTAGCACTCCCTTTGATAATGCTTACAAAGCAGCATTATCCACTGAGGGGGCAAGATATGTTCAAGGATTTTTAACTTTTTCGGGAAAGCCATACAGACCAATTGAACACAGTTGGATTGAGATAGATGATGCCTCTGAGGTACGCATTATCGATCCCACATTACCGCACCTGAACAAAAACCCCCAAGAACTCTGGTATTTTGCAGCACAAATGCTAACAGTTAAAAAACTGAAAGCCATTATTGAAGAATCAAAAGAAGATTATCCAGAAGATGAACCATTGCCAATTTATGGCGATCCACCTTATGAATATTATGGTGATGTAATGTTAGGTGGTCAAGATTATTTGGCAGCATATCAAGCCGCAGAAGCTAAATGCCAAGAAATCAACCAACTCAACCCTGAGAGAAACTAAATAATTCGTAATTCGTAATTACAAGTTATTTAATATGATTTTCCATCACTGCCAAAGTATTCTCTATAGCCACAAATTTTGTCTCCACGCACATCAAAAGAAACCGCTACCCGATTTTTGTAAAGCTCACCGAACAAAAGTCCTTCATCTCGAAACTCAAAGACAGCCGTTGTTTCGTTGCTGGTAACACGGTCTAGACCAGTTAGGTTTAAACCAGGACTGAAGGCTTCAAAAACGTACTCGAAAAATTCTCTAGCTCGTTCTTTTCCAACATTCAAACCGTGGAATTTACCCATTGGGAACCAAAGGGTAAAATCTTCTGTGAGCATATCTAACAATGGTTCCCACTGTCCAGTTGCCATACCATGCGTAAGACTCTCAAATGCCTGTCGAGCAACTTTTAAAGTATTTTCTGAATTTTGTGTCATCTCACCCCTGACTGGATATAAACTAATACCGTCTTCCTTAAAATCTCACAACTACTTTGCCACAATTCTGACCACTGAGGAGATATTCTACAGCGTCGGGTATTGATTCTATGCCGTTAAAGTGGGTTGGGTCAACGGCAACTTTAAGTTTGTCTGTGTAGAACAGATTTAAAAGGCGATCGCGTGCCTCTGCCATATATTCCTTATAATGAGGCATGAGAAAGCCTCTCACAGAAGCAGCTTTCCAAAATAGTTGGTGATAGAGGCGTGGTTGTGTAACTTCTTCTATAGTTCTTGCGTATTCGGAGATAAAACCAACGACTACTAAGCGTCCCCGCACTGCCAAGTTTTCAACGCAGGTATCAAATACAGTTTTACCTACGCAGTCAAAAATTAAGTTAATGCCATTGGGGTATTCTTGCTTGAGGACTTGATTGAGATTTTCTGTACGATAGTTGATAATGCGATCGCAGCCTAATTCTTTCAGTAACTTTGCTTTCGCCTCAGAACTACAAGTACCAATGACATGATTTCCAGCTAACTTTGCCAATTGCACCGCAATATGACCGGTTCCCCCTGCTGCTGCTGTCACTAAAACTACTTCATTACTTTTCATCTCCCCCACTTGTTCCAGTGCAACCAAGGCTGATACACCTGTAGGAATCAAGGTTAAAACTTCTGGTGTGGCTTCCCGCACCTTCACCGCTAAGTTTGCATCTATAACCTGATATTCTCGATAACCACCACCACGTGCTGTAGTTATGACAGCATCCCCAATTTGAAAATCTTTAACATTTTCACCCATAGCGATAACTTCCCCTACAGCTTCGACACCTAAATCAAAGGGAGGAATTAAATTAACATAAGGAACATCACCACGGCAAAGTAAGGTATCAAATCCACCGTTAACACCAGCAAATTTGTTTTGAATTAAAACTTGGCTAGCAGCAGGTTGGGAAATAGGAACTTCAACGATTTCAATGGCAGATTTAAAATCTTGATTAAGTTGCTTTGCTATTAACTTTCTGTAAGTTGTTGCGTTCATTTCTAAATCAAAGCTTTATCCCACTCTAATTGATGAGCTAAACCATACTTGATAAAATCTTCTTCTTTAGCTTTATCGCTTTTACCAAAAACACCTAAGCTATAAGGATTATCTTGCATCCTTTGTGTGACTTGCTCTTTTTCAAATCGGATTACTTCATCTCTAGGCTTATCCGGTTTAAAAAAGTCTACAACCAAAACAGTCCTATCATAATTGGTATAATTATGCGGGCAGTGTGGATAACTATGATCTAAAACTAGGAATTTTCCTTCATGCCAATAAAGTTGTTCATGGCATATTTTCATAGCCACATCTCCCTCTGGCACGATTAATCCCAGATAACCACGATTCATGTGAGGATTATAGTTTACATGCAGTTTAATATCTAAACCAGGATGGAATGTACCATAATATACATTTCTGATGATCTCATTATCAATAGAGTTCACATTTTTTATTACTTTAGCTAAATTCGGGAAATATTTCTCTCTTAATATAAATGCTTTTTGGGATGCCTCATCCGACCCGTAATCAGGATATTGTATTTGATGTGCCTGGATATATTTTTCAATAAAAAGACCTTGAAATAAAATACCAAAAGCACTGTATTTTGAATCACCTTTGGTTTTAATCGTTTTACTTTTAGGCCCCAGAATATTGTAAGTTAACTTTAGTTCTTCATCAGATGCCTGGTTAATAAAGCGTTTAAATTCCTCTCTAATTAGTTGCCAGTTATCTGCAAAAGTTTTTAGAAAAGTAAATTTATTTGGGTCTATATGATATTCATTAAAAGTTTCCATTGTCTTTTCTCCTGAAGGTGATTTCATAAAAAACCGTTATATAATAATGAGATTTGGTCTTCGTCCCGATTCAATTTTGGAATTCCTAACTAAACTCATTTTAGTGTGAGGTCTACTGTGTCTGAAACTCTCGTATTAGATCAAATTATCAAAAATGTGCGGGTAGTTCGTCCCCATCAGGATGCAATCGAACTACTTGATTTAGGCATTAAGGATGGAAAGTTTGCTCAGATTGCTTCTAATATTAGCGCAGACACAGGCAAACAGGTATTTGATGGCAAAAACTTGCTAGGCTTTCCTGGAGTCGTGGATGCCCACATGCACGTCGGTATCTATCAACCCCTCGACAAAGATGCTGTGACTGAAACCAAAGCAGCCGCAATGGGAGGTGTGACTACCAGCCTGAATTATATTCGTACAGGGCAGTATTATCTTAACAAAGGCGGCTCCTACCGCGATTTTTTTCCAGAGGTATTAGCGTTATCCGCAGGTAATTTTTTTGTAGATTACAGCTATCACATCGCACCTATAGCTAGCCAACATATTGACGAAATACCTTTATTGTTTGAGGAATACGGTATATCTTCGTTTAAAATCTTCATGTTTTATGGTGGCTATGGGTTGCATGGTTTGTCAGACCAGCAAAATCTCTTTTTGATGATTAATAAAGAGGAAAGATACGACTTCGCCCATTTTGAATTTATTATGCGGGGTCTAACTCGCTTGATAGAAAAACATCCAGAAGCGCGAGATACTATCAGCTTGAGTTTGCACTGTGAAGTTGCAGAAATTCTCAACGCCTATACCAAAATAGTTGAAAACGATTCTAGTCTTAGCGGATTACACGCTTACAGTGCAGCGCGTCCTCCTCATTCCGAAGGTTTAGCAATTTGCATTGCTTCTTATTTGGCAAATGAAACTAACTGTGCAAATATCAATTTGTTGCACCTAAGTTCGCGTAAGGCTATGGAAGCAGCTTTGACTATGCAAACGGCTTTTCCCCATATCAATTTTCGGCGAGAAGTTACTGTCGGACATTTGCTATTAGATGTTGATACTCCTAATGGTATTTGGGCAAAAGTCAACCCTCCTATTCGCCCTCGCGCTGATGTGGAATACTTGTGGCAAGCAGTACTCAACAATCAAGTAGATTGGATAGTTAGCGACCACGCTTGCTGTTCTGCCGAACAAAAAAGAAGTAATAAAGACCCGAATAATATTTGGTTAGCAAAGTCTGGTTTTGGCGGTACAGAATATTTACTTTCTGGTGTATTGAGTGAAGGTAGCAAGCGGGGGATGTCTTACAATCAGATGGCTAAGTTGCTATCTTGGAACCCATCGCGGCGCTTTGGTCTGTTACAAAAAGGTGATATTGCTATTGGCTATGATGCTGATTTGGTGCTAGTAGACCCTAATGAAAGCTTTGTGGTCAGTGCGGCTGAGTCGGAGTCACAACAAGGTTATACACCTTTTGAAGGTGTAGAGTTAACTGGGCGAGTGAAGAGTACTTTTTTACGCGGAAATCTTATTTACAACAATGGACAAGTTTTAGGTTCTCCTACCGGACGCTATTTGAAACGTTCCCAGTCTTGAATAACTCCCTCTACATGAAAGTATTTGCAGGTTTAAAGTAGAGACAAGATTACTTCATATTTTGGCATCTATTTATTCCAACCCGAAGGATAGTACGTTTCTAATGGTGGTTCCCAGGCATGGTACGAAAGATGAGGATAGCCACCACGAATAAGAGCAAAGAATCCAGTTTCAGTGTATGCTGGGGCGTGTGTAATAAGTGGTGGACGCGAAAAATAGCAACCTGGAGTCAAGAGACCTACCTGTGTTTTCATGCTTCCCTGGAGGACAAATCCCTCTTCCGTCATAGGATGATACTCTCCAAAAGTTTCAGCAAACTGTGGTAATAATCCAATCAGCCAAGTGCTTCTTTTAATGTTACTATCGGCACGCAGGGTTTTTCTCATTGCTCCTGGAGGAAAACCTGGAGTGAGAGTTTGAGACCAAGGAATTAGATAGGAATTTAAAGAAGGTATATAATCTTGTCTTTTTGCTCCTGGTGCATCAGTTAGCGATTTTATAAAAATGGGTTCAGCGCTTGGCATCCATAGGGCTGTAGTATTTTCTTGAGTACTCCAAGCTTCCATGCAGACACCTTCAGGAATAAAGCCGTAAGTGTATTGTCCAAGATGCAGGTGTCCAATTTGCATTTGTCCACTAAGAACAAAAATTTCCATATCACAATTGAAATAACCAGAATCGCTTTTCCAGTGTTGCGTCCACTCAACAATTTCTGTAGAAGAACCGTTTTCGGTATCGAAACTCAGAATCTGTGTTTTAGCACCTCCCAAAAGACCATCAACAACCCAAGATTTCTGGGGGACATCTGCTGATTGAATAAACTCAATGTGTTTTCTGGGCATAAAACTTTTAGAGGCTGTATGTATGTATATAATTATTTACTCAGTTGTATTGCCCTATTTTGAGCAATATTAAAAGATTAAATTCTATTGGTTTTAAAAACTAGCTTATTCTAGAAAATCAATTACCACCTTTGATATTTCTTCAGGTATTTGATTCATCATACATATTGTTCCGCCTTCAATATCAATCATCTTTGCATGAGGAATTGCGGTTAAAATAAACTCTCTATTGTCTGCGTTAGCAAAACCTAGCCTTTCTAATTGTTTTACGTCTTCTATACCAGACAATATTAGAGTCGGAGACTTGATTAAACTAAATCTTGCTTCCATTCTTTGGCAGTAGTCTATGACAGCTAAAGGTGCATACCAAGGATAGCCAAAACCTTTTAAATCGTCCAAAACCCAACGATGATTTAACTCAGCAGAACCTATATAGTTTGCTCTGGCTGACCATCTTTGCATAAGATGGGAACCGTCTGCTTGGATCTTGAGATTTTCAAATTTATTGGATAAAGCTGCCTTTCCGTCTTCGCTAAAGTTATCGATGTTGCATAATATAATTTTTGCGACTCTCTCAGGATAAGCTGCTGCAACTTCTGCTGCTACACAAGCACCTGTATGGTTCCCAAGAATACTTGTGGTTTTTATTCCTAATTCATCTAGCAGTAAAATAACAGTTTTTGCGTAATCTTCAATTGAATACATTCGGGGTGGTTTATCTGAATCTCCTAATCCTAAAAAATCCATAGCGATAATTAGTCTTTTTTGAGCAAAGATTGGTATCAACTCACGAAATTCGTCACTACTTCTGAAGTTTTGATGAAGTAAAAAAAGTGGTTCTCCTTCGCCACCAATACGATAAAGAATTTGTCCATCTTCTGTGTCTAAAAAAGCTCGTTTGATTGGTTTGTTCATAAGACCCTGATAAATTCATTTAACTTATTCAGCAAATTACCTTTTCTGTGCTACAGTTTGTAACCATTCAATTAGGGGTCTTAAGGTTCCTGGCAATGCTGACTCACTGACAGTCACCGTATGCTGCTTGCCGTTATCTTCCACTGTTAACTTATACTGAAAGCGATCGCTCTGAGGATTTGGCGAAGTAATTAGTTCAGGTAGCCGAAATAAATCTGCAACTTCCACCAGTCGGGGAAGTGTCGCAGCTTCATGAGGCGGGAGAGTGTCTGTATCAACGATTGTCTTCTTGCTGATTCCAGCAAAGCCGCCTGTACGTTCAAATGATACTCGCATTTTTTTGCTCTCCGTTGTGTTATTTAATTGGGATAAAAATACTTAAACTGGAAGATGATACTTCTCACCTTCCACTTTAACAACAACAAATAACAGATTTATCAGTCCTGAGTATTGAGTGAGGTAGTGGAAGGTATGGACTATTTATTCCTAACTCTGTAGAGACGCGATGAATCGCGTCTCTACTAAATAACTCCTACCTTTTGCCAAGCATTCTGCACAGCTTTTTGCTCATCACTACCATTACCATAGAGTTCGCCAGCAACTTGAATGGTGACGTTTGCAGCTTTTTTAAAATCTGCTTGAGCATTTAAGCGATCGCGTAAAGTTATATACCATATTTTGCCAGCTTTTTCCCAAGCATAGCCACCAATCGCAACAGCCGCTAAATAAAACGCATGGTTAGGAATTCCTGAGTTGATATGCACCCCACCGTTATCATCAGTACCTGTATATTTATCCTTGACATGGCCTGGTTGAGGATCTTTACCCAATACTGGATCGTCATAAGCTGTTCCCGGTGCTTTCATGGAGCGCAGCGCAGTACCTTTGACAGTCGGTACTAAAAGACCTTGCCCAATCAGCCAATCTGCCTCTTGTGCAGTCTGATTTTTGATCTTCTGTTTCACCAGAGAACCGAAGACATCAGAAAAGGATTCATTCAGTGCCCCCGGTTCACCATAGTACTGTAAACCTGCTTCATACTGGGTTATACCATGAGTTAACTCATGTCCAATCACATCAATTGATGTCGTGAAGCGTTGAAACAGTTCTCCGTCGCCATCACCATAAACCATTTGGTCGCCGTTCCAAAAGGCATTGTCATATTTAACGCCATAATGCACGGTGGAGTCTAAACGTAGTCCTTTGTCATCAACGGAATTGCGATCGAATATCTCATGAAATAAGTCATAAGTAGCACCAGCAGCATCGTAGGCTTCATTCACTGCTGCATCACTGCTTGGTGGATCTCCCTCACCGCGCACCAATGTACCCGGAAGTTGCTGTCCATATTTTGCATCGTAGATGGTACGGCGCTTCTCACCCGGAGAAGGTGCAAATGAGACATTACCTACGACATTTCTCCGTCCTAGAAATTGTGCTGAAATATTTAATGTATGAAAAGCCCAAGTACGCTGCTGGGGATTGCCATTCACCACGACATTTTTAAGCATGTGAGGTGGGACGATACAACAAACTGGGCATCTAGAGTCAAGTAGATGTTCATAGTTGAATCCGGCTGATTTCTTTTTATTTCGAGCCATCCAAGATATTCTCCTTTTAAAACTGAGTGATTCTTACAGGGGCTTTAACTCGACTGGAAAAAGTAGAAAAACGCATCCAAATCACGTATCCCTGTTTTCTTTTCTGAATAAAATTTTCTACTCTGTATTTTCGGATAAGTCTGTAAAGGATTGATAGTACCCTCACGGGTACTTCTGACGGGGAAATATTACATCAAAACACAAGGACAGCTTAGAGGATGTTTGAAAAGTCCTATTGTTTGTAGCAAAAAGTTTTAGATACCCCTAAATCCCCCTTAAAAAAGGGGACTTTAAGAAGTTTCCCCCCCTTTTTTAAGCTACGGTGTACACACATCTCTGTAAAAACCCAAAATCGTTGGAGATCCCCCTAAATCCCCCTTAAAAAGGGGGACTTTAAGAGACTTTTGCCCCCCTTTTTAAGGGGGGTTGGGGGGATCAAAAGCCTATGAGGCCACTCTCAAAGACTTGTGTGTACACCGTAGCCTTTTTAAGGGGGGCTAGGGGGGATCAATAGGTGCTTAAAATCACAGCTAACCACTTTTCAAACAACCTCTTAGATACCGCAAGTTTCAGCCCAAATCTTTGCGTGAATTTGCAAGACCTCCTTTACAGACTCAAAGCGTTTATATATTAGTTCTTATCAAGGGAAATAATGTTATTTATTGCTGTTTTGTTACCATAAGGCTACTAATCCTTATAGAAATAACCTCACTCAACTATTTTTCAGGGGTAATCACAAACGATTACAGTATGACGCAAGTAAGCAAACCATTAAGAGGTTGTTTGAAAAGTAGTGAAGTGTGATTTTAGGCACTAATTGATCCCCCCTAACCCCCTTTTTAAGGGCTACCGTGTACACATAAGTCGGATTACCCCCTTAATCCCCCCTTATAAAGGGGGGAAATATTAAATCCAGTTCCCTCCCCAATACATACGGGGAGGGTTAGGGTGGGGTAAAACCCAGGTTAGTAAGCCATTTTAGACTTGTGTATACACCGGAGCTTTTTAAGGGGGGAACCGGAATCAAAGTCCCCCTTTTTAAGGGGGATTTAGGGGGATCTCCAAGGGTTAGGCGTATAAAAAAACTTTTCAAACAACCTCTAAAAGCTACGAAAATTTTTCAAGCTGGTTTAGTCTAGCGTGAAAATATGAGCTTCAATCCTCTGAGTCTCCAGTCTCGTATGTCGCTACAATCACCTGTGCTTCCCGCAGAACGCGATCGCCCCATAAATAACCCCGAACTACTTCCTGAGTCACAGTATTGGCTGTAACATCTGCTTTTGATTCACGTCCTACAGCATACATCGTCTGGGAGTCAAAGGGTTTTCCCAAGGCGGCAATAGGAACAACACGTCTTTGTCGTAGTACTTCTAAAAGCGATCGCCTAATTAACTCCACTCCCTGCTGATTGCTAGTTAAAATTTCGCTAAGAGATTCTGATGATGGTGATTTTTCAGACAGTGTTAACTGAGATTCTTTGCCAGTAAACCACTGTACTATTTTCTCCCACAAGCTTTTTTGTGTTGCTGATTTTGAGTTTGAAGTAATAGATAATACTTCTAGTTCTTGTTGCCAATAAATACAAGCCCGATCTAAAGCATCCACAATACCCAGTAAATCTTTTAGTAGTTTCTCCTGCTGCTGCTCAAATTGTCCCCATGCCTGTTTTTGACTTTCTTCCAGACGTATTTGCAGCTGTTTTTTATCTGCACGAGTTACTTCCAATGCTTGCACCAAAGCATCTTGTGTAGAACGCAATAATTTACCCTGTTGCTTAACTTCATGGCGTAGAGCAGTCCATTCTGCCACCATTTGATAGGGATCAAAGGAATTCACCGATGATGGTTCTTCACCCAAATATTCAGGGGGTAGTTGTTCTGAGTGCAAATAATCTAGAAATTTGGCAAATAAAGCTTCTTTGTCATTAGTCATTTGTCATTACTGGTTAGCGGATTTGAGGAAAATCAGTAGCGACTCAATACGCTTCGGTTAAGGTTTTTTGATAAAAATTCTAGATCCAAAGACGCGATTTATCGCCGTCTCTTGCCTTAGAGGAATGTTTGAAAAGTCCTTTTCTTAGTAGCAAAACGTTTTAGATCCCCCTAAATCCCCCGATAAATTGGGGGACTTTGATTCCAGTTCCCCCCTTTTTAAGGCTACGGTGTACACACAAGTCTTTGAGAGTGGTCTCATAGGCTTTTGATTCCCCCAACCCCCCTTAAAAAGGGGGGCAAAAGTCTCTTAAAGTCCCCCTTTTTAAGGGGGATTTAGGGGGATCTCCAACGATTTTGGGTTTCTACAGAGATGTGTGTACACCGTAGCTTTTTAAGGGGGGTTAGGGGGGATCAACAAGTGCCTAAAATCACAGCTAAATACTTTTCAAAGAAACTCTTAACCGTACAGTATTGAGAGCAACTAACAATTAAAATTTAAAATGTGGCACGAATTAAATCATCTAAGCTAACTTCTAGTTGAGCGAGACCTTTTTCTCGCACCTGTTTTAATATCTCTGGATTCAGTTCTGCTTCTAGGGGACGGAATTTCAAGAAATCCTCATCTTGACCTGTCTCTCCTTTACGAAGTGCCTCGTAAGCGACTCGAATTGCCTTAAACTCTTCTGGATAAGTATGAGCCGGGAATTCACGTAGCTTGGCATGATACGCCGCTTTAATTTGGGCGCTTGTTGCTCCTGATAAAATTCCTAAGCGTTCGTAGTGGTCAGCCATAAATAAATTCCTAATTCACAATTTTGTCTGTTAAAACAATTCTTAAAAACCTCCTTTTCTTCTACCCTTTCGTTTTTTGGACGATAAGTTTCTAAATATCAAGTCTAGGTCTGCTTCCTCTTCATCTTCATCATCTTCATCTGAGAAGTCAGGCATACTGTTTAACATCATTTGCTTGAGTTCTGGAAGCATCCGTTCAAATTCTGCTTTGGGCATTTTACTGCCAAATAACTTTTGAAGCATTCTTTCTAATAACTCATCAATATTTGACATATCCAGATTGTCAAATTTCTCTGGATCTGGCATTATGCTGGTCGTTTCTTGAGCGGAGAGAAAAGCCTGTTCTTCTCGAAATGCTTGTAATGCTTTGGCATCTTGTAAGCGGCGGGCTAATTCAAATCCCTGTTGCTTTAATTGTTCATAGTTTGGGCGATCGACGTGGTAGGTAGTGGCTCTAGCTAATAGCAATAAAGGATTTTGAGGTTCCCGACCTAGTGCTTCTTCTAGTGCAGGTATAAGGGTTGCAATCTGACCAAAACGGCGCACCTGAAGTTGAATATTTGCCAGAGCATTTCCTGGCTGGGGCATGGTGTCGAGGTAGGTACGTAGAGGAACCTCTAGTTTTTGGGGACTACCTTCTTTGACAGCTAAGACAACAAGATGAGCAACTCGCGCTTCTAGGTGTTCTGTTGATAGGTTGAATAACTTTTGAACATACTGATTTGTTAAAGCGGCGATGCCTTTTTCACGTTTGGCGAAGAGGTGGATAGAAAGAGCGATCGCCTGTAATACAGAAATTTGTTCTTCACCAGGTAATTTTTGTAGGAGAGTGTCCCAGGCTTCCACTGCTGCTTTTTGGTGTAATGAAACTCGACCGCCGGAATTAGGCGGACTTTGGACTGCATTCACGAATATCTGACAAGCAAGTATGGCAGGATCTTTTTTATCTCCTGTCTGCACCAGACGGCTAAAGAAGGGATAGCTTAAGGTAGATAAAGCATCTACCCAAGGCAATCTTTCTACTTCCGTTTCAATACTCAGGTCGCCAAAGTGCTTGCCAAATTTGCGCCGAGTTTCATTGCGTGCTTGTTTATCACCTACTTCCTCGTAGCATCTCATCAAAATACTGTAAACCGGGTCATACCGACATCCACTTTCTAGGGCTTGGGTAAGTAGTGCGATCGCTTCAGAATAATTTTCCTCCATTGCCGCAAATAGTCCCTTGCGCCCCAGTAATTCTGGTGATGTCGGATAGATACGTTCTGCTTGTTGCAAAGCTCCTAAAGCGGCGCGCTCGCGATCTATTGCCATGTAAGCATCCGCCATCCAGCAGTGGAGATGCGCTAAGGTCGGTTTCAATCGTTGTGAAGGCCATTCTTGAGGTTTTTGTTTTGCTTCCTGGTCTAACCACTTCAACAAACGGGTTAACAGACGTGGGCGTTCTTCATCGGAATCATTAGCATCCAAAACTTCTAAAAGATTGATTGCCAACTGGGGATTAAAGGGCTGCTCTGTCAACAAAAGCTGCCAAAATAGTTCAGCACAGTTTAGTTGTCCTTCATTCAGTGCTTGTTGTCCGGCTAGGGTAAACAGCAGTGGACGCAGACTTTCTAGTTCGGGGAAACGTGTGGAACGCCGCTCGATCTTCAACAGCAGATGTGCGGCTTCATGGCGATCGCCTTGGTCAATCAGTTGCAGCATTTGCAACGCTGTTAATGCCTCTTGGGTAATTTTATCTCCTGTTTTTTGCAGATTTCTAGATTGTAAAAGTTGTTGTCCCGTTTTTCCATGTTGGAAAATTGCCAATCGTTCTAAAATTGGATGCTCCAAATACTTTGGTTTGCCATAGAGCATCAAACCTGATGATTTCAATCCCAAAATATTAGCGGCAGCATCCCAATTCCCGCTAACTTGTTGAGTGTAGACAATCCAAGCTATTGGCAAGTCTCCATCGGTGATGGCTCGCTTAATTTTCTGAAAAGATGTCAAAGCTGTTTCTGGCTGCCCATTTTTGAGCGCCAAAACACCTCGTACCCAGTGGAGTTGAGCAGCGCTAAAGCGCTTGGATTGTTCGTTAATTAACTGCTCAACTCTGGCGGTGTCCCCTTTAAGTAACAAGAGTTTTAGGTAACAGATGCTGTACTCTTTCGATAGAGTCCCTGCCTCAAAAGCATTTCTGAGCAAATTCAGCGCCGCATCTAGTTGCTTCAACTCCAGCAAACATCTCGCTTGCCAGTAGTGAACTTCTCCAACTAAACCAAATTCTAGAGCGCGGACAAAGGATTTTTCTGCCTGTTTAAAATCTTGTTTTTGGAATTCTTGCTGACCCCGTAGCAACCAAATCTCTGATTCTTTGGGAGTAAATTCAATATCGGGGTGCGATCGCTGATTTTTTTTGATTTCTTCCAATGCTTGCCGATATTTTTTCTGTTTCAGCAATTCTTGCAGTTGCATCTGGAAAGAGTTTTCAGCAACTTTTGTCTCTGTGCTAGAGACTTGTTGTTGTGAGCTTTGTTTGGACTGATGTTTAGCCACTGGGCTTTCTTCCTAATTTCTTTTTGATTTTCACCCTGATAGTTAAGGGTGGCTCCAACTACTCTCTTAGTTTCAATATGATTAGGCCGTTCGCATAAATTTTACAAGCCATTCTGGTCAGTAAACTTGATTGCACGTTTTCTATTCGCTGTTGGTAGTGAACCACACATATTTTACCGTTATGGGAACCGTAAGTAACAAATTGTCAATATTATTCCGCTTAAGATTTTCATAGCCTTTCGTTAACATACCGTCAATAAATTGAGAATCAATCATCTCAGTCAAGTTCCGGCATTGTACTTACGGAGGACAAATGAGCAAATATTTAAAATTTTATGGAATAAACAAAACATTTCAGTGGCTATGGCAGACCTTGAGACATAAGTTAATCATGCGCCTATCCATTGTGGTGCTAGTGACTTTTTTCTTCAGCTTAACTGTACATTCCATAGTGGCTGGAACAGTATCAAGCCCACCCCGCCCCAAAGTGATTTTGATTTCCCTGGATGGCGCAACACCAGATTTTGTAGAACGGTATCTGAAAAAAGGTGTGCTGAGTCCAAAACAGGGATTGGGACTGCTGAAGAGCCACGGAGTGTACGCAGAGCGAAACATAACCTGTAGTGCATCTCTGACAGCCGCTTGTCATATAGCAATTGGCACAGGTTCAACTGCTGCTCGCAATGACATTAACTCTAATACATTCCACTTGGTTGCTAGTCCATTTACTTCTAATATCAGTGGTTTTGGCGCTCCCATTGGTGGTTATTCAACCATTGGCCCGGCTCCTAGTATCCAACCTACTGCTGAACCATTGTGGATTGGACTCCAACGCAATGGTAAGAAAGTGGTTGCGGCTACCTTTCCCGGCGCAGATGGAGTTGATGTGCAAGTACCAGGTTTAGCTAATAGCCCAATTGTTGATCCTGCAAGCAGAAGAACTGTAGCTTACACAGTTCCCTTTGGTGTTTTTGGTGGGGTAGGTGCAAGTGGTTTTAGTTTAACCGCCGCTAACTTTAGTCCAGCTTCTAGCCAAATAGTTAGTCAAATTAATAATGCGGGAAGAGTTTCCTACAGCCCGATCCAGCAAGCTGCTTTAAGCGATCGCTTTACTGTTGGTGGTGTTAGCTATGATATCCAAGTTGCAGCACTGGATACAACCAACGATCGCCACAGCAACTATGATACCCTAGTCTTTTTCGATGCTCAAATCGGCATCCCAGCCGGGCCTTTCAGTTTACCAGCAACTGGCCCTGCATATATCAGAGCGTGCGATCGGCGCTCTAGTTTATTTTATTTCGAGGGTAGTTCCAATCAGGCAGGAACAGCATTTTACGTCAGCAATCTTGCCCCTGACCTCAGTACTGTTCGCATTGCCCGTTATTCTGCCAATGCCCTTCCTCGAAATCCGGCAGTACAAACTAGTGTTGATGACATCCTGAGCAACGTTGGCTTTTGGGCCCCCAGGCTGATTTTCGGATTCCAGAACGCCTCAGCCCCGGATTTACATCTTTCCCCGACACTGAACTAGAGGCCATTTACGAAGACCAAGTTCAACTATTTGTAGACTATCAAACCAGACTGGCATTGAGAGCAATCAACCAAAATCCCAATGCAGATTTAGTTATGGTTTACATCGAGCAACCAGATGGCTCGGAACACCAGTTTCTTTTAACTGATTCCCGTCAGCCTAGTGACCCCACAAATCCATTGTCCATTGGCTCAGGACAAGCTCAAGCCAAAGTCGCTCGATATAGAAGCTATGTACAGACTGCTTATCGGGCTGCTAACAATGCTGTACAACGTATTATTAACGCAGTGGGTACAAATCGCCAAGGTAGACCCAATAGCAACATTCTAGTAGTTTCAGATCACGGTTTTTCTGCCTTCCACACAGCAGTCAACCTCAACAACTACCTGAAAAGTAGAGGTTTTGACTTAACTAAAGTCCGAGCCGTAACATCAGGGCCAGCAGCTAATATTTATATCAATCTTCAAGGGCGTGAACCCAACGGTGTTGTCACTCGCGCTGAATATGCAACTCTGCAACGACAAATCATCACTGCTTTGCAGGAATTAGCTGATTCCAATCCTAACTACGTCCGGGGAAGACGACAAGCAATTATTGATAAGATATACCCTCGTCCGTTGCCAGCTGATTTGAACGATCCAAAATTTGGATTGGGTACAAGCGAATTTGTTGGTCAAGATACTGGTGATGTCTTTGCAATTATGAAGGAGGGATATAACTTTGACGGGACGCAAAATCCAGTTGTAACTCGTTTAGGAGACACCGATAACTCCGTTTTTTCCCTGCCCAATTTCTATGGAGCGCATGGCTACGATCCTAAAATACCTAATCTCAGTGCCATTTTCTATGCCGCAGGCCCCGACATCAATCGTCGTGGTAATATCGGTACAATTCGCAATATTGATATAGCCCCAACTATCAACAGCTTACTAGGTGTTCCCTCTGCCTCAACGGTTCAGGGACAAGCCCTCAATCTCAGAAACTTTCACTGGTACGAGCGGTAATATCATGTCCGGTTAAACACTTGTCATTGCGTAGGCGGAGCCTACGCAATGACATAAATATTTTTGCATACGCACTTATATATGCTGTGCAGCGATCGCAAAGTAAACTTCTTGCAACAAGCAATTTTTTAGGAGTTGAAAAGTCAGATTTCTCTCTTCCTAATCCCCACTCCTCAACAAATAAATCAGCGCCTCCACTAAAGCTTGATTTTGTTCATCAGTGCCAACAGTAATCCGTAATTTATCATCTAGTCCAGGTTGCTTGAAGTAGCGGATTAAAATTCCCCGTTCCTTCAGTTTTTGATAGAGATATTCCGCGTTTCTTTGTGGAGGCTGTGCCAGCAAAAAGTTAGCTTGAGAATCCCAAATATGAAAATCTAATTGTTTTAAGTCTGTTGCTAGCTGATTTCGCGATGCTTTAATCTTTGCCACACAAGCATTTTTATAAGTTTGGTCAGTAATAGCAGCCGTGCCAATTGCACAAGCGATCGCATCAATGTTATAGCTATCCTTCACCTTAAACAATCCCTGCAACAGTTTGGGATTCGCCACCCCAAATCCTAGACGCAATCCAGCCAGCGAATACCCTTTAGATAGAGTCCGAATTACAATTACGTTTTCGTATTCCTTAACCAAAGCCAATGCATTCTCTTCGGTAAAATCTACATAAGCTTCGTCAATTACCAAAACTCCAGATAACTGACTGGCTAATTTTCGCAGATCGTTTGTTGTTACCAGATGCCCTGATGGACTATTAGGCGACGCAATAAATGTGACAGAACCATCAACAGCAACTAATTCTTCCAAAGGTAAACTGTAGTCATCGCTGTAGGGAATCTCAACAATTTCCGCGGCTTGCATTTCTGTTAATGTACGATACAGCACGTAAGTCGGCATCGGATAAACTACCTTCTTCCCAGGTTCAGCACAGGCTCGAATGATTACGCTCAACAATTCATCGCTGCCATTTCCGACAACGATCCAATCACTAGGAACTCCTAAAACCTCACTTGCAGCTTGCCGGAACTCTCCCCCAAATGGTTCTGGATAGCGCCGCAACCATTCTCCGTCAATATTATGTAGCACAGCTAATGCCGCAGGGGAAGGGGGATAAGGGTTCTCGTTACTATTGAGTTTAATAATCTGTGTACCGCGTTGAGGCTGCTCACCGGGGACATAGCTAGCCATTGCATTAACATTGGAGCGAAAGTAGTTACTCATAGGACATTGAGTGTGTATCTTAAGCAAATTTCAACCCACAGTTTCTGACAATAAAAATCAGTTTGTCGATCGTAATCTACAGAATTACCAGGGTACGTTAGAGGCTGTTTGAAAAGTCCTCTCATTGGTAGCCAAACATTTCAGATCCCCCTAAATCCCCCGATAAATTGGGGGACTTAGATTCTTCCCCCTTTTTAAGCTACGGTGTACACACAAGTCTTTGAGAGTGGTCTCATAGGCTTTTGATCCCCCCAACCCCCCGATAAATTGGGGGGCAAAAGTCTCTTAAAGTCCCCCTTTTTAAGGGGGATTTAGGGGGATCTCCAATGATTTTGGGTTTCTACAGCTTTTGAAGGATTCCCTACGGGGAATTTACAGGGATTTAGGGGGATCTCCAACGATTTTGGGTTTCTACAGAGATGTGTGTACACCGTAGCCTTTTTAAGGGGGGCTGGGGGGGATCTCTAAGTGCCTAAAATCACAGCCAAATACTTGTTCATTCAACCTCTTAGAGAAAAGTCTATAGCGGTTCTCATTTATGTGAGGTACACCTGTAGGGGAAATTCATGAATTGCCCCTACACCTTACGAGATGATGTTGCACCACATTTGAATGGGAACCGCTATAACGTACCCTAATTTATTACAATTTCAACTTTTCACCCCGAATTGAATAATCTAACAACTCCATTGGGTGAATAACTGAAATCTTCTTACCTTGTAATTGCAAATGCTTTGTAATTTGCAAAGTACACCCCGGATTAGCAGAAGCAATTAACTCAGCACCAGTATTCAATAAATTCTGCACTTTTTGCTGACCCAATTCTTCCGAAACTTCCGGTTGCAGCATATTATAAACTCCAGCACTGCCACAACATAAAGCTGCGTCTAGTGGTTCTCTCAACTTCACCCCTGGAATTTGTCGCAATACTTGACGCGGCTGCACGCTAATCTTTTGACCATGCAATAAATGACAAGCATCTTGATAAACTAAATTCAAAGGTTCATCGGTCAATGGCGACAATTTCGCTGTTAATCCAACAGTTGCTAAAAACTCTTGAGCATCTTTAACTTTAGCTGCAAAATCCTTTGCCTTTTCTCGATAGTCTGGATCATCTCCTAAAATGTGACCATATTCTTTTAAAGTATGACCGCAACCAGCAGCATTGATAATTACAAAATCGACATTCGTGTTAGCAAAACTATCAATCATCTGCCTTGCTAAAGCTTTCGCCTGTTCTGTTTGTCCTTGGTGTTCGGGAAGTGCTGCACAACAACCTTGAGATTTGGGAATCACGACTTCACAACCATTCGCCGTTAAAACCCGCACCGTTGCTTCATTCACTGGAGAGAAAAACAGCCGTTGCACGCAACCCAAAATTACCCCGACTCGGTAGCGCTTTTCACCTTTAGCAGGAATCACACTAGGTAAATTATCTTGAAAAGATTTGAGAGTAATTTCTGGCAGAATTGATTCCATTGCTGCCAAACGAGGCGATATTTTATTGAGTAAACCTGTAGCGCGAAAGAATTTAGCAAAGCCCAATTTTTGATAAACCAACAACGGAACTAATAAAATCCGTAAAAGATGAGGATAGGGAAACAGAGAAAATATCAGTTGACGAAAAAATTGATCTGATAAACTGCGGGGATAATTTCGCTCAACTTGGTGACGAGTTGCAGAAATCAACTTTTCATACTGCACCCCAGAAGGACAAGTACTCACACAAGCAAGACATCCCAAACAAGAATCAAAATGTTCTACAGTTGCCGTATTTAAAGCAATCTCACCCTCATTAATTGCATCCATTAAATAGATGCGTCCTCTAGGAGAATCCATCTCCTTACCAAGCACCCGATAGCTGGGACAAGTCGAAAGACAAAACCCACAATGTACACAACTATCAATCAACTTCGGATCGGGTGGATGACTTTCATCAAATCCCTTCAAATTCTTTAAACTAGCCGTATTATTAACAGAATTTTCTGAAACTTGCATAATTATTCTTTCCCCTCTCAATCTCAGCGTCCTCAGCGTCTCTGCGGTTCGTTTTCTTAAATCCCACCTACAAACCGACCAGGACTTAAAATATTCTTACTATCAAACTGTTCCTTAATACGGCGCATCAAAGGCAAAGCATTCCCCGTATAACCCCAAACATCTATTTGTTCTTTAACCGCTATTGGTGCTGACAAAATTGTTAAAAAACCTCTATTAACTTGAGTGCGATTGCGCACCTTCAAAACTTGATTTTTACCCTCTAATTGTAACAAACCCAAACCACTACTTATATGAATTAAACCCAACTCCACCTGAGTCAAAATCTCCACAGCAGCAGTAGGTAACACTCCTATTTTGCAGGTAATGACAGATTCTGTAGCAGTAGTATGTATTCGTTTTTGCAATCTCTGCCATAGATTAGCCTCATCATCATCAGCAAAAATTGCCCCATCTAAACCCAACTTTTGCCCAACTTCCAAAACTCGGTTTGACTGTTCCTTAACACTCTCACTAATACTTTGAAAGCGGGCAATTAATCCCAGTCCATCACCCAAACCTAAGCTAGACACCAATTTAGTTGATAGCAAATCAGCCTGAACTGGTGTTAATGCCGAACCTCGGAGGATATCAGCCGCTTGGGATACAGCCTCAGCACTACCAGTCAGTACCACCGTCCCCGATGCCTCTGATAGCGGATACAAGCGAAAAGTTAGTTGACTAATAAAGCCTAATGTGCCATAAGACCCAGTAAGTAATTTCATCAAGTCATATCCGGCAACATTTTTAACTACTCTTCCCCCAGCTTTAGCGATTTCTCCATCAGCACGGACAAAGGTAACGCCTAGTAACTGGTCGCGCACACTACCATAACGTTGCCGCAGAGAACCTGTATCACCCGTGGCGACAATACCGCCAATGGTTGCTGATTCTGCTGCTGTGGGGTCAAGGGCGAGAAATTGCCGCGATTTTGCTAAAAGTGCTTGAAGATCCGAAAACTTCATTCCAGCTGCTACTGTGACAGTCAAATCGCCAACAGCATGTTCAATCAATTGGTTGATGCGTTCTGTACTAACTACGACATCAACGCCCTTAGCTAAACCACCCCAGTTAAGTTTACTACCACTACCACAGGGGAGGACGCGCCAGTTGTGACTGTGAGCTTTGGCGATGACTGCGGCTAGTTGTTGTTGGGTGCGGGGATAGACAATGCAACTGGGAGATTTTCCAGAAGTTATAGCCTGTTGGATACGGTTTTGCTGGCCTATTTCGATATTTTCCCAAAGGCAAATAGCATTTTCTTCACCGATAATAGATGCAAAATCAGTAGCGCACACGCCTTGCGGCCTGTCGTTAGACATCGCTTTCATTGAGTTTATTTTTTTACGCCCTACATCTAATTTACTGGTTAAACTGACCAAAAAAGCGTATTGCCGTATAAACAGCGATGCCTACGGTAGGCATCGCCAACTCTCCTTAGATTAAGAATTCATTCTGAGGCGAGCTAGATGAGAATAAAATAGCCCTAGATTTAGGGTAGACCGAAAAGTTCTGCGATCGCTTAATTCTCTCAACTTTACTTTTCAATAACAACCGCCTCTGATACTTCATCAAAACCCACTGTGTTGCGCTTCATCCTCAGACTCAAGCATGGCGACGCTGCGCGTCTATTTTTGTGGGGCTTTCACGCTTTTGCTAAATTTCTTGCAAAAACCTCTTGATTTTCATCGCCGATTATGAGACAGTCTGATTTAACATCTATAAAATACGGTAAATCGATAAACTTACCGTACTTTATAGATTTACTAGAAGTAAGCAGGTGGTTTTAGCTATGCTTTAACTCCGGCAAGATACTATCAGACTCAAGTACAGAAGTCTAACAGCCATGTGATTAAGGCATCATACCAGCACTGAATGCTTACATGACTTTCAGGAGAATCATCTCCAATGCAAGTTACCTTCCAGTAGAGTAACCTCAGATTTCATCCCAAATCCGGTAATATTGCCCTGTTTCTATGGAAATAGGTGTATTAGGTGTGGCTAGTAGTTCTAGCTTTCAGATGCTCATGTATTCACTCATGACTAGATTTTTGCGTTATTTTTTACCAGTGGAGAATATCTCATGCAAATAGATCCTAATTCTCATCAAGGCTTCGAGCCAGATACTCAGGCTAATAGCGAAATAGAGAAACCGAAGCAACCCCGTGTAGCTAGCAAACGTTTTTTTAGTACTCATGGCAGCAGACGCTCATTTCTCGGTCGCGCTGGTTTGTTTAGCGCTGCTAGCGTTGTTGCCGGAGTTTTAGGTTCACCTCTCTCCTCAAAAAAAGGAGGAGATATTGTACAAGCTCAAGATGTCAACAGACGGTATAACCGAGCCTTCGACTACAACAGGTTTGTTGATAAAGCCTATCGAGTCCGTGTTGAAGCAGCCAGAGTTGAACGGAGTATTAACATTCCGCCACATCCGACCAACGGCGATGAGGAGCGTTATCCTAACAAAATCGGCTCTGACAGTAGGGGACTACCGCATAATGGGCTTGGCGAAGTTAAGTTGGAAGCTTACAACTCTTTGACCAAAGCCCTGACAACGCAAAACCCCAATGATTATGAAAATATTATCTTGGGTGGCGGCAGAAAGCTGGTCAATCCTCAAGGCCCCCTCGCAATTAGCCTAGAAGGAATCAATGCAGCGCAGATAGCAGTACCACCACCACCTGCTCTAGCTAGTGCAGAACGCGCTGCTGAAGCAGTTGAACTCTACTGGCAAGCTTTACTTCGAGATGTACCTCTTTCCAAGCTCCAAAACAATACTGACAATCCAAAAGTCTTGGCAGCTGTAGAAGACCTCAACAAGCTTTCGGCCTTTCAAGGGCCAAAACAAAATGGGCGTGTCACCCCTCAGACTCTATTTCGTGGCAGTGTCAACTACGTCAATCTATACAGTTTAGGTATAACTACAAAATATGTTATTCCACCAGGGGTACTAGATGGGCCTTACATCTCACAATTTTTGTTGCGAACTATTCCTTGGGGAACTCAGTCCGTTTCACCACTGATTCGTACTGCTCTTTCTGGTAATGATTTTCTACTGGATTTCCAGGAATGGTTGACTATTCAGAATGGAGGTAGTTCTGGGAAGTCTATTAAATACGACCCTAAAAACCGTTACATAGTCACGGTTCGGGATTTAGGTGAGTATGCCCATATTGGCGGCCCTACATACCTGGGAGCCTCCTTGATTCTTGGTGGTATCAATGCACCTTTGAATCCGGGCAATCCCTACGTGAGATCGAATACTCAAATTGGTTCTAATGCAACCTTTGCAGCCGGACATTTCCAAGCCTTGCTTAACTTGGCTAGCTCGCGTGTGATTAGAGCCTCATACTGGCAGAAGTATTATGTACACCGCATTCTGCGCCCGGAAGCTTATGGTGGGCTAGTCTACAACAACATTGTCAATAAAACGAAGTATCCGATTAATTCTGAGCTTTTGAATTCCAAAGCTTTAGCTCAGACCTTTAGCACCTTCGGCACCTATTTACTACCCCAAGCATATCCAGAAGGATCGCCAACCCATTCCTCCTATACAGGCGGTGCGGCTGCTAATGCTGGCGTTAATGTTACACTATTGAAAGCATTTTTTGATGAAAACTTTATTATCCCCGATCCAGTAGTGCCTGACCCCAATGATCCCACAAAAGTAATTTCTTATAGTGGGCCACCACTGACTGTAGGTGGAGAATTGAATAAACTGGCGACGAACTATGCTATTGGTCGCGGTCATGGTGGTATCCATTGGCGTTCAGATGGTTCAGCTGCTTTGGCTTTGGGAGAAGAGGTTGCTATTAGCCTTCTCAGGGATGAGAGACTGGGTTACAACGAAATATTCAATGGGTTCACCTTCACAAAATTTGACGGTTTAAAAGTCACAGTTTAAATCCATTTTCGGTATTTACAATACTCTGCACAATATTAGGTGACAATAAGTTTAACTTGCCACAGACAATCACAATAGTGGTAAACAGTGTGGGTAAAGCTTTGAGCTTTGTCTGCTGTTGTATTAGTGAACTACCCTGGCGTAAGACAGACAGTCAGGTATCTTACCAGAAAATCGTGGGGATTCGTCATCCATCTGGAATTGATTTTTTGCTTATGTAAAAACTCTCTTCCAGATGTAATCCTCAAAGCTTGGCTCACAATCCCCACCTTATGAGTACATTGAAGCTGGGGAATTCCGCGACTCGTTAACAGCGCTCGCGCTTTGGTTGGGTAAGGTATTAGCCTTATCCAACCTATATTTTTAGGAAACTTTACAACCACAGATAACGTAGTGGATCTATGAAGGGGCGACATGAAGTCTATAAGTAGTTAAACAAAATTAATTACACAATGTCATTGCGAATGGAGCGTAAAGCCTTCGGCATAGCTTCGCTTAACGCGGTAGCGTCTCGTAGAGATAGCGAAATGAAGCATAAGTCCTTCGGACACGCTTCGCGAACGCGGGGGCTGGGATTGCTTCGCTTTGCTCGCAATGACTGTAATTAATTCTGCATGGTTACTTAAAGCTAACTATAACTCCATTGCTGTTCAATTTTAAAAGCTAATTCACCCAATTCCTAATGATTTTTTGGTATGTTTCAACTGTTTCCAAAGAATGTGAATTTCTTTGTAAGCCTCTTCTGGAGAAAGTTTGCCACTAGTTTGCAGGTTACAGATGTAGCTCACCCGTTGAGAAAACTCTTGGAGATTAGCATTAAATACCAAATATTCTGGCTTCAACTGCCCATAATACGAACTACGAGGATATAAAAAATCGCAAAGTTCTGATAAAAAATCAGGTTTATGGTTCATATAATTTGGGATTTATTAGATAATAGCAAAATTCAATAACCTCTCTTATATCGTCCTGATGGCAAGTTGAAGATGTCAGGAGAAAAAAGGAAAAAGTAGTAGATAAGTTAATTTAACTCACCTACTACAGTTAGAGTTAGGAGACAATTGGGATATATAATATTTTATGTTAGTAAAATTCATAGTTTGAATAGAATAAATGTTTTTGGAGAGAGGTATAGATATAGTCTATTAATTTGAATATTGCTATAAAAGTGTAATTCTAATAGCGAAAATTTATGTTTCTCTGATTAACTTTTATAAAAAAGTAACAGATGGGTAGAAATTACCCTCTGTTACCAACAAACGGAGGTATAAACTTGATTATTTAATTGGCATGAACCAATTCTTGAGGCGCGGCGGCATCATAAGCTACAGCTTTAACAAATTCCTTAAGAACATCTTTGAGTCTTTGCTCAATTTCCTCATCTAACACGACGCTGTTATCAGCTTGTCGTTGAATTTGTTTGTCTACTGCATAAACAGTAGCTAAGATATGCCGCGCTCCTAATTCAGATAGTACAGGTTTTAGAGCATATTCAATTGCCAATAAATGAGCGATCGTTCCACCAAGGGCAATTGGTAACACGGGTTTACCTGTCAATGATTTTTGTGGTAGCAAATCTAGAAATGTTTTCAGCACTCCTGTGTAAGCAGCTTTGTAGATTGGGGTGGCAATAATCACACCATCTGCCTTTGCTAATAAAGCTTTTGGCTGTTCTAAAGCCGGGCTGTCATATCGTCCAAAAACTAAATCTTCAGCAGGTAAATCTCGAACTGAAATAATGTCTATATGCAAGCCTTCTTGTTGTAAAAGCTTGGCGGTGTATTCGACCAAACCAGATGTTCTAGATGGATGAGTTGGACTACCTGCGATCGCTAGAATATTTGTCATGCAATTAAACTCCTAATGTATTAATTAATGGGCATGGGGCACAAGGGGGATGAGGGAGATGAGGGGGAATTATTTAAGAAGTTTCTTCCCCAATGCCCAATGCCCAATCCCCAATGCCCAATTCCCAGTACTCTAAACTTTACTAGGATATGGATGTGGCTTTCTGATTATGCTGCTGCTTAGGGAAATCTTCATTTGCCACAATCTCGCCAAATGGACTTAAGACATGTTGCTTCTCCACTGTGGGCAGATTCTCTAAGGGCAAATGGGGAAATAGAAGTTCTGCAACTCGATAAGCTTCTTCTAGGTGGGGATAGCCAGAGAGGATAAAGGACTCAACACCTAAATCTGCATATTCCAAGATCCTGGCGGCTACGGTTTGGGGATTGCCGACTAAGGCCGTTCCCGCACCACCCCGCACCAAACCTACTCCCGCCCACAGATTCGGGCTAATCTCTAATGCCTCACGATTACCGTGGTGTAATTGAGTCATGCGTTGTTGCCCAACTGAATCCATCCGCGCATAAGCTTTTTGAGCTTTAGCGATCGCTTCGTCATCTACATATTTAATCAAATCATTGGCTGCATCCCAAGCTGCACTCTCGGTTTCGCGCACAATCACATGTAGGCGAATCCCAAACCGCAAAGTCCGGCCTTCTGATAAAGCAAGTCTGCGAACTGATGCAATCTTTTCAGCTACTTGTGCCGGTGGTTCGCCCCAAGTTAGATAGACATCTATGTGCTTGGCAGCGATTTTTTGAGCAACAGGAGAAGAACCGCCAAACCACAAGGGTGGATACGGCTTTTGAACAGGTGGAAACAGCAGTTTTCCATTTTGAATATTCAGATAATCGCCTTGAAGATTAGCTTGTTCTCCACTAGCGATCGCTCGCCATACTGTCAAAAATTCATCTGTTAATTCATAGCGCTGATCGTGATCTAAATGCAAGCCATCTCCCGCTAACTCTACGGGATCGCCTCCTGTCACGACATTAATCAGCAAGCGTCCACCAGAGAGGCGATCGAAAGTCGCTGCCATCCGCGCCGCTACTCCAGGTGATACCAAGCCGGGACGAATCGCTACCAAAAAACGCATTTGTCGCGTTAGTGATAGTAGCGTTGACGCTACTATCCAAGCATCTTCGCAAGAACGCCCCGTGGGTAGCAATGCCCCTGTATAACCAAGGTCATCCACTGCTTGGGCAATCTGTCGCAGATAGGGAAAGCTTACTGCCCGTCCACCTGTAGCAGTTGCAAGGTAACGTCCGTCGCCGTGGGTTGGGATGAACCATAGTAGCTGCATGAGTCCTGTCCTTATAAACTACGGTAAAACGATAGAAATACCGTGCTTTGTTTATAGTTTTAGAGTATCACATATTCTACTTAAACAAGCAAGAAGTTTTTTCTAAAACTACGGTATTTCTATCAAACCAATGTATATTAAACCGTGTTCAATAAGTTTGCGATCGAAAAAATTGGGAATGGGGACTTTCACCCTTTTATTCGTTTATAGGACTAGTACAGCGCGGCGGAAATAAACCACCCATTCCAAATCAATGAAACCCTCATGCTGTATTCGTTTTTAATTTTTAATTTTTAATTTTTAATTCCGCCCTGCGGTACTAGGGCATGTTTTCAAAGTCTTAGATCCCCCCAACCCCCCTTAAAAAAGGGGGCAAAGAGTCTCTTAAAGTCCCCCAATTTATCGGGGGATTTAGGGGGATCTAAAAAGTTAGGAGGCTAAACGAGCAAGTTTGAAAACACGCCCTAGTCCTAGTTTAAATAAATTTTATTTGGAAGTACCTGAATGTTTTTGTTTGGCAACGTCACTTAATTTGGCTCTTAAATCTGTCCATTTGATACCTGCTAGGCTAGGTAAAACAACATGAGCGGCTCCAACTCGTTCAACAGGGCCAAGTCCTATTGCCCACATCCCAGCAGCTATAGCCGCGTCAATGCCAGCTGCGGCATCTTCTACAACTACAGATTGTTCTGGTTCGATTCCTAGCTGCTTGGCTGCGTATAGAAATAGGTCGGGGGCTGGCTTGGGTTGCTCTACACTATAACCGTCAGCGATCGCATCTATTTTGTCAGTAATACCCAATCGCTCGATCACTGTGCGGGCATTTTTGCTACCTGAACCAATGCCGATTTTAATCCCAGCTTGTCGCAGTTCATCCAAAAGAGCGATCGCACCTGGTAACAAATCCTTGGATGTCATATTTTGCATCAGTTCCACATAGTAGCGATTCTTACGTTCCATCATCTCTTGGATTTGTGCTTCCGAATATGGTCTATCCCCAAGAATCAGCATCAGAGAAGCACGACGAGATACACCCCGCAGCGCTTCGTTGTCCTGCCGATTAAATGGTATACCTTCTTCATCTGCTAATTGCTTCCAAGCTAGGTAATGAAGTTCTGCTGTATCTGTCAGCACACCATCTAAATCAAAGATAAATCCTTGGATGTTGGGAATTGGGGATTGGGCATTGGTTATCTGCGTTATCTGCCTTGTCTCCTTGTCTCCTTGTTCCCTTCTCACCATACCCAATCCCCGATGCAAATCAAAGTCATGCCATTTATTGTCCCAATGCAGTTTAAACTTTAGGCGCGTCCAGCCATCAGGCAGATGAGGGTTAGCTATGGGGCCATTTTCGGTGATTTGGATGCCACCGAATCCAAAAATTACAGCTTGCCAAATGCCGCCAGCACTAGCGCCATGAATTCCATCGCTGGTGTTACCTCTGTTATCTTCAAGATCCACCATTAAGGCGTGCATAAATACTTTATAAGCTTCCGTGGATTTGCCCAAATCGGAAGCTAAGATGGCATGAACTGCTGGGCCAAGGGAGGAACCATAAGTAATATCGGTGCGGGGTGCGTAGTAGTCCCAGTTTGTTTGCAATGCTCTTTCGCTGTAGGGAAAATCTGCTGATTCTCGCATTAAATAAAGAAGCATTAATATATCTGGCTGTTTGATTACTTGATATTTGTTTGTTTGATCGACACCTAGGACAGCTTGCATGGAGCGATCGCGCTTTTCATTGTCTGCTAAATTTATATCTTCTAAGTGGAAAAATCCCTCGCACTGCTCAATGAGTTCTGTTAATGGGTCATAGAGAAACAATATTTTGTCAATAATATCTTGCCAGTGCGTTCGCTCTTGGGCGGTGAGTTGCAGTTTCTCTTCTAATTCTCTAGCTCGTTCGGGGAATTTTTGAACCAACCAATCATAGACTGCGATCGCTTTCTCTAAATGCCATTGCGCCATCCGGTTTGTAAAAGCGTTGTTGTGGACGAGTTCATGGTATTCATCCACTCCGATGACTCCCCGAATTTCATACTTTTGGCGCTCAGGATTAAATTCTACCCGGCTAGCCCAGAAGATTGCAGTATCCAAAATTATCTCTGCACCAGACTTTTGCATCCACTCATTATCACCAGTAGTTTGCCAGTAATTCCAAGCGGCGTAAGGGATATCTGCATTGATATGAATTTCGCGATCGCGACACCAAATCCGCACGTCTTCACCATAAAAATCATTTCCCAGTGCCCAACGTGGTGTTACTTCATCTCCACTATCAGCACTTTCCCAGGCGAACATTGCCCCTTTATAGCCGTAATGGGCTGCCTTGCGTCTAGCTCCTGGTAAGGTGTGCCAACGGTAACTGAGGAGGTTTCTAGCGATCGCTGGTTGGGTAAACAGAAATAGGGGCAGCATAAAAATTTCTGTATCCCAAAAGATATGACCGCGATAGCCAAATCCAGAAAGAGTTTTAGCCGGAATGCTCACGCAATCGTCATTTGGCGGGCCAGCAATCAGCAGTTGAAATACGTTGTAGCGAACGGCAAAAGTAGCTTTGCTATCTCCCTCAATCAGGATATCACTTTGTTGCCAAACGTCATTCCATGCCTCCTCATTGGCTTTTAGGAGGGTTGCAAAATCTGGTAGATGGGCGAGTTTTTCTTGAGCGGCTGAGACTGGGGTTTCAATCTCCCGTGAGGTAAAAACTGTTACTAATTTTTCTACTATTACAGTCTGTTGCGCCTTCGCCAAAAAGTTAGTACTTAAGGTTGGATAACCAGGTGCAGTATTGACTTGCAAAGATGCTTCAGCGCCTAATATTGTTACCTTTGCTCCCATCCCAAGTTCAATTCGAGAGTGGCGGGTACGGCGTTGTAACCAGATTCCTTCGTCTGTTTTGCCTTGATCTAGTCCTTCCCAGTGATTGAAACCCTGATTTTCGGGATAGCCGTTGATACTAGCTTGAATTTCGATTAACCCATCAAAATCTACTGGCGTTATCTGGCAGCGTAGCGCCAAAATGTGGGGATCTGCAAGACTAGCAAAGCGTTCAAAGCTAATGTCTATGGTGTTCCCACTGGGAGAACGCCAACGTAAAGCACGGGTGAGTAGTCCTTGACGGAGATCGAGTTGGCGATCGTAGCTTAATATCTCACCTTGATCGAGACGGAAGCGATCGCCATTCACAATTACTATTAAGGGTAGCCAGTCAGGGCAATTTACCAGTTCAGTGTACACCACTGGCACATCGTCGTAGACACCATTGATAAAAGTACCGGGTAATGCATGAGGATATCCTTCCTCAAAACTGCCTCTTGTTCCCAAGTATCCATTGCCGATTGTAAAGACGGTTTCTTTAGATTGCAATTGGTCAGGGTCAAACTGGGTTTCGATTAATATCCAGTCTGTGTAAATAAAATGGCGAGAACGGTCTTTTGTTTGCATAGAATGGAGAATTTAGTAATTCGTAATTGGGACTGGGTTGGAGATTTTTAGGTGGATTCATCCAGTTCTGAGGTGGATGAACGGAGTTCCGAGATGGATTCATCCAGTTCTGAGGTGGATGAACGGAGTTCCGAGGTGGATTCATCCAGTTCTGAGGTGGATGAACGGAGTTCCGAGGTGGATTCATCCAGCTCTGAGGTGGATGAACGGAGTTCCGAGATGGATTCATCCAGTTCTGAGGCGGATGAACGGAGTTCCGAGGTGGATTCATCCAGTTCCGAGGCGGATGAACGGAGTTCCGAGGTGGATTCATCCAGTTCCGAGGCGGATGAACGGAGTTCCGAGGTGGATTCATCCAGTTCCGAGGCGGATGAACGGAGTTCCGAGGTGGATTCATCCAGTTTTGAGGCGGATGAACGGAGTTCCGAGGTGGATGAACAAGTATCTGAGAGGATGTTTGAAAAGTGGTTAGCTGTGATTTTAGGCACTTGTTGATCCCCCCTAACCCCCCTTAAAAAGGGGGGAATCGGAATTAAAGTCCCCCTTTTTAAGGGGGATTTAGGGGGATCAAGATATGTGCAACTTCACATTAAATTGGTATAACTCCCCTTCTTTATAGACTCAAAATCTCCAATCTACTCCCAATTACGAATTACGAATTACGAATTACCCCCATGTGCTTTTCTAAAATCTTTTCGGCTCTAGGTTTATAAATGAGATGAAATAAGGTTTCCATATAGCGATCTCTGGCTTCGTTATTTTCTGGAGCCACAAAGTTCCAAAAAGTAAACATTTTTGCAAGCAGTAGTAATTGATTACTATGCAAATGCCAATTGTATCGATTATGAATTCGTTGACTCATCCATTCTGAGACTTCGTACCAATACTCAGGATGAATATCACATTTTTCAATGAAATCTAAAATTTTCTTTGCTGTTTCTTCTAAGTCCGTAGGATTAACATTAAATCGGTTTTCTTGGTTTTCGATAATTTCTAAAGAACCGCCAAATTGAGTAGTAAAAGTAGGCAAACCAGAAATCATCGCTTCCAAAATACTCCGGCCGAAGGATTCAAAGCGGGCAAAATGGACATAAATTCCCTGAGAATCTGCAACTACCCGGTAGGCTTCGCCGAGTTCAATACTAGGGATACGCATCCCCACCCAGCGAATCTTGCCAGAGAGATGATATCGATCGATAATGTCGTAGAGTTTTTGAATTTCTTCTGCTTCTTGTGGGTTTATAGCTTCATCTGGATGCAGTTTACTACTTAAGATAATCAGGTTACAACGTTCTTGTAACGCCTGACTTTTACCAAAGCATTCAGCTAAACCAGTGAGATTGTTGATTGAAGTAATGGTATCAACGGCAAAGATTGGTCGCTTATTAGGGCGATCTAAGTTACCAAAGATTTGGGGGTCTTCGCGGCTAAATAGTAAATCGTGGACTTGTGTACGAAGGTGAGAATCTCGGTCTTCTTTTTGACTATAGGGAAAGAAAATATTCTCATTTACTCCCGGCGGCACTAAGTTGAATTTAGGACTAAACAAATCAATGCCATCAACTACATGATACAACTGTGGCATTGTAAACCACTTATACGACTCATATTGACCTATTGTGTCGGGTGTGCCAACAATTTCTTGATAGGACGATGTGATAATGAAGTCGGCGGCATTCA
This sequence comes from Nostoc sp. KVJ3, assembly GCF_026127265.1. Taxonomy (GTDB): domain Bacteria; phylum Cyanobacteriota; class Cyanobacteriia; order Cyanobacteriales; family Nostocaceae; genus Nostoc. The sequence goes on from NZ_WWFG01000002.1 coordinate 2,031,465, forward strand.
TGCTAATCAAATCGGCGGTGAATTGTACGGAGAAATGATATTGTTCTTCTAAATCTTGCCAATATAAATTACTAAATAGATATTTAGGTTTTGCCAAAGAATGAGCAATGTTGCACTGGGTAACTTTCATCCGGCGAGATAGAAGGAAGGCTACTAAGTTACCGTCGCTGTAATTACCAACAATCAGATTAGGTTTGACTTTAAATTGAGCTAGTAATTCTTTTTCTGCATCTATGGCAAATTGTTCTAAATAAGGCCAAATCTCAAATTTAGAAATCCAATTGTTAGTGATTTCTGGATTGAATTCACCAAAAGGAACGCGCAATATCCAAGCATTCTCAGTATCTTGAACTTTTTCTAAACGCAGATTACAAAATGTTCCTTCACAGTTGGGGATTAGCCGAGTCAGAATAATTATATGTGGTTTAATGCCTAGCTGGTCTAGTCCAGCGAGTTTAATTTGTTCCTGTAGTTCGTTTTCTAAGCTACGTGCTTGTTCAAGGACGTAGATAACTTGACCGAGTGTTTCATCTCTTCCTAAAACATCTTCCTGTCCAACCCAGCCATGAATGGAAATGAGAACGACGCGAAAAACGGCGGGGACGCGAGCTACAAATGCTTCTAATATGCCAGGTTCTGGGGAGTAAATGAGTCGGTCGAGGAGTTCTAGGGTTTCGGAAACTCGCGCCGCAGTGTTACCCCAACCCGGTTCAAAGCCGAGTTTTTGGAGGTCGAAGCGGAATTTTTCATAAGGTTCATCAGGCGATCGCTCATTTAGCAAATTAAGTGCTAACTTAATTTGTTTGGCTAACTCAATACCGGAGGGAATGCGATCGCTAAACAGTAGGCGAACCCCATTGTTTTTTAGGCCCTGTAATGCTTTAAACAGCATTTCTACCCAATATTCGGGGTCAGTCAACAATTGATTGCACAGGTAATGGTTAAGGAAGGCTAAACCTTGACCAATATTTCTGGGATCGTCGATTCTTGGAGAACCCTCATAAAAGGGGTGGAGGTCGATTTCGAGGATGTCGGGTTGGTAGCGGTTGACTAAGCGATCTCTTACATCTAGCAGTACTTGCGGTGTCATCTGCTCGAAGTTATTAAAATCGGCTGTCAGTCGCCAAACTTCCTGGTTAGCAATTTTGGGTCGAACCACGAACCAAGTATTTTCCTCTTCGATAATTATTTCGTGAGTGTACTGTATCAGTTTGCCAACAGAAGAAGAGTGGTAAAAATAAGCTGGCTTTTGGGATTGATGACAGTAATCGGCAAAAGCTTGCAAAATCTCGTTTCTCAGAAAATAATGCTTACCTGAAGCACTCAACGTAGAAATCAACTGATGTAGAGCAGTTTTTTCATCACCGTTGAAAACAGCTTGAACTAGTTCATACATGATGACGAATTCCAAAACTTTGGCTAGGCCACGACCTCATTTTTTTGTCCTAGTCTCCAGCTTCTATGAGGTACATTTTCCTTCCAATAGTAGGTAACTATCTAGAATACTCGCGTCTAGCTTTGGGATGAAAGAGTGCGAAAACTTCAAATCAATGGGATGAGGGAGTTTGGAGTTATAAGTATGAAAAGCGATAGCGGAACGAAGTAATCCCTTAATCTCATAGTTTATGCGATTGCTTGTCTACGACACGCTGCGCAAACGTCGTTCCTCCTCTCTACGAGACGCTGTTCGCGAACGCAATGACAAGCTCAGGTGAGCGATCGCACAATCCTATTGCTAGATGACGAAACCAAGTACTAGGGGGAATTTTAAGACTTGTGTGTACACTGTAGCCGATATATTGGGGAGGGAACCGGATTTTCTTGTTTCCCCCCTTTATAAGCTACGGTGTACACACAAGTTATCGAATCACTACCAGTCCTCGAATTACCCCACCCTAACCCTCCCCTTATAAAGGGGAGGGAACTGGATTTTCCGGTTTCCCCCCAATATATCGGGGGGATTAAGGGGGGTAATTAGACTTGTGTGTACACCGCAGCCCTTTATAAGGGGGGATTAAGGGGGGTAATAATTCGATTAAAGTCACAGCTAACTACTTTTAAAACATCCTCTCAGTCTTTTTACACTAACCACCTTCGGGTTTCCATTATTTCAATTTCCGAAGAAGTTTAAAGACATACTTACCTTCAATGGCTCAGACATCATTACCTACCGTAGTTTCCATTAGTTCAACTTCCGAAGAAGTTTAAAGAAACTGAAGAAATTCAGGTCGGTGCAACTGCTCAAGGGTTTCCATTAGTTCAACTTCCGAAGAAGTTTAAAGACTATAAACAGACGCACGTAAGCCCCATCGAACTCTAGTTTCCATTAGTTCAACTTCCGAAGAAGTTTAAAGGAACTTTTGCCTCGGCTAGAAGGTTTGGTACAAAGTTTCCATTAGTTCAACTTCCGAAGAAGTTTAAAGCAGTAGCAGCACCGACAGCAGTAGCAGCACCAACGTTTCCATTAGTTCAACTTCCGAAGAAGTTTAAAGAGATGGTGAACAAGGCTATGAAGTTTTGTTTACAAGTTTCCATTAGTTCAACTTCCGAAGAAGTTTAAAGTTGTTATTCATTTTCCAAACATTGATTGCGATATAGTTTCCATTAGTTCAACTTCCGAAGAAGTTTAAAGTAGAAGTCGCAGAGGCGCAACTTCTAATCCCGTTCGTTTCCATTAGTTCAACTTCCGAAGAAGTTTAAAGTTTTTTTAGCAACTCAAACATCACTTGAATTAGTTGCTATGACGTTTCCATTAGTTCAACTTCCGAAGAAGTTTAAAGTTTTGGGACAGGATAGTGAAGTTTACGTTCTGAGCGTTTCCATTAGTTCAACTTCCGAAGAAGTTTAAAGAACTACTCAACAGACTATTAATACAGGCTTTTGGGTTAGTTTCCATTAGTTCAACTTCCGAAGAAGTTTAAAGATTCAAAAAACTCCTCAGTTTTACCCAATGCCAATAGGTAATGGTTTCCATTAGTTCAACTTCCGAAGAAGTTTAAAGACTTTGATTTTGCCATTGATTCAAGCAAACTGCCCAGTGTTTCCATTAGTTCAACTTCCGAAGAAGTTTAAAGCGGTTTCGGAATAAACGGGAGTGCAGGAGGAAACACTTGTTTCCATTAGTTCAACTTCCGAAGAAGTTTAAAGAATATATCTGTCTCTATCAGAAACAGAAACATATGAGTTTCCATTAGTTCAACTTCCGAAGAAGTTTAAAGATCTGACAATAAAGTTAGTTGATGAGCAGGATAGTAAAGTTTCCATTAGTTCAACTTCCGAAGAAGTTTAAAGTTGGATTTTTGGGGCTTCTCTCGCTGCTTGCATTTTGTTTCCATTAGTTCAACTTCCGAAGAAGTTTAAAGCACGTTGGTTGACTTACGTGTTTTTCATTTCTCAAATTGTTTCCATTAGTTCAACTTCCGAAGAAGTTTAAAGTGCGAAGAACCACAAGAGAATGAAGAAGAGAAAAAGTTTCCATTAGTTCAACTTCCGAAGAAGTTTAAAGTTTCTCTTAAGACTGGCCTAACTGCGACTCGTGCGCTGTTTCCATTAGTTCAACTTCCGAAGAAGTTTAAAGGGTAGTCGCTGAAAGCCTTACCCAGCAACAAGTCTACAGCACTTTTTCGTGGGATGCAAATTTTTTCCGAAATAATTGATAATTCTTGGCAATAAGTTCATCATCAAGAGGCATCAAACCCATAAGTAGAGTGCTTTTCGTGGGATAGAACGAGAGAATCAGGGTTTCAGCCATTGTGTCTATCCCACGAAAAGTCAATTAAAACAGTAAATCAACAACTATTTTCCAGTTTTACTTCTGCCAAGTCATTGGACGATAGACTTCAACCTCACCAGTCAAACAAGCAATATATTCGCGCACCTGCAATTCTATACAACGACGATACGCTACTTTATGACCTGTGTGTGGGTGCATCGTCTCGATTTGTAACTTCTCCTCCCAGTGCTTAAGATATTTCGTATCGAACTAAATTCATGCCGTGACGCAGACATTTCCGATCAAAATCGCTCAGGTATAAATTAGCTAAAGCACCAGAAAGCACGCCACCTTGCAACACACCTTTACCCGGATAAACAGGTGTTCCGGCAATCACAATCCCTGATTTGAGTTGTTCGGTAAGCAATGTTTTATATTTATAGAACTTACGCATTGACAAGCAAGACAAAAAGTGCATAAGGAGAATGCAGAAAAAAAACAGCGACCGCTAGTTACCAGAGGCGTTAAAAACAGATAATTTACTTGGCTGTGTTTAGGGTTCGGACAATCAGAGCAATTACTAAACCATCAACCGCTAAATGTGACTTGAACACTTATACTCTGTTTCTACTGGCAGAATCAAAGTATCCAGGTTGCACACGTCTGGCAGAGATAATGGAAAATTTATCTCATGATAGCGTCAATAGATTTTTGCTACGTGAACGGTACGAACCCAAGGACTTATTTGAAGAAATCAAGCCCAATATCAATCTAGTTGGAGGTACTTTAAGTGGAGATGATACGGTAATTGATAAGCCTCATAGTGACCCGGAAATAACAGATTTAATCGGTTATTACTATTCAGGTAGACATCATCGTGCCGTTAAGGGAGTTCAGTTAATTACCTTGTATTACACCGAGTGTTCAGGTAAATCTGTACCTGTAAATTATCGCATTTATAACAAACAAGATAACAAGACTAAAAATGATTATTTACGAGAAATGATTACTGAGGTAATGGATTGGGGTTTAAAGCCTAAAACAATGACAACTGACGCTTGGTATTCCAGTCAAAAAAACCTGAAGTTACTGAAAAACAAGGGATTAGGGTTTTTAACTGGGGTAGCTAAAAATCGCTCATGTTCCATTGATGGTAAAAATTTTACCCAAGTCCAAAACTTAGAAATTCCCGAAGATGGTTTAATAGTGTATCTAAAGAATTTTGGTCAGGTAAAAGTATTTCGGAAAAGTTTCAAAAACGAAACTAAAAGATATTACATTATGTATATCCCTGAAAAAGATACACTAAACTCAATTTCCAGAACAGAATTTAAAGAGCTACATTCAATTCATTGGGGGATTGAGTGTTACCACAGAGCTATTAAACAAGTATGTGGCATTGGAAGATTCATGGTTAGAACAACCGATGCTATTAAGACTCACTTTTTTAGTGCAATTCGCGCTTTCACACAATTAGAATTAATGCGGGCAGAAGACTTGATTGAAAATTGGTATGAAATCCAAAGGAATCTGTCTCTCCAAGTAGCTCGTGACTTTATTTTGGAACATTTAGCGCAGAATTTGAATTTGAATACATAGTATCAATTTTCTGTCAATGCGTAAGTTCTAATTTAATTTGACTCACTTACTTACTCGTTCACCAGTTTTTTTATGCTTGTGCCTTGGTTGTCAGAGATTGCGATCGCTATAATTCACCCAGGCATAGGTTGCCAACACCAAAAAACCTAGTACAGTGCGGCGGAAATAAACCACCCATTCCAAATCAATGAAACCCTCATGCTGTATTCGTTTTTAATTTTTAATTTTTAATTTTTAATTCCGCCCTGCGGTACTAGTACTGCTCGGATAAGACCAAAAACCTTGTATAGAGATGCGATGTATTGCGTCTCTACTCACTCCCTCTGAATAGGTGGTGTAAAGTTTTCAACAATTCTCTGGCTGTATAGGGTTTTGATAAAACTGCTTGCACATTAGCATCAGCCCGTTGACCAAAGACTTCCATTGAGTTTAGTCCGCTACAGGCAATAATTTGAACCTGGTTGTTTATTTTTTGCAAGGTGCGAATAGCGGTGATTCCGTCCATCTCCGGCATCATTATATCCATCAATACGGCATTGATTTGATGCTTGTGTTGGGCATAGAGGGCGATCGCTTCTATGCCATTACTGGCAGCAAGTATCTTATAGTTATGGTTTTCAAGAATAATTCTGTCAATCTCCCGAATTTGGGCTTCATCATCTACAACTAAAATCAGTTCTCCCTCTCCTGGTAGCACATCTACGTCTTCTCTCTCAAACACTAGAGTTGCTTCCACTGCTGGTAAGAATAGGTCAAATTTACTGCCTCTGCCAACATTGCTAGACACTTTAATAAAACCATCGTGGCTTTTAATGATGCCTAGCACTGTTGAAAGACCAAGCCCTGTACCGACATTGACCCCTTTTGTGGTGAAAAATGGCTCAAAAATTCGATCTAATATTTCTGGTGGTATGCCAATTCCATTATCAGCGACGGTAATCACAATATAATGCCCAACTTTGGCATCGAGATTCATTCTGGTATAAGCTTCATCAATAAACTTATTTTCCACAGAAATTTTGATATTGCCGCCGTCTGGTAAAGCATCACGGGCATTTACTACCAAATTCATCAATACTTGATGTAATTGTGTGGTGTCAACAGCGATCGCGCAAATGTCTTCTGGGATAACTGTGGAAAATTCAATAGATTTGGGAAATGTCTGTTTAACAATTTGGATAATTTCGGAAATTAGGTACTTGACTTGGATAATTGTCCGCTCTCCTTTAAATCCTCGCGCAAAGGACAAGACCTGCTTCACTAAAGCCGCGCCACGTTTGGCGTTGCTTTCTATAAGTCCTAGCAGTTGTTCAGAATGCTCGTTGTCTTGGAAATATTTTCCCTGTACTAATTGAGCCGCTGCCAAAATTGGTGTCAATATATTGTTTAAGTCATGGGCAATGCCACCTGCAAGAGTACCAAGGCTTTCCAATCGCTGGGCGCGAAAAAATTGCTCTTGGAGTTGTTTCTTTTGGGTGATGTCAGTGTCAACAGTCAAGACGGATTTGGGTTCTCCTTTGGGATCGCGCATCAATGTCCAACGACTTTCTACAAAAATTTCCTCACCGGATTTCGTGACTTTATGTAACTCACCTTGCCACGAGCCATTGTCAATGACGCTTTTGAGGGGTTCTTGCAATTGCTGTTCAGTTCCGGGTAGGTACAAAATCTCCTGGAGGTTTTTTCCTATAACCTCTGTAGAAAGCCAACCATACATCCGCTCTGCACCTTTATTCCAGAATAAAATTTGAGATTGGAAATCTCGAACTAATATGGCATCGGTGGCGATATCAAGTAGGGCAGCTTGTTCGGAGATTTGTTGTTCCGCCAGCTTACGCTCAGTCACATCGCGGTTTGTACTGATTATCCGAATCGGCTGACCAATTTCGTTATAGTAGACTTGACCTTTGCAGCTTAAGTAGTGTTGGCTGCCGTCGGGCCAAATAACCCGATATTCTATAGATTCTTTGCCTTCCCCAATCATCTGAGCTATATTTGCTGCCACAAATTCGCGGTCTTCTGGGTGGATTAGATTGAGATAGTCTTCAAAGTTTGGACACAAGGTATTACTAGGCAGACCATAAAGTGGCCCCATATTGGCAGACCAAATAGTAGTATTGGCGATCAAATCACGATCCCATATACCCATTTGAACTGCTTCGGTAGCTAAACTCAATCGCGCTTCACTCTGGCGCAGTGACTCTTCTACCTGTTTATATTCGGTAATATCTCTGCCTACCCCTTGGATTTCAACAATCTCTGCTTTGTGATTATGAATTGCGATCGCACTCCATTGAAACCAACGGATACCATTAACGGTGAATGTCCGTTGCTCACAATTGCTTAAAGTACAGGATGAAGATGCTAAAGCTGTGATATTTCCCATTACTTTAGGCAAGTCATCTGGATGAAAAAACTGTAAAAATGACAGGCCACGAAAATCATCTTGTTTCCAGCCAAAGGTTTGACAAGCAGCTACATTGGCAAAGGTAATCAGCCCTTGCAAATCAATGCGGATAATGATGTCTGTTTGGCTTTCCACAAGTTGACGATAGAGGTTTTCGCTCTGTCTTAATGCAACTTCTACACGTTGGCGATCGCTAATTTCTTGTTGCAATAGGACGTTAGACATCACAAGTTCTGCCACTTGTTGTTCTAACTCGTCATAAGCTTGGCGCAATGTTGCCAATTCTGCATCAACCCATGCTCTCAAGTTATTTTGAATTTGGCAGCGCACTTGCTCTATCTCAATTGGCTGATTAACCTGCCTGAATTCATCTGTGGATTTTTGTAAATATTGCTGTAAACCTTCAATGATCCCAACCATTTTTATCAGGTCAAAGGCTTGTAATAAGCTAGTTTCAGTAATGATTCCTAGCAATTGCCCGCGATCGTCCAAAACTGGTAAATAGTGAGTCTGATACTGACGCAATAACGATAAGGCAATAAAAATATCCTGAGAATCTGATTGTCTAAGGGTAACTACTGGCTGCGTCATCACTTCAGACATTCTCACCGTCGATAAGTCTATTCCAGAAGCTATCAGCCTAAGCACATCTTTTTGTGTAAAAATACCTAATAAATTTCCTCCTTCCACAACCAAGATACAACCAGTTAATGATTGATTTACGGGGTTTAAATCTAATGATGAGTTTAAAATAACAGGTTCATAATTGATACATCTTTCCCGACTCATCAAGACAATAGCTTCGACTACAAAACTATCAGCACTAATCGTTAATGGGGAACGATTAATAACATGATTTAAGCCAGGTAAGTTAATCAGGCGATCGTTGAAGCCTATGGGAAATTCGTCAATCATAATAATCTTTTTAATATCAGTATTAACTAGCAGTAGCTAGATTAAGTGAATTGTTAAAAATCAAAAATTCTTTTTATGCTATTTAAAATCAATCAACTATCAATCAACTATATTGATAAAATGCCCTGTAAGTATTACAAGACCTAATATATGGGATACAATGCAAGTTAGTAACGAAACCAGGAAGTTATATAGACTTTTATAGTCGATAAACTTATTCTATTGGCAAATTAGAGATAGATGCTCTGCTGTCTCAAAAAATTAAGTTAATTGATGGTATTGATAGTGTTGTTAGGGTGAAATATTTCAAATTGATTGATGAGTATCAATATTAAAATATTGCTCCTGAACCTCGCCAGCAAGTTCGTGCCTTCGACGTTTGCGATTAACCTCTGGCAAGACTTTCAACTGAAGATAATTTGAGGATATTGGAGAAAAATAGTTCAACAATCCTGAGATCATTACTTAAGAAATGTGTATAAATCAGGTAATATTATTAAGTGTTTTAACTTTTCTCACAAATCCCTCATATTTTCACTATATTGTAAAAATATAAACATCTCGTTTTAAATACTTATCAAGTTTTTCAACTGGCTGCCCTGATTAGCAATAACACTTTTATTAACCTAATTTGAAAAAATATGAATTACTGTCCTTGCTGTTCAAATTTACTTTTAGAACATATACGTGGCACAGAGAGTTACTGGTTTTGTCGCCACTGCTGGCAAGAAATGCCTGTTTATAATTTGTCTGAATCCAGTTCGTTTACCAAAGCTGTCACGGGAAAAATACTTAGAAACAATCAAAAAGAAAAACGTACTAATACTACTGTTTACGCAAGTCAATGGCAATCTATCACTGAATGGATAGGGCTAGAAGATTTGCCTGTCTAATACCAAGTAACTTAAATAGGTGTAGTATAATTTACTTTTTTTGATTCCAGTCATCGTCATCAAATGCCCCAGGCTGTTGATTTTGATGTAATTTGTTTTTTTTGGTTAATGCTATTTTTGTGTCATTGCGAGCAAAGCGTAGCCCTCCGGGGAAGCAAGCTACGCAGAGCGTCTCTTAGAGGTTGAATGAACAAGTATTTAGCTGTGATTTTAGGCACTTGTTGATCCCCCCTAACCCCCCTTAAAAAGCTACGGTGTACACACAAGTCTTTGAGAGTGGCCTCATAGGCTTTTGATCCCCCCAACCCCCCTTAACAAGGGGGGCAAAAGTCTCTTAAAGTCCCCCAATTTATCGGGGGATTTAGGGGATCTCCAACGATTTTGGGTTTCTACAGAGATGTGTGTACACCGTAGCCTTAAAAAGGGGGGAACTGGAATCAAAGTCCCCCTTTTTAAGGGGAGCCACTGCGTTGGGCGGGTTCCCCGACTTGAAGCACGTGGCGTGGATTTAGGGGGATCTAAAACGTTTTGCTACTAAGAAAAGGACTTTTCAAACATCCTCTAAGAGTTGCAATGTGAGCATCCCAATGAAAGCAAATTTATCAAATAGATTGTCATTGCGAATGGAGCAAAGCGGAATGAAGCATAAGTCCTTCGGACACACTTCGCGATCGCAAGGTCTAGATACTGCGATTGCTTCATTCCGTCCGTTTCACTCCATTCGCAATGACAAATGTATATTTAATTTTGCATTACTACTTAGTGACAGCAAAACTTTTTGATTTTGTAACATCCTCAATAAATAATTGATTAAAAAATCAGGTAAACTCAAGCAGCAAAAGCTTTGTTGTCTTTCGCCTAAGTAATTAACAGGCACAGCAGCCTGGGAGCAAAACCGTTGTGGATGAACAACTTCAAAAACTTATTAATGAGGTATGCTGCTACCCAGACCCCAGTCCAGAGAGGCAGAAAGCATTAAATAGACTGCTTATGCTTATTCAACAACTCCCTGGTATCTACAAGTCTGGGCACCAAGACTATTTAGAAGCCTTAAATCAAACTTGGGAATGGGTCAGTCGAAAGATTTGCGAATTTGAGGCGCGTTCACGAAGTGACTCCGTTCGCGTAGCGTCCCGAAGGGAAGGAGTATCGCCTTCCTTTCAACAAAGTCTAGTAATCTGGATTAATGGCTATCTGAAATGGCGCATTAAAGATTTGTATATGCCAGATAGCAAGTACACCATCAGTTTAGACAGACCAACCCGTAACGAAGATGGTGATGAAACTACGCTGCTGAATATCTTGCCTGACCGTCAATCAACAACTATTTCTTTAGATTTGCTGGATATCAAAATTGCCCAAATCCAGGAAAATGAGCGCCAAGGTATTGGTAAACGCATCTGGCAATACATTCAGCAAGATGAAGAAGGGAAATTAACAGCTAGCCATCCCCGTAAAAATCCTGAATGCCATTGTCACTTATTGGCAATGCGCTTACTTTTGGAAAATCCACCTCATAAAATCGCTGATATTGCTAGAGAGTTAGATATAAGCAATCAAACTCTTTACTCTCACTGGAAGAAAAATTGTCTTCCCCTGTTAAGAGAAATTGGTATGAATTTCGGATATGACTAATGACTAACACTAAATCAAATGTTTTAAGCGTCCCTCTTCCCCAAAATGCCCACCATTGGGCTGAAAAATTTGCCGCCGAGCAAGATAACCCCCAAAAGGGAAAACAAGTTTATCTGAATACTCTGGCTATTTATGCCGTTCATAGTTATCTCAAATGGCTAAATATAAAGACAGCGCTAAATCAAGGTGATAGCTGGCATCGTAGTTTTAGAGCGATTTTTGATATTGCTGACTTAGTATTGCCTGGGATTGGCAAACTCGAATGTCGTCCAGTCCTACCGGGTGAGGTTGCCATAGTTTTACCTGCGACGATCGCACAAGACCGAATTGGTTATGTAGCAGTTCAGTTTAGTCAGCAATTAGATTATGTAGAATTACTGGGATTTGCCCCAGCAAGGGAGACAACTGAATCACCTCAAATACTCCAAATAGCAGAACTACAATCCCTTGATACTCTGATTGAGATTGTATATAGGCGTTCCCTATTAATAAATCTGCGTCAATGGGTTACAGGAATCTTTGAGCAAGATTGGCAACCCCCAGAGTTAGTACTTGCGAGTAATTTCAGAAGCAGTAGTACCATAAATCGCCCTGCAACTAACTCCATCAGTCGGGCGAAGGTACTTGACTTAGGAACACAAGTGTTGTTGTTGCTGCAATTAACTCCTACTGATAGTGAAGTTTTTGATATTCGCTTACGGGTTTATCCAGGTGATGATGCTATTCATCTACCGCCCAATTTACAACTGATTGTCCTCGATGCAGCCGGAAACACTGGTATGGAAGTGCAAGCAAGAAGCGCAGATGACTGGATGCAACTAGAGTTTAGCTGCCAACACGAGGAAAAATTCAGTGTCAAGATAGTGTTAGGGGAAACAATTCTGATGGAAGAGTTTGTTGTTTAAGACAAACAAAAGGAGACAGCAATGGCGATCGTCAAGTTGAAACTCAGAGGCAATTCACCAGATGGATTTCTGGTAATTCTGACGGCGAAGAACTTGGATGAAGAAACAGAAGGATTTTTGCCTCCACTACCACCAAATTTAGAATCATCCTTTAATGAGTGGCAGTCAGCCTATCGTCAAATTGAAGCTGTGCGTTCTTGTGCAACGTTTCGTCTTACACCTATAAGTGTAACAATTCATTCTCACGCGGAACATACTGTCGCAGTCAAAGACCAGTTAAACCAATGGCTGAATACTTCTGATGGCAGGTGGCGACCGATTCGGGATAGATTAATTGCGATCGCCCAACAATTGCATCAGTCAAATGATGAAATTCGCGTCATTATTGATGCTAAAGATATTAATTTACGCCGCCTTCCTTGGCAAGCATGGAATTTATTTGAAGAACACTATCCCAACGCCGAAGTCGCCCTTAGCGCTCCTAAAAGCTTAAATCCCAAGATTAATAAGCTTGTTCCTAAGAGTGCAAAAGTCAGAATTTTAGTTGCTGTTGGTAGGAGTGATGGCATTAATACAAAAGATGATTTAAAGGTAATTCAAGATTTAGAGACAGATGGAGTAGAAGTAAATTGTTTAATTAAGCCTAGCCGCCGGGATTTATGTGATGCGCTTTGGGATGAACAAGGCTACCATATTTTTGTTTTTACCGGACATAGTGGCAGTCAAGAAGATGGGCAAATCGGTTGGATTGAACTTAACGATCGAGAGAGTTTGACTATTGAGGAATTTAAAGAAGCTTTGAAGCAAGCGATTGAGAAAGGATTGCAGTTAGCAATTTTTAATTCTTGTGATGGTTTGGGATTAGCTAACGAACTTGCCCAAATACATTTGCCTCAAGTTATTGTCATGCGAGAACCTGTCCCAGACCCCGTGGCGGTAGATTTTTTAAGGTACTTTTTCAAAGAATTTACCCATAATAATAAGTCACTGTTTACTTCTGTTAAAAAAGCCCGCAAACGCCTAGAACATTTTAAATCTGATTACCCCGGTGCAATTTGGTTGCCCACAATTTGTATTGAAGCTAATGTGGAACCGTTGACTTGGCAAGGATTGCGCGAAATTTCACCACCAAAAGTACCCCCCGTCAAACCAGATAATTCAACTCATCCACCAAACAAAAACATCTGGTTATTAATTGGTTTGGTTGGTGTGGTTGTCGGTAGTGGTGTAGCTTATTTAATTGGGAAAAAAGTCAACTCCGATTTTAGTTCCGTATCTGCTCCCGAAGGAACTTTAATTGGGAAAAAAGTCAATTCCGATTTTAGTTCCGTACCTGCCCCCGAAGGAACATGGTTTTATGGTGGTAGCACATCTTGGGCACCAATTCGACAATATATAGATCCTGAAATCAAAAAAGCCCATCGGCAGCAGTTTGAATTACGCTATACCTCTCCAATTAATGAACCACCAGGTTCCGGTACGGGAATTCAGATGTTGTTGAAAGGAGAACTAACTTTTTCTCAATCTTCTCGCCCGATCGCAGACAGAGAGTATCAACAATCTCAACAACGGGGATTTAGTCTGAGACAAATTCCAGTTGCTTTGGAAGGATTAGTGATCGCTGTTCACCCCGATCTGCAAATTTCCGGGCTAACTTTAGGACAAATTAAAGATATTTACACTGGTAGAATAACTAACTGGAATCAGGTTGGTGGCCCGAACTTAAAAATTACTGCCTACTCCCGTCACCCTGAAGATGCGGGTACTGTTGAGTTCTTAGTTGACAATATTCTCAGTAAAGAAAAGCTAGGAAGTAATGTAGTATACGTCAACGATACAACAGAAGCCCTGAGAAAATTAGCTAGCGATCGCAGTGGTATTTACTACGCTTCGGCTCCAGAAGTCGTACCCCAATGTCAGATTAAGGCACTGCCAATCGCCAGACAAGGAAACAGTTTTGTCGCTCCTTACATCAAACCTTTAATTAAAGCCGCTGAATGTACGAAAGAATTGCGGAACAAGTTAAACATTAATGCTTTTAAAACAGGTGAGTATCCAATTACACGCCAGATGTTTGTCATAGTCAAGCAGAATAATGGCAGTTTAGAGCAACAAGCGGGTGAGGCATACGCCAATATGCTATTAACAACTCAGGGGCAAAAACTGATGAATGAAGCTGGATTTGTGCGTATCCGTTGAGGAACAAAAGGAGACAGCAATGGCGATCGTCAAGTCGCTTCGCTCCAATTAAAAATTAAAAATTATTAATTAAAAATTTAGGGGATTCTCTGAAATTTTTAATTTTTAATTTTGCATTTTTAATTCCCGAAAGGTGGGGGCTTGTACCCAAAATTAATTAATTAAAAATTATTCTTCTTCTTAACTTTTAACTTTTAACTTTTAATTTTTAATTAAAAAAAGGTCAATTTGAAACTTAGAGGATGTCTGAAAAGTGTTTCCCTGTGACTTTAGGCACATTTAGATCCCCCTAACCCCCCTTAAAAAGGGGGGAACCGAATTAAAGTCCCCCTTTTTAAGGGGAGCCACTGCGTTGGGCGGGTTCCCCGACTTGAAGTACGTGGCGTGGATTTAGTGGGATCTAAAACTTTTGATACCGACAAGAGGACTTTTCAAACATCCTCTTAGACGTACCTCACAAGATGGATTTTTAGTGATTCTAAGGGTAAAGAACTTGGATGAAGAATAGGTTGGATTGAACTAAATGAGCAAGATAGCTTGACTATTGAAGAATTTAAGGAAGCTTTCAAGCAAGCTATTCACAAAGGATTGCAGTTAGGGATTTTTAATTCTTGCGATGGATTGGGATTGGCTAACCAACTTGAAATGGTATTAATTTCATAAAAGCATCTGGGAATCATGTGATTAAGTATATCGGTCTTAACCACACGAAAAAACTTATGGGCTTTATAGTCTCTCTCTTAACTAGCCTGATTGGAATTCTCGTTTATCTCAATACAGGCAGGATATCTAGCGAAAGGTCACGTTTAGCAATACGCGCAATTACAATATTGATTTGCAGTATTGCAGTACTTAATTCAATGTCCAGACTTTTCATGATTGTACCACCCGGCAATGTCGGTGTAGTCAACTTATTTGGCGAAGTTTCCGAAACTACTCTTAATCCTGGTGTCCACTTGTTGAACCCCTTTAGCAAGGTGCTGAATTTTTCCACTCGCCTTAAGGATGTGAAGGAAAACGTCGATGCAACATCCCAGGAAGGTTTGAGCCTAAATCTTGATGTCAGTCTTCAATACAAACTCGATCCTCAGAAGGCGGCTACAGTATATAAAACCATTGGAACTGATGAAACACAACTGGTAATTTCCAGATTCCGCTCTACTGTTCGCGCCATCACAGCAAATTACCCAGCCAGCGCTATTTACTCTACCAAACGCCAAGAAATCGCCCAAAAAATTGACCAACAACTCACCCAAGAGATACCCGCTTTGGGTTTCATCGTTGAAGAAGCTCTTTTAAGAAATGTCAAAATGCCTGATACTCTACAAGCCGCAATTCAAAACAAACTCAAGACGGAGCAAGAAAACCAGCAGATGAAATTTGTTTTAGAAAAAGAGCGTCAAGAGGCAGAACGAAAACGGATTGAAGCTCAAGGCATAGCTGATTCTCAACAAATTATCTCTGGTGGACTTACTAGCCAAGTGCTACAATTACGAGCGATTGAAGCTACAGAAAAATTAGCTCAATCTAATAATTCTAAGCTTGTAATTATTGGTTCAGAAAAGAGCGGAGTACCGATTCTGATTCAGCCAGAAACAGGAACATCAAAGCCTTAAAATCTCTGTGTTGAACTATTAGTTATCTGTAACTGTATTTAATGTAACCTTTGTTGTTGCAATAATAGATTTGCCCAAACTGCATCAGCTTCTCCAAGAGACGGAACTGGTTCTTGAGTGTAATCTATAGCCAAATCAAATCCGGCGCGGTCAAATAAATCCTGGATTACGCCTTGTAAATTTATTAATGGTTCTGTATCACCTTTACGTAGAGGTAAAAGAAAAGTGGGTATCTGTGCTTGTAAATTGAAAAGATATAATTCTGCTTGAGGACGTGATTGACTGCGACTAACCAAAATTCGATAATCTGACTTAATTTGATTGTCCAAAATCGGCATAGGTTCACCGCTACGGAGCAAGTCTATTTCTACTAGATGAGTGGAACTACCAAATACTTCTTGACGCTTAGTATTGTAAGCTTTTCTACCTTCTCCAGCCCGCTTATTTTTGGGTGAGAGAAGTTCAATTACTGTCACTACTTCCTGTGTACCTACTTCGCGCACCTCAAGGTAACTTTCCCGCACTTCCTCTGGAATCGGGATATTAACTGTTATCGGTTTACTAGGTGTTGAAACCACTGCAAGATTAGATGGTTCTTTCTCTATAGCTTTTGAATATCGTCCTATGGTTACATCTGGTATACCAACTAAAACAGAATTGCTATCTGTTATTTGATATACCCGTTTTTCAATTGCGATTCTATATTTTGGCCGTAATTGTGGGATTAATAACTCAGCAATAAAAGTAATAATCCAATGATGAACTTCCGGCCATAATTGGGGATTTTCTAGATAGGGATTCATCCCTGGAAAGGGTGAGGGCATAAGCTTGACAAGACAAAATTCTTATTGTTTATCCTAGCAATCTGCGATCGCGTAAAATTTTTATAATCAAACAAAAGTTTTTACTGTCAATATGACTAATACACAAGCTTGGTATATTGTCAAGCATTCTACTGGTAATTGCGAAATAGTCCCCAACGAAGAAGTTGAGGAGGACAATCTAGAGATTATAGAACAGTGGGGGCCGTTTGCTTCCCAAGGAGAAGCGATCGCTCGGCGTGTTGGACTTATTAGGGCTGGAAAGTGCCAACCAGTTTAACGTAGAGACGCGATTAATCGCGTCTCTACAAGAGTTAGGAGTTAACAATGATGGTTTTCATTCCTAACTCCTCACTATTCACCCTTAACTTTATTCGTTCATTTTTCTGCTGTGGTTGTGCCGTTAACAGCGATTTTTTTACCAATCACTTCCACTGCTTTCGCAAATTGGGGGTCTGCTAGGGTAGCGAGTTTGTCACGTCCATGCAGCCATAATTCCTGCATCTGCTCTTTGGTTAACTCTACCTTCACGTCTGGATTAATACCTTTATGATTAATATCCGTACCGTTGGGGGTATAGTAATGAGCAATTGTGACTGCCAATCCTGAGCCATCTTCCAAGGGACGTACCGATTGCACTAAACCCTTACCAAAGGTTTGAGTGCCAACCAAAGTAGCGCGCTTGTTGTCCTTCAAAGCCCCGGAAAGGATTTCACTGGCACTAGCTGAACCTTTATCTACTAGCACCACCAAAGGTTTATTCGTTAAGGCGCGTCCGTTTGCCTCTTCTTTTTCCGCCTCTCCTTGGCGTTCAACGGTGGAGACAATCTTACCTTTATTTATCCACATCCGGGCAATGTCTACACTGGAGAACAGTAAGCCACCCGGATTCCCACGTAGATCGAGAATATATCCAGCTACCTTTTTGCTTTCTAAATCCTTGATAGCTACCTGCATTTCTTTACCAGCATTAGCGCTGAACTGGTTGAGGCGAATGTAGCCAAGATTACCTGCCGGAGTTTGCTTTTGGGAATATTTAACTGGATGAATTTCAATCCGCGCCCGTTTGATATTAAATTCTTTTGTCTGACCGTCGCGCTGAATCGTTAGGCTGACTTGCGTTCCGGCTTCACCTCGAATTAGAGATACTGCTTGATTAGTATCCATTCCCTTGGTGCTTTTGTCGTTGATTTTGAGGATGATATCTTTTGCCAAAACACCAGCTTTAAATGCTGGTGTGTCTTCGATTGGCGCAATTACAACCAATTGCTTGGTTTTTTCATCCTGACTAATGGTGATCCCAATCCCTGTAAGTTCTCCAGAAGTATCTACTTGCATACTCTTAAATTCTTCTGGATCCATAAATCGGGTGTATGGATCTTGTAACTTTTTCAGCATTTCCCGAATGGACTTATACGCTTCCTGCTGATTACTGTAGGACTTGCTTAAGTACTCCTTACGAACAGCCTGCCAATCTAGCTGATTAAAAGTACCGTCTACATATTGGCGTTGAACAATTTGCCAAACTTCATCTACTAATTCCTTGGGACTTGCTTTAAATAAAGCCTGACCTCGCGAGTGAATGCCAAGGCTAGTAACTGCGATCGTGGAGAGTGTCACTGCCGTAGCACCCAAAACAAGCCTACTTTTTGTAATCACCATAATGACAGCTGGTCAGAGGGAAAATATATAGTCAGTATGCTCAATCTAACACAGGCTACTACTGTACAGACCGAGTATGTATTCCTAGTTTAAACAAAATACTTGACAATCCGGCGACCTTGTTCTCATCAATACAAAAGTTTTAAGAATTTGGAATTGGGCATTGGGCATTAGGCATTAGTTCTTCCCTTGCCCCCTGCCCCTACCCTCTTACGGTTCTACCCAGCGTTCATCTGACTTAATGAGGTTAATTAATTCCTCTACGCCTTTATCTTCTGGGACTTTTTTAATTTCTTCTCGGCCACGATACAAAGAAATGTAACCAGGCGTTTTGCCAACATAACCATAGTCGGCATCCGCCATTTCTCCTGGGCCATTGACAATGCAACCCATAACTGCAATGTCTAACCCAGTTAGGTGTTTAGTGGCTTCTCGGACTTTGTGCAGCACTTCTTCTAGGTTGAACAAAGTGCGTCCACAAGAAGGACAAGCGACATATTCCACCATCGTTTTTCGCAATCCCAAAGCTTGGAGAATGCTGTAGCAGACGGGAATTTCTTTTTCTGGTGCTTCTGTCAGTGAGACGCGAATTGTATCGCCAATGCCGTCAGCAAGTAAGGTAGCAATACCAGCTGTGGATTTAATTCGCCCGTATTCGCCATCACCGGCTTCAGTAACGCCTAAATGTAGCGGATAATCCATGCCCAGTTCATCCATGCGCTTGGCGATGAGGCGATAGGCGGCTAGCATCACCGGGACTCGCGAGGCTTTCATGGAAATTACTAAGTTGCGAAAATCCAAGGATTCACAAATGCGAATGAATTCTATGGCAGATTCCACCATGCCTTCTGGGGTGTCACCATAGGTAAATAACATTCTCTCAGCGAGGGAACCATGATTTACCCCAATTCGCATTGATTTGCCTTGATCTCGCAAAGAAACTACTAGAGGTTCTAGGGTTTCGCGGATTTTTTCGCCAATTTCGTCAAATTCGGATTGAGTATACTCGGTTCGGTTGACGTTGGGCTTTTCAAAGACATACAATCCTGGATTTATCCGCACTTTTTCTATATGCTTGGAGACTTCCAGGGCAATTTTTAGCCCATTGTGATGGACATCAGCCACAACTGGCACGTCTTGGTAAGTCTTTATTAATTTTTGTTTAATTTCTGCTAAAGCTTTAGCATGAGCCATACTCGGCACTGTGACACGGACAATTTCGCAGCCAATTTCGTGCAGACGACGAATACCAGCTACGGAACCATCAATATCAAGAGTGTCTTCGTTAATCATGGACTGCACTACAACAGGGTAGCCGCCGCCAATGATGACATTTCCTACCTTTACGGGACGGGTTTTACGCCGCTTGATAGTTGTATCAAAGGTAGGTTGGCTGGATGTAGTATTTGAAGTATCTACTATGGGCAGAGTTTGCATAACCTGATTAGGTAAATTTGCTGTCGTTAAAAATATCAGATTTGATAAATCTCTGTTTCCCAGATTGCCACAGCTAGGGACTCTTTTGGACAATTAGGCAGAAAAAAAGGAGAATGAGTCAGGCAAAGAATTAAAAACTCTTCTAACTGGGTAGCGTTAGTGTTCAGTAAAAAGGTTTAATGAAGCGATCGCTCATTTGCAGACAATCGTTGGTTGTGTTCATCGATATTTATTGCACCAATCAAATAAAAATTTCCACTTTGCTTTTACATACTGGCATCGAATAAAACAATTACCTTATGTGTATGTTACCGTAGTTTGTGGTTCAATTACATGAAAATTGCTGTAAGTAGTTTATGAGATCAGAACTGCCACTAATTACAAGCGATCGCCTATTATTGCGAGTGGCGATTCATGAAGATATACCCCAAATTCTTAAATACTTCATTTATAACAAAACTTATCTCACTCCATTTTACCCTTTATGGGCAGATGGTTTTTTCAGTGAAGAATATTGGCAGTATCAGATAGAAAATAGTTTTTTAGAATTTATTAATGGGCAATCATTAAAGCTATAGCGTTTACCAGTCTAATGAAGTACACTAATTAAAATAAATCAGTGTATCTACTCAAGGGTAAAAATGAAACCATATTCCCTCGACTTTCGCCAAAAAATATTTGATACATACTTGTCAGGTGGAATATCACAACGTCAATTAGCAAACAAATTTTGTGTCAGTTTAGGTTTTATTGAGAAATTACTAAAGCAATATAGAGAAACAGCAAGTATAGCTCCTAAAGTTAGGACAAAACAAACTCCTCCAAAGCTCAACGAAGAACAAATTAAGATTCTTGAAGAAATAGTTGAAGCTAAGAATGATTCGACTTTATCAGAAATTCGCTCAGAACTCAAAGAAAAAACAGGAATAACAATTGGTATATCTACAGTAGACAGGATGTTACAGAGGATAGAGATAAGCCTAAAAAAAAACATTGCACGCCGCAGAAAAACAGACTGAAAGAGTTCAATTATTAAGAGTACAGTTCTGGCTTCAACTTCATGGGATACCGGCGGAAAACCTTGTATTTCTTGACGAAGCAGGAGCTAATCTATCTTTAATAAGACACTCCGCTCGTTCTAAAAAAGGTAAAAGAGCGCATGGCTCACGACCTCAAAAACGCTGTAAAAATGTCTCCATAATTGGAGCGATTGCTCTCAAAGGCGTGATTAGTCAATATAGTATTTTAGGAGCATCTGACAGGCTGACATTTGAGGCTTACATTTCTCAAAAATTAGTTCCAAAGCTGTGGGAAGGCGCTTGTGTAATCATGGATAATTGTTCAATTCATAAAGGTGGAGATATTGAGAAATTAATCGAATCTGCTGGAGCTAAATTGATTTATTTGCCACCATATTCTCCTGATTTTTCACCAATTGAAACCTGTTGGTCAAAAATTAAAAGTTTACTACGTTCTCTTGAAGCTAGAAGTTATCCAGACTTAGCAAAAGCAATTGAAAGTGCTTTTAATCAAGTCTCGTTAAATGATATTTATAATTGGTTTACCCATTCTTGTTACTGTACTTCACTAGACTGAGAAACGCTATATTTATTTTTACTAAAAAAAATCCCACTGTAATTATTGGAACTATCAATTTTAGTAATTTTGTTCGAGGAGCCGCTCATTTTTGCTATGTGGGATATAGCCTTGCTGAAAATAAACAAGGCAAAGGATATATGACAGAAGGACTAAAAGCGGCAACTCAATATCTCTTTCAAGAATTAAATTTTCACCGAGTCATGGCTAATTATATGCCTCATAATCGACGCAGTGGCAATGTCCTAAAAAGACTCGGTTTTGTTATTGAAGGATATGCTAGAGACTATTTACTAATTAATGGGCAATGGGAAGATCATATTATGACGAGTCTTACAAATCTTAACTGGCAACCACCAAAGTTTTAAGTAGCTATTTCTCTAAAAAAGTGACGAAGTTTGTGTTAATTTATAATATCCTATCTTGTATTTTTAGCCAAAAAAAACCAAGATTTATTTAACATAAAGAATTAGGCTTTTTGGAAGCATTTAAAATTAACAGATAGAATTTTATAAGATTTATTAGAATTTGAAGTATACTGAACACAAACTTATTTAAATAAATTGATTGTCTGTGTATTGCATTCATTCATATACGTCTAATTAAAAATTTCATCCATTAGTTTACAACATCTATAGATTCACGGTAAATCCATAATAAATACACAACAACTCCACACTTAAATGCGATAGTAATTCTCTGTTCACTATCTGGCTCAGTTATCAAGCTTTAATTGAGCCAATGTGTCCAATTTAGATGATTGAGGAGTTTTTTAAAATGTCCATTAATTCTATAAAGCGCTTATCTGTCTTTTCTACAATCTTCGCTTTTGCTACCATCTTGCACGGAGTTGTTTTGGCCGCACCAGTTCCAAGTTCCCCCACTACACCAGCCTCAAAAACTCAGAATAGTCTTGTATCACACCAAACAACCAAACTCACAAAGGAACAACGGCTACAAATCCAATTGGCTCGCCAGCAAAGAGATAAGAAAATTGAGGCTTTATTAAACCCGTCCCAAACTACTAAATTTAAGGCAGCCCTACAATCACGTCAGAGAATCAGAATAGTGTTAAAATCTTTGGGTTTAAATCAAGAACAACAAAAACAAGTTCAATCAATTTTGCAAACGTATAGCCAGCAAGTTAAACAAATTCTATCTTCACAGGCATCAAAACCAACATCAAACTCAGTGGGAATTACTTCACCAACATCACAAGCAATTAAAAAGTAAAAAATTCATTTTTTCTTTAATTTAAAATTAAGTTTCCGAAGACTGGCGGATTTGATGCAAACTTCGCTTAAGCCAGTCTTCATACCAATCATAAAAACTCAAAGCCTCCTCTTGGTTGCTATTTGAGTGAGAATCATCAGAGTCGGTATCATGGAAAAAACTACAAAAACCCAAAGAAGCAGGATATATCCCATTATCATTAGTACGGTCATCTATCCAGATTTTTCCTGACTGCTCGCCGGTAACTACTAGTATCGCATCAATTCCACAACCATAAGTTGTAACGGTAAGAGTACCCTGGATAAACTTATTGTCGAAGTAAGCATTACTTCTATTATTGACAATCAAATCCAAATCATTCCACGCTTCTGTTAAAGTAAATGGTGTGGAGAGAATTTCGTAGTTCTCTTGGTATATTTTTTCTGGGATGATATCTTTATATTCACTTCCCGATAGTCCAGATAATCCGTATCCTGGCCCAGCACCTCCATTGCCAATTTCTAAGAGAAAGTTTTTATATTCACTTGGTAGCGTAATATTGTATCTAGATTCAAACACTTGAATATCTTTGTGACTCAAGCAAGGTTTTAATTGATATTGGTGTGATTCTGAACCAAAAACCTCAAATGTAGCGTCTAAAATAGCTAATTGAGTTAAATTTTTCTTTAATTGCAAAACTTTATTCATTACCTGCTCTAGATTTTGATGGTAGCGCTGCCATATTTTAGATATGGGTCGCTTTTTGCGTCTATGCTGATGCTGAAGCCAGAGGTAGTATTAAGGGAAGAATGAATTAAGCTTTGCTCGTAATGACTCTGGCTGAAACCCCAAACTACAAAAATTCTAGCAATCCTTTTCTCTCCCTCAACTACGAAAGCGCCTTAGAATCTCTAGGCGATGACTACTACGACGAGGTTGCAGCAGAGGAATTTCCCCAACACATCTTGCGTTGGCGTAACGATGCACTATTACCTCGTTTGGGTCTAGACCCCCAAGTAGTCAAAGACGAAGATTTCATCACAGCCTTTGGCAAGTTTCAGGGGCGCAAACCCTTATTAGCACTACGTTACCACGGCTATCAATTTGGTGAATATAACGGGCAGTTGGGTGATGGTAGAGGCTTTCTCTATGGGCAAGTCCGCGCCACTGATGGCGAATTGTACGATTTTGGCACAAAAGGTTCTGGGAGAACGCCCTACTCTCGTGGTGGCGATGGTATGCTCACGCTTAAAGGTGGGGTGCGGGAAGTTCTGGCTGCGGAAGCATTGCACCACTTGGGTGTACGTACCTCGCGCTGTTTGAGCATGATTGAAACAGGTTTACCTCTGTGGCGGGGCGATGAACCTTCACCTACCCGCTCATCTGTGATGATTAGAATGAGCAGTTCTCATATTCGGTTTGGCACTTTTGAGCGACTGCATTATTTCCAGCGTCCAGATTTAACTAAGAAGTTGTTAAACCACGTAATTGAGCAGTATTATCAACACTTAAGTAGTGAAGAAGATAAATATGTTCTGTTTTACGCCGAATTAGTTAAACGGGTTGCAGAACTAGTCGCGCAGTGGATGGCAGCGGGCTTTTGTCATGCAGTCCTGAATACTGACAATATGTCGATTACTGGAGAGAGTTTTGACTATGGCCCTTATGCGTTTATCCCGACTTATAACCCATCCTTTATAGCTGCATATTTTGACTATTATGGACGTTATTGTTACGGGAATCAACCAAGTATTTGCCACTTGAATTTGCAAATGCTCCAGGAACCTTTAAAGGCGATTATTAATAAAGGCGAAATGGAGGCTGGATTAGCTAAATTTGATGAGTATTATCAAACTGAATACAGTTCTTTGATGTTGAAAAAGTTAGGTTTTGTGGAGTTGCCACATCCACAAGCTACGGAACTGTTGAATCTAACGGTTGAATTTTTGAAAGAGAGCCAAGTTGGTTATCATCAATTCTTTTATGAGATGGCTCGGACTTTTTCATCTAAATGGCGAGATGAACCAGGTTTTGTGATGAATAGTTCAGATATCGTACCAGTACCGGGTGCGTCAGGATTTTTTGATGATTGGTGCATATTATACCATAAAATTTTGAATGATTTTGATAGCGATGTCTACGACGGGCGTAGCTGCGGCACCGATGTAATTGCCAAAACTCTAATTGTTAATAATCCAAAAACGGCATTATTAAGACCTGTGATTGAATCTATTTGGCAATCAATTGCTCAAGAAGATAATTGGCAACCTTTTTATGAGTTAATCCAGGTAATTCAGTCTAGGAAATAGTAAAATTACACCTATTTTCTTTTTCATCGAAACAGGCTGTTGACACGACGAATAATCTAATAAGAGACGTTGCATTACAACGTCTCTAGGACTTCCAGTTATAAGCTTTTTGAAAGGCTGCTATAGCGTTTCCCAATTACATGAAATACACCCCACCCGCGCCAATACTGCTCGGATAAGCAGGGGAGGCAGGGGAGGCAGAGGGGAGGCAGGGGAGGCAGGGGAGGCAGGGGAGGCGAAACTCAACGCCAGCCGTCATTTCTCCCCCTGCTCAAGAACAGCTTGCCTCAAGCAAGAATATTCCAAAACCTACGCAGTATTGCCACCCTGCCCTTACTAAGGGGAGGGTTGGGGAGGGGTGATTTTGTACTTCACCAGAGTTGGAAACGGCTATATCCCTTTTTCGCAAGTTATGTCAAACCTGGCTTGCATCCCACTCATAACAAAACTTTTTGCTAATTATGTTCCCGGACGAAAGCGAATACGATCGGGTATATGATGACGATCGCCTAATATTTCTAACAAAGGGCCATTAACGTCAAATTTAACCATACTTACCGACGCGACCAAAATATTCACCCGATAGCGATAGCGTCCTAAATCAATTCCCAGTAAACTACAAAGCATAATCCGAATCGTGGCTTTATGGGAAACTACTAAAACATTACCTTGGGGATGTTTTTCTTGAATTTCAGCAATTACAGGCATAGAACGGTTAGCTATATCTACCGCAGTTTCTCCACCTAGTGGTGCATTCCAAGCGGGTTCTGTCACCCATTTTAGATAGTTTTCTGCGTAATTCTCTTGGGCAAACGATTTACTATACGTTTCCCATTCGCCGTAACTACCTTCTCTAAGTCCGTCACGCAACTGCATATCCATACCGATAGCATCACAAAATGGCTTGGCAGTTGCAATTGCGCGCTTCATCGGGCTAACATAAACTGCTGACCACTTCAATTTTTGATAAACATCGGCAAAACTCTCTGCCATCTGCATCCCTTCAGAAGTCAACTCTGCATCAGTTTCACCGCAGAAATTACCACTTTGACTAAAAGTAGTTTCTCCATGTCGCAGTAAATATAAGTTGAGTGTCATAGCTTGGATTGCGATTGGGATAAAGGAGTTTGTGCAAACATAAAGTACCATCAATCTCGCAATCGATTATGTGACACCAGGACAAAGTAATCAACCAAAAAAGTCAATTCCCTCACAAACTTTTTTTCCTTAATCCCCTGCTTCTTCTCCACTGCTAACTAAATTGCTGGGCATAAAATCGCGCGTAGCGATGCTCTAGAGCTAATAATTCTTCATGGGTTCCCGATTCAACAATTTGTCCCTGTTCAAGAACTAAAATCCGATCGCACCGTCTCACGGTTGATAAACGATGGGCAATAATAAACACTGTGCGTTTTTGCATCAGTCTTTCTAGCGCTTCCTGTACCAGTGCTTCTGATTCGGAATCTAATGCTGATGTCGCCTCATCAAGAATCAAGATTTGGGGATTGAGCAGAACAGCACGAGCGATCGCAATTCTTTGTCTTTGTCCTCCTGATAAGTTTACCCCACGTTCGCCCACCCAGGTCTGATAACCTTCTGGCAGTTGGCTAATAAACTGATGAGCATTAGCAATTTTCGCCGCCTCTTTGACTGCTTCTATGTCAAAAACTTTTTGTCCAAAGGCGATATTTTGGGCAATTGTCCCCGAAAACATGATGGTTTCTTGAGGAACAATCCCAATTTGTCGCCGCAGACTATGCAGCTTTACATCCCGAATATCAACATCGTCAATCAATATTTGACCAATTTCGGGGTCGTAAAAACGGGGGAGGAGGTTGACAAAGGTGGTTTTACCAGCGCCAGAAGCACCCACAAGAGCGATCGCTTCACCTGGCGATACCAATAAGCTGATATCTTTTAATACGGGTTCACCTGGCTTATAGGCAAAGGAAATATGACAATATTCTACTTTGCCTTTGACTGGAGCCAGAGCGATCGCATTTATCTTTTCTATTACCGTTGGCTGAATTGCCATCAATTCAAAAACGCGGTCAACAGATGCTTCACCCTGCTTAAATTCGTTGTAGTTGTTAGTAGTATGACCTATGGGATCAATTAACAGCGCCGCCGCCGCCAGATAGCTGAAAAAATTCGCCACTGTTAAGTTACCTTGGGAAATTTGCCACGCTCCCACAATCAGTAACGATAAGGCACTTAAGGCTTCCAAAAATCCGATGATGGGAATTTGAATTGCTTTCAGGCGTTCGGCTGAATATTTGGCTTTGAGACTGCGTTCTGCTTCATGGCCAAAGCGGGCGATTTCGTAATTTTCGGCAGCAAAAGCCTGTACTAACCGGATACCGTTGAAAACTTCCGCGAGGATGGCTGATAAACCCGACACGCGATTTTGACTTTTTAAGGAATACTTGCGTAACCGTTCGCCAAACCAGCCGATTAAAATACCCATTAGGGGGGCAACTATGATTGTTGCTAGCGTCAGTTGCCAATTTAGGTAAATCATGTAAATCGGAATTGCCAACAACTGCAAAATGCAGGGGATAAAGTCGTGAAATCCTTTATTTACCACTTCGCCAACCCGGTCAACATCTTCGGTAAGGCGGTAAGATAAATCACCTGCTTTTGCGGTTTCAAAATAGCTGAGATTTAGCTTTTGCAGATGGGCGTAGACTTGCTGGCGCAGATGAAAAGCAACTCTTAAAGAAGCTTTCGCCATGTACATATCTTGTATAGACTGAAACAAGCCTCTGACAAGAAATACTAAAGCACAACTACCAGTTATTTGAGCGATCGCTACTACATTACCTTGGGCAAAGGGAATTGCCAATTTACCGGCGAGATTGATCAACACTAATGTCGCCAGCACGTATCCCAAGATACCAATAAGTCCCTTAATGATGGTTCGCCACTGGAGTTGGATATAAGGCAGTAATTGCCAGTAATTAGAACGCGTTTTCAAGCTGTAACATCCACAACGATATTCTACTTTGTTTGACGCTAGCAGTTTTTGGTGAGTTTCTGAACAGTTAACGAATAGACCTCTTGCATGAATCAAAAGCCCTCACCCTAAATCCCTCTCCCAAAATTGGGAGAGGGACTTTGAAATTACCCCCCTTCTCCCAATTTTGGGTAGTTTTGCATTCGTGCAAGAGGTCTAATTAGTTACAAATCGGACTTACGCAAGAACTTTCTGAAACTCTTGTTTCTTTGTGTCTTACCGCTGCGAGAAGCCACTTCTCTACGAGACGCTACGCCTAGTAAGATCCCCATAGGGGTACGCGGATATCCGCTTTTTCGTTCAGAATACTTAACTGAATTCTGTTTAACAATAAGGTAAAACCAAGTACCAGTATTCTTTCAGTCATCGAGTCAAGGTATTGTTATTTTTATTAGTTTTGCGGTAATCCAGTAGTTGTATACCCACCAAATTAGTCAGTCCATTCGGTTAGGTAGGCATTATTTATGCAACTCATCACTTCGTTAGATATTAGAAATTCGGAATATTTATCAAAAAATCGGCTCATCAGTTATCATCATCAGTTGCGTCTAATTTTTTCGTTGGGTAATCAGGTAAAAAATATTCTGGAAATTGGGATTTTTAATTCCCTGTTAACAGACATTTTAAAGAACAATCGATACAATGTGACTACTGCTGATATTGATCCCAACCTCAATCCAGAAATTATTTTGGATCTGACAAAAGATTTTTCATTACCGAAAGATAAGTTTGATGCCATCGTCCTGTTTCAAGTGCTGGAACACTTTCCTTATGAACAGTCAGAACAAGCACTGAAAAAACTTGGCATTGCAACAAAGAAATTTTTGGTGATTTCTATTCCCTATTGCACCCAATACTTGACATTTCAAATCAAAACCTCCTTTTCAGGCAGACCAAGGCATTTATTACTCAATGTGCCAAAATTCTGGAGTAAAAAGCCAGTATGTAACCAGCACTACTGGGAAATGGGTTTAAAAGGATATCCCAAAAAGCGGATTTTAAACTCCGTTGCTAATGCTGGGTTAACTGTCAAGCAAGAATTTCTCGATCCTACTTATCCGTATCACTATTTTTTGGTCT
The DNA here is from genome assembly GCF_026127265.1 of Nostoc sp. KVJ3. Taxonomy (GTDB): domain Bacteria; phylum Cyanobacteriota; class Cyanobacteriia; order Cyanobacteriales; family Nostocaceae; genus Nostoc. Next base: position 2,060,479 of record NZ_WWFG01000002.1, read on the forward strand.
TGGAAAAAACTAACAATACTTAGACAGCAATCTCAACTAAGTTAATTAACCTGTGTTGAAAATCGGGAGTAGGGAAATCCGAATCAGACAATGGGGGCAAACAACGCTCAAAAAAGGTGCGATCGCCTAAGCTATGCTTTTAAAATCCTAATTGGTATCATGTTCTCCTGTGTTCTCCGGGTTTATCCTGGAAAGCAGAGGGTTAGGCTATATTAGCCACTATCATCATTTCAGATACTAACATCGAAAATTACCAATTATGCTAGAACAAGGCACTATCAGTATTCATACTGATAATATTTTCCCGATCATTAAGAAGTCGCTCTACTCAGATCACCAAATCTTCTTGCGGGAACTGGTATCCAACGCTGTAGATGCCATTCAAAAGCTGAAAATGGTATCCCGCGCCGGAGATTACGCTGGAGACATCGGCGAACCGGAAATTGAGCTTGCCATTGACAAAGATAATAAAACCCTATCGATTTCCGATAACGGTATCGGGATGACTGCCGATGAAGTTAAGAAATATATCAATCAGGTTGCCTTCTCTAGTGCTGAAGAATTTATTCATAAGTATGAAGGCAAATCAGATCAACCCATAATTGGGCACTTCGGTCTTGGTTTCTACTCTTCCTTTATGGTGGCGCAAAAGGTAGAAATTGATACTTTATCTTACCAAGAAGGGGCACAGGCGGTTCACTGGACTTGTGATGGTTCCCCAGCATTCACCCTAGAAGATTCGTCCCGAACAACTCGCGGCACTACTATTACTCTCAGCCTACAAGGAGAAGAGGAAGAATTTCTAGAGTCTGCACGAATTAAGAATCTTGTCAAGACTTATTGCGATTTCTTGCCAGTACCAATAAAACTAGAAGGTGAGGTATTAAATAAGCAAAAAGCACCGTGGCGAGAGTCTCCCAGTAATCTGAGTCAAGAAGATTATTTAGAGTTTTACCGCTACCTGTATCCTTTTCAGGAAGAACCTCTGTTGTGGGTGCATCTAAATACAGACTATCCCTTTATCATTAACGGGATTATGTATTTCCCCAAAATGAGGCCCGATGTAGATGTTACCAAAGGGCAGATCAAGCTATTTTGCAATCAAGTTTTTGTCAGTGACAACTGCGAAGAAATTATCCCGCAATTTTTGATGCCGATGCGGGGTGTGATTGATAGTACCGATATTCCGCTAAACGTATCGCGCAGTGCCTTGCAAGGCGATCGCACCGTGAAGCGAATTGGTGACTACATTGCCAAAAAAGTCGGCGATCGCCTCAAAGAACTTTTCCGCGATAATCGCGAACAATACATCAGTGCTTGGAAGGATCTTGGTACTTTTGTCAAATTCGGCGTTCTCAACGACGAGAAATTCAAAAAACAAATCGAAGATATCATTGTCTTCCGCACCACCGCCAAGCTAACAGAAAAAGTTGCTGCGGAAACTCCAGTGGTTGAAGTCCAGTCTTCAGACGGCGATGCTTGGCAAGATGTCACTCCCTCGCCCAGTGCTGAGAACTCAACACCCACTGCTCCTTACACCACACTGAAAGAGTATTTAGAACGCAACAAAGAACGCAACGAAAACCGCGTTTTCTACAGCACCGATGAAACAACCCAAGCTACATACATCGAACTGCACAAAAATCAAGGCTTGGAAGTCCTATTTATGGACTCCTTTATCGACACCCACTTTATCAACTTCCTAGAGCGGGAATATCAAGATGTCAAGTTTACGCGGGTAGACTCAGATTTAGATAATACCCTGCTGGAACAAGACAAAGATAAGGAAATTGTCGATCCGAAGACGAATAAAACTCGCAGTGAGACGATTAAAGAGTTATTTGAGAAATCCCTCAACAAACCCAAACTTAACATTCGTACCGAAGCGTTGAAATCAGACGATCCTCAAGGTACACCACCTGCGATCGTGCTTTTACCAGAGATTCTCCGCCGTCTGCGAGAAATGAACGCCATGATGCAGCAGGGGACAGCAGAGTTTCCTGAAGATCACGTTTTGCTAGTGAATACTGCTCATCCGCTCATTCAAAATCTGGCAAATTTGAACCAAGGTAGTATTATCCAAGGTGACGGTCAATCATCTACCGATCAGTTAGTTAACTTGATTTGCCAACACGTCTACGATTTAGCGCTGATGTCGCAGAAAGGATTTGACGCTGAGGGAATGAAATCTTTCGTCGAGCGATCGAATGAGGTACTCACCAAGCTGACAGAACAAGCTAGTAAATAGTGGGGAATGGGGAATTGGTTGCTGAGTTAGGAGTTAACAGTTTTGTTTATCTCCTTGCTCCCCCTGCCTCCCCTGCTCCCCCTGCCCCCTCCTCCCTTCCCCCTCATCTCCCCACTACCTTCTCCACTTCTGTTATCTAAGACATAGAATGGAAAGGCTGTATTAAAATAAGAATCTGGAGATAGTTGCTATGTCTCGTCGCTGTGAACTAACTGGTAAGAAGGCAAATAACGCCTTTGCTGTTTCCCACTCCCACCGCCGTACAAAACGCCTTCAGCACGCCAATCTGCAAAGCAAGCGTATTTGGTGGGCAGGTGGAAATCGCTGGGTAAAATTAAAGCTTTCTACTAAAGCAATTAAAACCCTAGAAATTAAAGGGTTAGACGCAATGGCAAAAGAAGCTGGCATTAACCTCAATCATTACTAAGTAGCCTGGATTTGATAATCTGAGACTATGTACGGGAGACAGGATAAGCGGCTTCGTCCGCTGTTCATCCTGGTTCCCTACTAAAATAGGACTCAAATTAGGCGGCTCATAACCCAAAATTAATTCTGAATTACGAATTATTTTATCTGCGTTTGTATCCAAAGACGAAAAGCTTTGAGCGTTGAATTTCTGCCTGCTGTTGTACTTTGCTTGAGATATTGGGGAATCGCCTCAACTAGGTTAAATCTAGGAAAATTTAGGCTTTGCTGAGACTCTATATAATGCTCATCTTGCAGAACATTAATTTGGAGCTTTCCTTTATTAAAACGCCAAAGTTCAGGTACTTTTAAAGCTTCATAAATATTAGGATGAGTGCGAGAAGTAATATCAACTTCTAGAGCTAAATCTGGAGGAGGATCTACTGTTAAATCTAGTCGCTTCTTGCCGCGAATCTTAGATTCATTTTTGATATAGAAACACTGATCAGGTTCTATACCTTGAGCCATTACTTGGTTTTTGAAAGTCGTAGAACCAAGACATCTAAACTCAATATCTAATTCTTCCAAAAGCGCTTTGACTAAATCGCTAATAATTTCTTTGTCATCTTCATGTTCTGGCAGTGGTGCCATAATCTCCAATATTCCCCTGTCATAAGCAATTCTTGCTGCACGGTGTTCCCCTAAATCCTCTAGAATTGTTTCTAATTCCTGCCAGGTTACATCTCGCAATAACACTCTTTGTCCTGGTGGAACATGGATGCGCTTTAATTCCAACAACATCATCTCCACTCCCAATAGCTCATACTTAAATTTAGCTTACTCTAGTTGACTAACCCTCTCCTAAGAAACCGCATTTGCTTGGGGTTGGGATTTTTATCTAGCGAGAGTGATTAAGGAGGGTTAATTCTGTCTTACTACTTAGATGCTACATCATAGGACTTACGCAAAAAATAGCCAAAACCCTTATTCTCCAGTAGTGGCAATTCATGAATTGCCCCTACGCCGTATAGTTTTGCGTAAGTCCTACATCATTTCTGTTACTTGTAATCTATAAACACTAGAATTACAGTTACGTAGGCTCGCTAAATTGTTCAATCTACTAATTATTGGACTTGCGTTTTGATCGGCATCTGCTTGATTTGTACCTTCAGCCCGTTTACTGGACGTAAGGTAATTGAAGGCTGGGGCACAATTGGGTATCCTGGCACTAAATCTATTTGGAACCGTTGAGCAATAGTCGCTAATAACAAAGCTGCTTCCATTTGAGCAAAACCTTTACCAATACAAATCCTTGGCCCATCTCCAAAAGGAATATATACTCCTTTAGGAAGTTGCTTTTCAAACTCTTGTGTCCATCTTTCTGGCTGAAAAACTTCAGGATTATTAAAATATTTTGGATGACGGTGCATTACCCATTGGCTAATCATGATTGCCATACCCTGGGGAATTTCATAATCACCAATTTGGGTATCTACCGCTGCTTCCCTCCCCATCAGAGGGACTGGAGGATATAAGCGCATTGATTCTTTGATAATTTGCTGTGTATAAACTAACTTCCCAAGGTCTTCGAGGGTTGGTAACTTTCCTTGCAAGACTTGATTTAGCTCTGATTCTAATTTTTCACGCACTTCGGGATTTTGTGCCAAGAGCATCCACGTCCAAGATAAAGTATTTGCAGTTGTTTCATGTCCTGCCAACATTAAGGTAGCGACTTCATCCCGCAGCAATTTATCATCCATTTGCTGAAGAGTTTCTTCGTCTTTCGCTTCCATTAACATTGTCAACAAATCATTGGTTTTTTCCCCACTATTGCGACGCTCTTGAATCAGTTTATAAATAGCTTCATTCATTTCGGCAATCGCATCACGATAGCGGATATTTTCAGGTCTGGGAAACCACTCCCACACCAAAAAATTCTGTCGCCGCTTACTTTCAAACCACTGCATTGCTACATCTAGAGCATTGGCAACAACTTTTGCTTCTCCTGCATCCACATCAGCGCTAAATATGCACTTCATAACTATTAAAAGTGTCAGGCGCATCATATCTTCGTGAATGTCATGAGTTTCACCATCGTGCCAAGTTTGAACCATTCGGTTGGTGTACTCAACCATTATTTCACTATATACATTAATGCGTTTTTGGTGAAATACTGGTTGAGCAAGGCGACGTTGCCAAAACCAAGATTCTCCTTCTGCGCTTAATAAGCCTTCTCCTAATAAGCTTTTTAAGGCGCGTAAGCCTCGGCTTTTAATAAAATCGTTGCGGTTTTTGAGAACTTCTTCTATATATTCAGGATTAGTTAATAAACAACTAGATGTTAACCCTAACTGTAAGGGAACAATATCACCATAGTCACGACAACGGGTCAGAAATCCTAATGGGTCTTGTCCAAGTTCAAATAGATGTCCAACAATAGAGTTAGCTGAGGGTGCAGGTAAATCAAATACATCTTTAGGCATAGCAAAAAACCTCTAAAGTTGTGTATGTTAAACGCAAAACTAAATGCTGTAGGGGTAATACTCTGTGGGTACTTCGTTGGAGAACTTATAGAGTAGCCGCCTTGCGTCTACATGAATTGCCCCTACGTGAAAATCTTTCTTTTTGGCTATTGTTTGGGTAAGTCCTGTTTATGAAAATAACCCCAAGGGCTGGGGTTATTTCCATGAAACTATTGTGACTTAAAATTAACTAGACAACAGCAGATACTTGTTGCTTAAAGAAAGCTGATAAAACTCTCTCTGCTATTTGATCGCTAGTCAAACCTAATTCTGTCTTCGATTCATTGGGTTCAGCATGATCTACTAATACATCTGGGACACCAAATCGCTTGATAGGAACGAGAATATCTGCATCCATTAAGGCTTCTGCGATCGCACTACCAAAGCCACCCATCACACAACCTTCTTCTAAGGTGACGACGCGGCCGATTTTCTTAGCTAAAGGCAAAATCAACTCGGTATCCAAAGGCTTAACGAAACGGGCATTAATTACAGTTGCTTCAATGCCGTGTTCGCTGAGAATTTCCGCAGCTTGCATTCCTGGATAGACCATTGTGCCATAAGCGACGATTAACACATCATCGCCAGTACGGAGAATTTCACCTTTGCCGATTTCCAACGGTTCCCAACCTTCTTCCATCAGGGGAACGCCGTAGCCATTGCCACGAGGGTAACGCATAGCGATGGGGCCACTGGTATGGTTAATGCCAGTTACTACCATGCTTTGCAATTCGGCTTCGTCTTTGGGAGCCATTATTACTATATTGGGAATGCAACGCAGATAAGCGATGTCATACATACCTTGATGAGTGGGGCCATCAGATCCCACAATTCCCGCCCGATCTAAGCAAAAGAATACTGGTAAGTTTTGGATGCAGACATCGTGAATTATCTGGTCATAAGCGCGTTGCAGGAAGGTAGAATAAATGGCGGCTACGGGGCGCATCCCTTGAGTTGCAAGTCCTGCTGCTAGGGTAATTGCGTGTTGTTCAGCAATGCCGACATCAATATATTGATTGGGCAGTTTGGCTTGAAGTTTATCTAAACCTGTTCCTGTTGCCATCGCCGCGGTAATTCCAACGATTTTGGGGTTTTGTTCGGCGAGTTTCACCAGAGTGTGAGAAAAGACTTTGGCATAAGCTGGGGGTTTGGGTTTACTGGAAGGGATGGCTTTGCCGGTTGCGACGTTGAAAGGGCTTTGGGCGTGGTAGCCAACTTGATCTAATTCAGCAATTTCATAGCCTTTACCCTTGATGGTGGCTACGTGTACCAAAACTGGGCCTTGTATTTGATGTGCTTGTTGGAAGGTAGCAATCAATTCTTCAAGGTTATGCCCATCTACTGGCCCGATGTAAGTAAAGCCCAATTCTTCAAAAACTGCCCCTACCTTGGGAACAGCCAAGCGTTTCATGCCTTCTTTGATGCGTCCGAGTTCGGGAGACAGGGATTCACCCACGAAGGGAATTTGCTTAAATTGTTCCTCAAGATTATCTTTGATAAATTGCACCGGTTGGCTGAGGCGCATTTTGTTGAGATAGCGGGGAATTGCGCCGACGTTGCGAGATATAGACATATCGTTGTCGTTGAGAACAACCAACAGGTTGGTTTTCGGCATGTGTCCTGCGTGGTTGATAGCTTCTAAAGCCATACCGCCAGTCAGCGCCCCATCGCCAATCACAGCGACAGCTTTAAATTTTTCGCCTTTCAAGTCTCGCGCTAAAGCCATACCCAATGCTGCGGAAATACTTGTAGAAGCATGTCCAGCCCCAAAGTGATCGAACTTGTTTTCACAAAGTTTGAGATAACCTGCAACTCCGTCCTTTTGTCTGAGGGTGTGGAAGCGATCGTAGCGCCCTGTAAGGAGTTTGTGGGGATAAGCTTGGTGTCCTACATCCCAAATCACTTTATCCCGATCTAAGTCTAGCGTCTGGTAAAGTCCTAGCGTTAATTCTACAACACCCAATCCTGGCCCCAAGTGTCCACCATTAACTGCTACGGTTTGCAGATGCTTATCTCGAATCTGACGGGCAATCTGTTGCAGTTGGCGAACAGATAAACCGTGCAACTGATTAGGATGGGTGATTTCGCTCAGATGCATATTATAGTGTTTTCCTTTCTAACTTCCAGTTTCGGTATTTTGATTTTCCCACGGTCGGGTTGTCCACATAATCACACTCTTACATTGTTACTAAGTTGTAGTGGAAAGTATAACTTCGTAATTAATAATGGTAAAAAATCTCTAAATCATTAACAATTCGTCAAAATCAGGTTGCGATCGCATAAACTCGTAGCACATTTGTCAATAAGTAATGCCACTTAAATGTACTCCGCAATTTGTATAGAAAATCAAGCTTTCAAAAGCATTCTGCGGAATTTCCTGAAACCGATAAGTCACTTTTGCCTTTTGAAGCGATCGCAAAAGCAAGTTAAATATAAATATCTCGCAATACTGTTCGGTTAAGGCAAGAGACGCGATAAATCGCCGTCTTTAGAATAATCAGTGCTTCGTCCTGACGGCGATTTATCGCGTCTTGGGAATCTATTTTTTCATCAAATAACCTTAACCGAACCGTATTGAAATATCTCGTTTCCATTTTTTCTTATGTTCAGTAAAAGAAGCTAGTTTTATCTGCGATCGCAGTTAATGTCGGTACGATAATCTTCGTAAAGAACAAGATCCCCAACTTCTCAAAGAAGTCGGGGATCTAATCTCTCATGGATGATTGAGAATTACTATAATTTATTCTCTATTTACCAAAAGCATCCTTGATGTTATCAACAGTGCGTTCGACAGCGTTCTTTGTGTTGTCTACTGCTTTCTGTGTGCGAGCAGAATCTTCATTTGCTCTTTTCTGAATTTTAGCGGCATCTCTCTTGGCTTTGCGTTCAGCAAAACTACCACTGTCTGTTGCTTGGTCAACTTTGCCGGCGTTGTCCTTGGCAGCTTGCTTAACTTTATCTGCTGTACCTTGGATAAAATTCTTGGCTCGTCCAGCATCTTCACTGGTTTTATCTTGAACTTTGTCGCCTATGTCTTTTGATGCAATCAAGGTTGCAGCAGGTTCAGCCATTGCTGAGGTGTTCGAGAAAAATGCACCTTGCCAAACGAAAGCGATCGCTAACATACAAAACAGTGTTGTGGCCATCCAGCGTTTTACCGTGGAAAGCTGTTTTGTAAAATAATTCGATTTCATAGAATACAATCTCATGTGATTTAGTATACTATTTCTACTTCATTTAGTTTATTTGCCATATCGATCTATAGATAGAAGTTGTTGCGTCATTAGTCATGAAACAAGTTCACTATTTTGATAGATTGAAATTTGAGTCAAGATTTTTTACTGGTAATTAAACAGGTTACGGGATTTTAGATATGGGCGATCGCACTTGGGGAAAAGTTAGCGATCGCTGTTCAGTTAATTAACTTGCGATCTCAACTGACTTTTTCCGGTTGGGACGCTTGCGTTCTGATTTTTTCTTCAGTCCAACTGCTTGAGCTTGATTGCTATCCGATCCATATTGTCCGCGCACAACTTCTTTCATGGCTAACACAGCATTATGAAATTCCCATTCTGCTAATCGCGCAGCATCAGCAGCAGCACGGTATAAAGTTAGTTTCTCGGTTTCGGCTTGTTGCTGCACCAACATAGCCTGATAAGCTTGTTGTAAATTTGCTAAAGACGCATCAGCACGGGTTGTATTGTATGTACTGATGGTTTGCAAACCGTGCAATGACGTTATATCTTGACTAATTGATTGAGAGGGTAAACGGCGTGTTTTATCCTGAACAGGCATATATATACTGGTATAAGTGACATTATTATTGTGCCCATTAAAACAATATAACTAACAGTTGCACAGATGTACGCCCTGAAGATGGACAGATTTTAGATAAGGGACTTCCAAAGAAAAAAATATCCCAAAACTGACGCAAAAACCTCTGTATTTTTCCTCTCTCTGTGTTCTCTGCGCCTCTGTGGTTCGTTTCTTTGGATAATTTATTTCTTGGAAATCCCTAAGTACTTAGACAGAATGAATTACACAATGTCATTGCGAATGAAGCGTTCACAATGAATGTAAATATTTTTGTCCAACTACTTAAAACAAAGTTAAAAAAAGCGTGAGTTTATTTTTGCAGGTTTACGCAATGGCATTGTCAGTTGAAACAATGGCATTGTCAGTCAAAACAATGGCATTGTCAGTTAAAACAATGGGATTGTCAGTTGAAACAATGGCATTGTCAGTTAAAACAATGGCATTGTCAGAAGTTGCATTAAATAGCGTGACAATGCAATTATTAAATGGCAAGATGTTTTAGTGTTGTATAATTTTGTGAACTTCTTTAGAGACAACACTAAGAAAGCATCACGCTGGCATCAATTGCTGGATGCGCTTTGGCTCCTCTCCTAGCCAATCTGGATTTTGGGCGGTGCTGTCGAAAATTGATGAGGTTTTGAAAGGCTCAAACTGTCCGCGTGATGCTGCTTTTGCTGTTTTTGCTAAGAGCGATCGCACTTGCTCGTCATTCATTGGCTGAAATGTCCGTACTGCTTCAAAGGCTTGCTCTAAAATCTCCATGCTGTCAATTCCGGTAATCACAACCGATGTTGGCAGATTTAAAGCATAGTGTAAACACTCAATCGGCGTTACAGTATTTGACTTTAAAAGAATACCGTTTGCCATACTTTTCATTCCCAGAACACCAATGTTTTGCTTTACCAGTTCTGGCACAACCAGCTTTGCAAAGCTTCGGTAATGAGCATCCATAACATTGAGCGGCATCTGAGCCGTATCAAATTTAAACCCTTGAGCGGCGGCAATTTCCAGCATATGCAGGTGAACATGGGGATCTTTGTGCCCAGTGAAACCAATGTATCTGATTTTTCCGGCTTCCCGTGCTTCAATTAAGGCAGCATTTGCCCCTTCTTCATCAAAAACTCGATGGGGATCTTCGTACCGAATAATTTCGTGGTGCTGAACCAGATCGATACAATCCACTTGCAGACGTTGAAGTGATTCATCTAGCTGTTTTGCTGCTTCTTTTTTAGAGCGCCCGTCGATTTTCGTCATCAGGAAAACTTGATCGCGATAACGATCGCGCAGCGCTTTTCCCATCCGAATTTCGCTGACTCCCCCGTTGTAATCCCAACTGTTATCCATAAAGGTGATGCCGCGATCGATCGCTGTTCTCACAATGCGGATACCCAGTTGTTCATCAACATTTTTCAAGCCGATGTGCCAACCACCTAATCCAATTGCAGAAACTTTCTCTCCTGTACTGCCGAGAACTCGATATAGCATTTCGGAATTTGGCGTAGTTCCTGACATGTGTTCTCCTTGTGTGTCAGCTATTTCTTAAGTACATATAGCTGTGTGCTAATTCAAGCGCAAGAGAAAGTTGACAATATCATGCTGAAGATACACTTTTTGACGCGATGAGGAAAATATTTAAGAAGTCAAAATATGGATGGCAATTTGGAATGTGTGAGGTAAAGATAGAACTTACGCAAAACTATATGCGGTAGGGGCAAATCATGAATTGCCCCTATCGAAAAATCAAGGTTTGGGCTATCCCGTAAAAACTCAAAATTGCAGTTTTGAGCTTTTATGTTTGTAGTTCCCAACAATTAGAAACTGTGTAGATTACGGAGACGGAACTGCTACTCGATTGCCAGGAACAATCTGTGGCTGATAGGAAAATACTTCTCGGCTACGAGGATTTACGGTCACTTTGACCCAATTTACATCGTTAGTGCCATTCGCCGCATTGTCGCCAAATGTCTCGACACGAGTGAAGTTCTCGATGCGTCTGCCTTGAGCATCCAGAAATGGCTTGTCAACGCGGTAGTAATGTGAGTCACCGTATACATAGGCAATCGGTTTACGGAAAGCGATCGCCTCTTGGCGGAACGCTAATAAAAAGTCCTTGAAGCCATCAGGCTGTCCATCAGTTTCCGCGAGTGTCTTCGGATCGCGCAAAGGCGCTCTGGTTCCATCGGTTAGATCCCACCCCGGATCGCCCTGGGAGATAAACATAACTGCCACCGAGTTGCGTGTCTTTGCCGCTTGAAAAGTCTCTTTCATCCATGCAATATCAGCCGTGTTTCGCGCTGCATACTCATCTGGATCGGGCGCAGTGTCGCATAGGTTGTTGCACGAACCCTGAATATTGAGTGTCGCATAAGTAACACGACCAACCGTCCAGCGGCGGTTTTCAACACAGGGTACTGCACCGTTTGCACCAAGACACAGTGGTGTTGTTTGCACCTCCTGTACTAGCCGACGCTGCCCAAGGGAAAACTTTGTGCTGAAGAATACCTGACGCTCGTAGTCGAGGCGATCGCGTGAGTTGAATCCACCATTTGAGGGGCGATCGCAATCAGTCCAATCGTTATCGCCTGGGGTAAAGGCTGCTGGTGCTTTCAGGGAGTTAAAGTAGCCGAGTGCCTGGGTGTAGAGTTCATTACTGCACTTAGTCGGCGTAACCGAGCCGGGTATAGAATTACCCGCCTTCAGGTCGCCGTCGTGGACAGTGAAAGCCAGGTTTTGCGCGTTCATATCAGCGATGAGGTTTGGGACTCCCGTTGTTGCCTGAATATCCGAGTAGGGGAGATCGCCCCAAAGTCCGATGGCGTATGTCTCGTTCTCACCTTCGTACTCGGACTCCTTCTCGTTGGCAGTTGCCAAACCGATTGTAGAACTTGCCAGCAACGGCACAGTCAGCGCCAGTAAACATATTTTACGCAGTAAACGCGCAGTGATGATATGTTGAAACACTGAGTATTTAACCTTTGTCACAATCTATATCCTTGATTATTCTTTGGGCTGGTGAGCGCATTTTGGACAATTAGCTCTTGCCCTTACCCACACCATTGAAGTTAGGAAATTAGATTACCGGATTGCCAATGACATATAGGTTATGGATGGGTTAATGGTTCGTTTCTTTACAGAGATTTCGCGGCTACTTTACTTGTTTGTGTAGCCGCGAATTATCTTAGCCCTGACTGTGTTGTGCTGCTATAGTTATTTTCCGCTATAAAAAAAGGCAATTTCTTTTTCTTTGAGGGGTGCGAAACCAGCATCTACAAGTAATTGGTCAAGTTCTCCTTGGGGAATATGTTTTGCACCAATTCGCACAATGCGCGATCGCATAGTATTTGATACCCCACTGCGCTGTCTATTGCCTTCTAGCGCCATAACTTTACCATAAAGTTCTAATTTGGCAGTTGGAATGGGAGAACCATCAAAATCAATTCCCTGTGCGATCGCTTCATCAATAGCATCAGCACCCGTGGTAGTTTGATTCCCTGGGTTAGTTTCAGTAGGCATGGTGATTTTGCTCTTTTTCGCTATGGGTAGATTTTACCAGTTAAAAGAGCGGTTCAAAACCGCATCTAAACAAGGCAAAACCCATAGAGGTGGGTTAAAAAACCTTAATTTGCTCTTAGCCCACGGAGGTGGGCTTCTCTACGAGACGCTGTTCGCATTCGTTTGTCTAGCAGCGAATTCCATTGCCAAGGCTAATTACGAGTTTGTCGCGTCACCAAACCACCAACAAACGCCCCTAAGATTGTTCCTGTCCATAGTCCGGTTGTGCTACCTTGCCATACTGCTCCTGGTGTCATCCAAGCGTTGCACATCTCTTGTAAACCCCAAGGTTGATTTTGACACTTTTGGCTATGCAGCATTAGGGTGATTTGCCCACTGGTGTAAGCACCAAAAAAACCTGATGATAGCGCCAAAAAAGTGCAAATAAAAATCCTGTTTTTGATCATTTGTATTAGGCATTGAGCATTGGGCAAAACAGTTCCGAGTGCTGAGTGCAGAGTGAAGAGTTACGAATTCTCCCCCTGCTCCCCCTACCTCCCCTGCCTCCCCTGGCTCCTCCTGCCTCCCCTGCCTCCCCTGCCCCCCTGCTCCTCCTGCCTCCCCTGCCTCCCCTGCCCCCCTGCTCCCCCTGCCTCCCCTGCCTCACTCCCCATTCCCAATCAACCCGTATTTCTCATCCCAGCTGCAATCCCATTAATAGTTAACAATGCTCCTCGTAGTAACTCGCCTTTGCTGTAACGAGAATGAATGACTCCAGAAGTCGCATTACTATTCATAGACTGTCGTAGGCGTTTGAGCAGGGAAACTTGGATAAATCCCAAGGGGACAATTGTGCCATTGCGTAACTGCACAGATCGTTGCAAGACAGGATCGCCATCTAACAATCGATTGTGATCGGTAATTTTTAACACCAAATCTCTTGTGAGATAGAACTCGCTGGCAATTTGGTCAAAAACTTTGGCAAAACGAAGTCGATCTTCTGGTTTTGACAATTCCTGAACGTAGTGATGTGCCATTTGCATATCTACTTTTGCCAAAGTCATCTCGGCTTTAGAAATCACCATCTTGAAAAATGGCCACTTCACGTAAAAGTAGCGCAGCAATTTCAAGTGTTCTTCTGGTTCTTCGTTCAAGAATTCTTGTACAGCTGTGCCAACCCCATACCAGGAAGGAAGTAAAAAGCGGGTTTGTGTCCAGCTAAATACCCAAGGAATAGCTCGCAGACTGCTTAAATCTTTCTTCCCAGATGGACGGCGGGCTGGACGAGAACTAATTTGTAGCTGGCTAATTTCTTCAATGGGGGTTATTTCATGAAAGAAGTCAACAAAATCAGGCTGTTCGTAGATTAAAGCCCGATAATGTTGACGCGATCGCGCTGCTAATTCTTCCATAATTTCATTCCACGGCTCAATATCATCAAACCCTGTCCGCAACAGGCTAGCTTGAATCACAGCTGTGGTGATGGTTTCCATATGGTACAAAGCCAAGTCCAACAAGGAATATTTGGAAGCTAAAACTTCTCCTTGTTCGGTAATCTTGATTCGCCCATTAATACTATGACCAGGTTGAGCTAAAATCGCCTCGTAAGCAGGGCCACCACCCCGCCCTACAGAACCGCCGCGTCCGTGGAAAATCCGCAAATTTAGATCGTAGTTTTCTGCGATTTGTTGCAGTGATTTTTGAGCTTTATGAATTTCCCAGTTGCTGCTTAAAAAACCAGAGTCTTTATTGCTGTCAGAATACCCCAACATCACTTCTTGTAAGTTAGGGGTGAGGGGGGAGGATGGGGCAGGGGGGCAGGGGAGGCAGGGGAGGACAAGTTTTCATCCACAATACTCTCTGCTTTTGTCTGTTCGTAGCCGCCGGCTAATAAAGCGCGATATAACGGGAGTTCAAACAGTTTTCGCATCACGCTTCGGGAGCGTTGTAAGTCTTCTACTGTCTCAAATAGAGGGATAACTTGAATGGTTCCCACAGCTATGGCGGGGTCAAAAAGTCTGGCTTCTTTGGCTAAAAGCAATACTTCTAGCACATCGCTGACATCGCGGCACATACTAATAATGTAAGTTTGGCAGATGTTGAGACCAAATTCTTGTTGCAGCGATCGCACCACGCGAAAGGTTTCAATGACATCGTTGGTTTTTTCCGAAAATGGCAATTCTGCCGGAATTAACGGCCGCCTAGTTTGCAGTTCTCCTGTCAGCCAAGCAACTTTTTGCTCCTCAGATAGTTCGTTGTAAGATTGAGGTAATATTTGCAGGTATTCCAGTATTTCATTCAGCGCATCGGCGTGGCGGGATGATTCTTGGCGAATATCTAGCTGTGTCAAGTTAAAGCCAAAAATTTCTACTTGACAGATGAGATTTTCTAAATCTCGACAGCTTAAACCCGTTTCTGTCAAGTTGCGCTGAATCATCCGCAGTTCTGCTAAAAAATCGTCTCCCGAACGATATAGGGGGCTATCTTGATTTTTTGGCGTTTCCCGATTGTACAAAGCCAGATTGCGATCGCGAGTATTTTCTAGTCGTCTCAACACATAAGCCAGTTTCAACCGATAGGGTTCTTGTCGATAACGCAGCGCCAGTGCGTCGTATACCTCACTCAACTGGGACTGATCTAACTCTAGAGATTCTAGTAAATCTGGTAAGACATCACTCCAGTGCATCGACACACTCAACAATTCAATCAGATTTTTTACTGACTGAATATATTTTCCTAGCACCATTTTGCGCTGATAGCAAGCTGTTTGCCAGGTGACTTCTGGTGTGACTGATGGGTTTCCATCTCTGTCTGAACCTACCCAGGAACCGAAAGAGCAAAAGTTTTTACTCGGTGGTTCTAGCCAAGGAAAGGTATTAGATAAGGTGTGTTTAAAACGTTTATAAAGTTGAGGAATACCATCAAATAAAACTTCCTGGAAGTAGTGCAGGGCATAATCTACTTCATCTAACACAGTGGGTTTGAACTGATGAAGTTCGTCCGTGCGCCACCAGAGGCGAATTTCTTCGAGCAATTGTTCGCGGACATCTGCTGCTTCCCAAGCATATCCCCCAGATGCAGCACCAGAATGGTTTTCCAAGGCATCCAGTTTTTGCAAAAGTTGCACCACTTGTCGCTGCTTATCGCGGATGGTATGACGAACAATTTCCGTCGGGTGCGCTGTGAAAACTAAGCGCACATCCAGATGAGCAATTAGACGCTGAATTTGCTGGGGTGGTACATTCAGTTTGAATAAATAAGGAAACAAAGCCGCAAAAGTCCCTTTTGGTTTAACTTGCGCTTTTTCTAGATAATTCTTTGTCAGCAATTCTGCTGCTAGTCCGTTGCTAACAGGTGCGTCATTTTCTCTTTGATTGGAAGAATAGTTGACATTAGATGCTCTTTCTGCATCTGTAGCTTCTGTTTCTGCCTCATAGCGACTCAGTTGCTGCCGTTGCTCGTATTCCTGCTCAATGATGTTAATCAGCTGAAAATACAGAGCGAAAGCACGAGCGGCGCGGATTGCTTCGTTAATATTTAGTTGTTCAATTAATTTGACGGCAGACGATGCTTGGTCATTTGTTGCCTGTCCTTCTGGCGAACACAAATCGCGCAACTGCCGCAACAACTCTACCATGTTTTGACCGCATTCTTGCCGGAGAACTGACTCCCACAATTCTTCCACTACCTGGAGACGATGACGCAAAAATAATTCCGACACCGGGTATATATCCGCAGTTTGAGACGAAGAGTATAAAAGGGAACCCATATTCTCTATCTTGTAAAGCTAATTACTGTTTACGCTTCTAGGTTTTCTACTGAATGCTCATCGGGTTATTCCTGAGCAAATAATTATTTGGTGTATATTTTCTAAGTTTGATTAGTTTCGCGCTCCTCTGGGAAGTCGAGAATGGGTAGGCGATCGCCGCGAAATAATTCTTCACTGGCTTCCCCTATGGTTTCTAGTGCCCTGACGGTGGTTTTTCCGGTAATCAGCAGCAGTAATATAGACGCTGTACCTATTTGTAAAAGGAATGATTGGGGAATGGTAAATAAATCGGGATTGGCTGGCGGGTTAGTTGGGGGTTGTTGGTTGGCAGGAGGCATTGCTAATTTTTGGTTATGGGAATATGAGTAGAGAGGCGATGAATCGCGTCTGTACAGGAGTTAAGAAAACTCCAACGATCGAGGGATGAAGTTTAAATGAGATAAACTTGTTGTCTATTTTGTCCATCAGAGGCGGTAGACGCGAGTCCGGCATTAAAGGACAATCATCAGCTAGTCATATAGAATTATTCTGACTTCTGACTTCTGAATTCTGACTCCCTATTAGTAAAATAAACGCAAAACTCAATCTTAGTCAGACTTGCAACCTGTACAAGACTATCTTGGCCGATTTTGTGAGCTTCGAAGGTAACAAAATTGTTAAAAAAAAACGTCAGAGTGTGATAAACAGATGGTTCTAGTTTACAAGTGCAAGCACTATCCCCTAACAATCGCTTCTTGTAAAGTTAACTGCCCATGAAAACAGTATTACCAGATCGCCAGCAATCCTTAGTGCAATGGGTAAGCCAAGCCACAGGGATCAACACTTTCGGGGTGAAAGTCCGGTTACGGGGAAACGATCTTCATATTCTTTGTGAAGGTACAGAATGTCCGCAGCGTTGGCGTACTTTGTCTGACTTGCTGCAAGCACTACAGCAAACAAACTTAGATGTCCTTACAAGCAGCGAACAAACCTCAATATATCAAGTATTTGTCTATGGCCGAAGAAAAGGGGAACAGCGCCCCAAATGGTGCCATCGGGTTTACTTAAATCAAATAGATAAGCATCTGGAGCAAGTAGAGCAAGCCTTGCTAGCAGACTCGGAAAAATCAAAACAATCGGGTGGGGCGCTGATTGTCTCTAACGAAAGTTTGGCACGCCAAGGCAACCCAGAGGCGATCGCTAGATATCTCAGCGAAACTCTGAGTACGTTAGGTGTATCGGTACTAGCTAAGATTAAGCCATATAAATCAAAGAACTCTCAGCCAGAAGAAAATCGCCTGTGGATATTTTGCCAGTCCAGCTATAGCCCCGATGCATCCTTGCTTGCGGAACCAATAGCACAGAAATTGCGTTATCTCAAGCTTTCGGGCTATCAAGATGCCATAATTGTTTCCCAAGTGAAGGGCGAAACTGCCCCTGATTGGCTGCTACGGGTGGATTTGACACCGCCAGAGGTAATGCTGAAAGAATGGGCGCGTTGGGGAGATGTCCAAGCGATCGCTCGATTATTAACTGAGGTACTATCAGGGTTAAAAGTTGCTGTCCAAGTTTCGCTAAAAGAATCAACCCTACATATCTTTTGTATCCCAGCTTTCGATCCTTTAGGAAATGCCCCAATCCCTGACAAGGTAGTGTGCTTAGAGGCGATTGCCCCCCAGCTAGAAGCGATCGCCCCCCAAGGCATTCTCGCCGCCACCATCTACGGGCAAAAAGCAGGTGACAAGCAACCCACTTGGATTGATTGGCTAGCTTTACCCGCCACAACCCATCCCGTCTTCGCCACATCACCCCTAGATTTGGCAAGTACTGGCGATCAATCAGCGATCGTATTTTTATTAGAGCGTTTACTCAATCCTGACCTGGATTGGCGTTTATTGACAGGGGGAATTCGTGTCCTTTTGCTAAACAAAAATGATTTACTACATATCTTATGTGATGCGCCTGTTTGTCCAGCGCGTCAACAAGTAGCAAGTAAAATTACGCAGTTTATCCGCCTGTTGAAGATTCCCGGTATTATGGGAATACGTGTCTACGGTCGCCGGGCTGGGAATAAAGAACCTTTTTGGCACTATGGTGTCGATCTTGAACATCGCCAACGTTTAGTACCAGAAGCAACCCCAGAATTCGCTGCTACTTCTAAATACGTTAATGATTTAGTAACCTCTGAGACTAGTGAGCCAATTTTGCGCCCCGACTTAACAACAGAAGAAGTTCAAAGTTTTGTAACAGAAGTAGCGCGAGATTGGATAGCAACTGCAAGTGCAACCGCGAAAAGATTCCTGTTAAAAAGCCAGTTATTTACTGAAAGCGACCAGCCAGCAGAACAAAGCCCTGACAATCAAGGACTTAAGATTGCTCTAGTTTGGGGGACATTAGGATTATTACTCACCCTGCAAACTGATTGGGTATTGGGTCGAATTATTGCACAGACTACGCCGAGTTCGTCAAAAGTGGCCAGTGCCTTACCTTCATCATCTGGGCAAAAGGTATCTTTGACATCTGGGAAAACTCAGAGCGAGAAAACGAAATTTTTTAGCAGCACTTCTAAAACAAAATCTCCTCCAAATCAGAGTTCTGTATTTAATGCTTCGGAATTTACCCAAAGGGATGATACCCCGACACAGAATTTGGCAGCCGCACCACTGAAAGAAAAAGCAACCGCAACAGCTATTCTTTTAGCAGCGCGATCGCAGATGCCAAGTTTCAATGTCAGGCAGTTAGATGAGCAACTAGCACTGTATAAACAGCGTTTGGCTATAAATGGTACACCGCCAGATGTATTGGTTATTGGTTCCTCCCGCGCCCTCAGAGGAGTAGATCCAGGAGAACTTTCTAAAGCTTTAGCGACTCAAGGTTATCCAAATATTGACGTATTTAACTTTGGCATCAACGGTGCTACTGCACAAGTTGTAGACTTTTTGCTTCGCCACGTACTAGAACCATCAGAACTGCCTAAAATAATTGTTTGGGCAGATGGCTCCCGTGCTTTCAACGGTGGACGCGAGGATATTACCTTTAAATCCATTGCTGCATCAGCTGGTTATAAACAAGCATTCCAAAAAGCACCAGAAACTGCGAATAACAGTGATTCACCCAAAAATCAGGAAAATTCGGAAGAACAGAAGGTAAAAGAACAAAAACAGGAAGTTAGCACCTATCAAGCTGTCAATGATTCATTAAATCAAGCTCTGGCATCTCTTTCTGCTAGCTATCAAAACCGCGACCAAATTAAAAGTTTACTCCAAAAACAACTGCTAACACTTGGCGGCAATCAGCCAGTTGCATCACAAAAACAGCTAACAGACGGTACTTCAGATGAAAGTATTTCCCAGCAAGCAGTTGATTTTGATGGCTTTCTACCTTTGTCAATCCGCTTCAATCCTGCTAGATACTATCAAAAACATTCTAGAGTTCCCGGAAATTACGACAACGACTATAAATCTTTTCAAATAGAAGGACAGCAAGATACTGCTTTCCAAGAAGTGCTTCAGTTTACCCAGTCTCAAAAAATTTCCTTAGTGTTTGTCAACATGCCTCTCACAGCAGATTATTTAGATCCAGTGCGTAGAGGATATGAGCAAGAATTTCAGCAATATATGTTGCGTCAAGCGACTAATCCCAACTTTATCTATCGAGATTTGAGCCAAAGGTGGCCAAAAGCCAATGACTACTTTTCCGATCCCAGCCACCTCAACCGCTTTGGAGCATACGAAGTCTCCAAAAAGCTGGCTAACGATCCCATGATTCCTTGGCCAGTGAAGTAAGGATAGGAAGGCAGGGGAGCAGGAGAGCAGGGGAAGATGAAGGAAATAAGAGAAAAGAGGTAATTTTAATTCTGTCCAATAGCCTATGCCCTTCTTTGGCCAATGCCCCATGCCCAATAACAAATAACAAATAACAAATGACTAAAAAATGAACTTTATATCAATTTTCTATGGGCTATTCTTGCTGAGTGTTTTAGGGATTTACTGGTCTTTAGCACAAGAAAAATTACGATTGTGGACGCTGCTAATTGCTAGTTTAGTTTTCTATTCATCTTTGCATATCCAGTACATACCATTGCTATTAGCATTGACATTTATTAATTTTCGTGTAGGGCTGGAAATTGGTAAAAATACATCACCAGGTAAACATTCTCTTGACTGGCAAATCTCTAATGAAGAATGGCAATTTGCTCAAGGTGATTGGAATCGTCGTCGTCTAAAAGTTTTGTGGCTAGGTATAACTCTCAATGTTTTACTATTATTAGCTTTTAAGTATTTCACCCCTTTATTTAAGTTTGTTTTCAATATCCAAACAAACTCACCAGATAGCTCTTTTAAATTGATTGCACCTTTGGGTATTTCATTTTTTACCTTTGAATGCATTGCTTATTTAATAGATGTCTATCGCGGTGCGCCTGCTAGCGATCAGTTTCTCAAATTTGCCACCTACAAATTATTCTTTGCAAAACTGATTTCCGGCCCAATTACGCGCTACCACAACTTAGCAAATCAATTCAATACGCTAGAATTTCCCAGTGCCGATAGAGTAGCACAGGCGCTATGGTTAATTGCTAGAGGCGCAGTCAAGAAAGGTATTTTTGCAGACCATCTGGGAATTTTTGTCGATTTATGTTTTGGTAACTTACAACGGGCGGGTAGTACCGATCTCTGGTTAGCGACATTCGCCTACGGCTTGCAGTTATATCTAGATTTCAACGGTTATGTAGATATTGCCCGTGGCAGTGCTTTGCTTTTCGGCTTAGTTTTACCTGAAAATTTTGACTTTCCCTACTTTAGCGCCAGTATTGGAGAATTCTGGCGGCGCTGGCATATCACTCTAGGAGATTGGCTACGTAACTATGTCTACTTTCCTTTAGGTGGTTCGCGTCAGGGTTTAGTCCGTACCTGCTGGAATTTATTTACTGTAATGCTAATCGCTGGTATCTGGCACGGCGCTGCTTTGGGTTATGTAGTTTGGGGCATATTCCACGGGTTAGCCTTGGTGGTTCATCGACTTACAGATGCCATGAGCGATCGCTTTGAAAAACTAGAACATTTCTGGCAAAATCCTCTAGGGATCTTCGTTGCTTGGTTCTTAACCCAACTGATGGTTTTTACCTCTTGGATTTGGTTCCGTCTACCTAATCTCGAAGACTCTTCTTTGGTAATTCGACACCTTTGGGGTTATCCGGCTGATGCTCAGTTTGCTCAAAAGGTCTATGTGGATGCCTTAAATATCAGCCAATACCAACTCACTTGGATACTTCTAACTTTAGCTGCTCTTATGGCTGTAGTCTATGCCTTCAACCGAATGCTGAAGTTAGAGTTTAACTGGCCCATTAAGCTTGTCTTTGTACCTCTATGTTTCTACGCTGTTTGGTTATTAGCTCCTGAAGGCAGTTTGCCCTACATCTACTTTGATTTTTAAGTTTCTACAAACAATCAACAGCAACATAAGACAATGTACAACTTATTATTTTGTTACAAATTAGTTGGGGTTATTTGTAAAGGAATGTAAAGACAATAAACTAGGCGATCGCGTCATTGAAAGCTATAGCTTAAAATCGCTGAAAAAGCCTTAATCCTTACTTTTATCACTATGAGCAATAGTAGAAAAACTTTACACTTCGATTAACTTGTTAAAGAATTTTATTACAGAATATTAAGTCAAAGATCGCGTCAAAGTAATTTCATGTAGACTTTAATTCAACAGGCAAAAATAAAATCTGCTTGTTCCATTTTTAACAAAAAACAGCACTTATAAAACCATGACCACAACCTTACAACGGCGCTCCGACGCTAACGTATGGGATCGCTTTTGCGAGTGGATTACCAGCACTGACAACCGGATCTACATCGGTTGGTTTGGTGTTTTAATGATCCCAACCCTAATAGCTGCTACTGCTTGCTTCGTAATCGCATTCATCGCAGCACCTCCAGTAGACATTGATGGTATCCGCGAACCAGTTGCAGGTTCTTTAATCTATGGGAATAACATTATTTCCGGTGCAGTTGTTCCTTCCTCCAACGCTATTGGTTTGCACTTCTACCCAATTTGGGAAGCTGCTTCCTTAGATGAGTGGTTGTACAACGGTGGCCCTTACCAGTTGGTAGTTTTCCACTTCTTGATCGGTTGCGCTTGCTACCTGGGTCGTCAGTGGGAACTTTCTTACCGCTTAGGTATGCGTCCTTGGATCTGCGTAGCTTACAGCGCACCTTTGGCTTCTGCTTGTGCAGTATTCTTGATCTACCCAATCGGTCAAGGTTCTTTCTCTGATGGTATGCCTTTGGGTATCTCTGGAACCTTCAACTTCATGATTGTGTTCCAAGCAGAACATAACATCTTGATGCACCCCTTCCACATGTTAGGTGTAGCTGGTGTATTCGGCGGTAGCTTGTTCTCTGCGATGCACGGTTCTCTAGTAACTTCTTCCTTGGTGCGTGAAACCACCGAAACCGAATCACTAAACTACGGTTACAAGTTCGGTCAAGAAGAAGAAACCTATAACATCGTTGCGGCACACGGCTACTTCGGTCGTTTAATTTTCCAATACGCATCATTTCAAAACAGCCGTCAATTGCACTTCTTGCTCGCAGCTTGGCCTGTCATTGGTATCTGGTTTACCGCTTTGGGTATCAGCACGATGGCGTTCAACTTGAACGGTTTCAACTTTAACCAATCAATTATTGACTCCCAAGGTCGCGTTATCAGCACCTGGGCAGACGTAATCAACCGCGCTAACTTGGGTATGGAAGTAATGCACGAGCGGAACGCTCACAACTTCCCCCTAGACTTAGCTGCTGGTGAAGTTACTCCTGTAGCAATGACTGCTCCTGCTATCAACGGTTAATTCTGAAGACTAGCTAAATAAAAAACGCCCTCCAGAAATGGGGGGCGTTTTTTCATGAGAATTTTCATGTTAAATTCAAGCTACAACTGCTTCATAAGTAGTAAATGCAAAATTAAATATACATTTGTCATTGCGAATGGAGCAAAGCGGAATGAAGCATAAGTCCTTCGGACACGCTTCGCGAACGCAAGGTTTTGGCAATTGCAACTCTTGGAGACGCTGTTCGCGATCGCTACATTTCATTACGCTCGCAATGACATAAATATTTTTGCATACCCACTTAAAACTTACCTAAACGTAGCTTTTACCTTTGAGGAATCAGGAAATGGCGGCTTTTGTGGAACATAGCTTAAATAATAACGCTTTTACCCCTCCCTTAGAAAGTGGCGATCGCTTAACCCGCCACGAATTTGAGCGTCGTTATACAGCAATGCCTAATAAAAAAGCAGAATTAATCGAAGGAGTAGTCTACGTGGCATCACCCCTGCGTTTTAGAAATCATGGTTTACCTCATGGAAACTTAATTATCTGGTTAGGGAATTACAAAGTCTCCACTCCAGGGGTCGAACTAGGCGACAATACTACCGTGCGCTTGGATTTAGATAATGAACCACAGCCTGATGTTTTGCTGTTGATAGATAAACCATCTAGGGGACAGGCACAGATTAGTGAAGATGATTACATAGAAGGCGCACCGGAATTAGTCGCAGAAGTAGCAGCTAGTAGTGCATCTATTGATTTGTACGACAAAAAACGCGCCTACCGTCGCAACGGAGTACAGGAATATATCGTCTGGCAGACTTTAGAGAATAAACTTGACTGGTTCTGTTTGCAAAATGGTGAATATTTGCTACTTGTACCGGATGCAGATGGTGTAATTAAAAGTCAGGTATTTCCAGGTTTGTGGTTAGCTGTCACCTCACTAATTACAGGGGATATGACGCAAGTTTTAGCAGTGCTGCAACAAGGGTTAAATTCAAAAGAACACACAGATTTTGTTAAGGGTTTAGCTTTGTAAAACTTAATTTAGAAAAATATCTGCTGTATTTGTATACAATTACTAAATTGTTGCTCATTTATATTAGTAAATGCACTGGTATAAATAAAACAACTATCAAAGCTGTGAGCAGTGAAGAAACTCAAGTACTGAGCTGATCTCAAGAGTCTATATACTTTGTGTTTCCAATCAGTACAAATCTCAGATTTTATTTTTTGTCTCAATTCAATATAAAATCTAAAACTTAAAATCCCAAATCAATATGACAGCCCTAACTCCTAATTCTAGTTTTAGTTTGACATTGCGCTTGCAGATTCCCAATCGTGTGGGAATGTTAGCCTCTATAACCCAGGCGATCGCAACCACTGGCGGTAATCTCGGTCAAATTGATTTAATCGAGCAAAGCCGCAAAGAATCAACCCGCGATATTACCGTTGATGCAGCTAGTACCGAACACGCTGAAACCATTGTCCAAGCAGTAAAAGCATTGCCAGACATCAAGTTACTCAGTGTCTACGATCGCACCTTTAACTTGCATCGCGGTGGCAAAATCAGCATCACTAGCAGAATCCCTCTGAAAAGTGTTTCCGATCTAGCAATGGCTTACACGCCCGGAGTCGGTCGAATTTGTACAGCGATCGCTCAAGATCCAGAGGAGGTTTACAAGTTAACTATCAAGCAAAACACTGTTGCCATTGTTACTGATGGTAGCGCCGTTTTGGGATTGGGAAATCTCGGCCCAGAGGCGGCTCTCCCAGTCATGGAAGGCAAAGCAATGCTATTCAAGGAATTTGCTGGGCTAGATGCTTTCCCCATTTGTCTGGCCACCCAAGATACAGATGAGATTATCCAAACAGTTAAGAATATCGCGCCCGTTTTTGGGGGTGTGAATTTAGAAGATATCGCTGCACCTCGCTGCTTTGAAATTGAAAAGAGATTGCGCGAAGAGTTAGATATCCCCGTTTTTCATGATGACCAACACGGAACGGCGATTGTCACCTTGGCAGCATTGTTTAACTCCCTAAAACTGGTACATAAGTCAATGGCGGAAATCCGCATCGTGATTAACGGTGCTGGAGCGGCAGGAGTGGCGATCGCTCGGTTACTCCGTAAAGCTGGGGCAGAAAAAATCTGGATGTGCGATTCTAAAGGGATTATCTCTACCAGTCGCACCGATTTGACAGAAGAAAAACTTGAATTTGCCGTGAAAGCTCAGGGGACATTAGCTGGGGCAATGCAAGGGGCAGATGTGTTTATTGGTGTCAGCGCCCCAGGAGTTTTGACACCAGAGATGGTACATTCAATGGCGAAAGACCCAATTGTGTTTGCAATGGCCAATCCCATTCCAGAGATCCAGCCAGAATTAATCAGTAAGGATGTTGCCGTCATCGCTACCGGTCGCAGTGACTACCCCAATCAAATCAATAACGTCCTGGCTTTTCCTGGGGTATTCCGTGGGGCTTTAGATTGTCGTGCCAAGACAATTACCACCACAATGTACCTAGAAGCCGCAAATGCGATCGCTTCTTTAGTCAAGCCATCAGACTTAGATCGGGAACATATTATTCCTTCAGTCTTTGATGAGCGCGTCGTTAACGCTGTTGCGGCGGCTGTGCAGCAAGCAGCGCGTCAAGAAGGTATCGCTCATAATTAACACTATTGCGGCAGGAAAATCGGCGGTTAGAAACCCCTAGCCGGATCTGATTTAGTCTGGTCTCAGTATGCGAATATGTGTAGAATATTCTCTTGACCTAATGTTAAAACCCTTCATTTGCATGAAGAGTTTTAACATTAGGTAAAGTTTTAAATACCCTGAAGATAAAAGGCTTATATCTCTTGCCAAAGTACTAAGCACATCTGAATTATTGCTTCATTTTCTTTCGTTGCTCTGGTTTTAGGGTAAAACAAAGGGTGGCAGCGATAAACGTTAACGCGGCAAAAACTTGCAAAATATGCACGGATAGCTAAAACGTGCCTGGACGTAGAGGGTTAAATGCGCCGTCGCACCCCTGTGAAGCGTCAAGAAATAGCTGATTAAATCAAATTTGAAGCGATTTAATCATATATTTTGTAGCAGATACTTGTGGAAAAGCAAATGCTAGGTGTAAATGTTGTTATGAAAGTTGGCGATCGCGTTCGCGTTAAAGATTCGGTAGTAGTGTATCACCACCCTGAACATCGGAATCAGGCTTTTGACATCAAAGGCACAGAAGGCGATGTAGTAAATATTGCCACCCAATGGCAAGGCAGACCTGTAAGCGCTAATCTGCCGATTGTAGTCCAGTTTAGTAAAAAGTTTAAAGCCCATTTGCGTGAAAATGAGTTAGAGATTTTATAATGCTTTAATTTTCAGCTAACTCAAAACTGACTTAGATTTATCTATGGGGTTACTCAGCACTCCTGAATTATCGGCGGCGAAACCACTGAAAAATATTCAGTTCGCCGCGCATTTTTTTAAGCTCTTGACGATTTTGTTCTGCTGTTGTATAATACCATTCACAATAACGCTGAAACTCTGACCTTGACCGAACTTCGTGGTAGAACTGATTGGTTGTTTGGTAAGCGGCAAAAGCTTCCTCAACTTGGGGTTGAGGAGATGGCATAATATAGGGTAAATTTTTAGACATAAAGTTAATTGAGTTAGAAGTTAGAGACGCGAGATTTAGAAGTTACAGACGCGATTAATTGCGTCTTGCAAAATATTGTGACATCTGCATAAAAAAGAAATTTGTATCCAATTGATAAATTCCTCAGTTAGGGACTCGTATTTTCCATCGATTTGCTGTATCTTGTTTATTTCGTGCAATTATTAACAACCCAATTTTTCCCAACTTTGCTGTCATCCAGATTTTGAGCCAATGCCCTTGGGGAACGGTGAATGAAAACTTTTAATAGATAGATATGAAGATCATCAAAAAATCCGACAAGCTGACTCTGAAGAAAATGATGGAAATCCAACACACTGAAGACCAAAATCTTCAAGCCGATACCGTCAATTCTTCAGTCCCTGTGCTTGATGAGCAACCAGAAGCAATTCCAGTGGCTAGAGTTCCTGATTATATTCCATTCCTTGACAATCCTCCAGTCCAGTCTGTTGGCAACTCTGGCTGGCAGATTTCTGACATTTGGCGGGATATCCGAGTGGATGATTTTTGTGGGTGATACTCCTAATAAAAATAGGTGCAAAAGAATACGTTGCTCCTGTGGTGTACGCTGATTATTTGCATAGCGTTTTCTGTAAATAGGCATTCCTGACGATACAACCAAAGCTTTTGGGTAGTCTTACCAACTCTACCAATTTTTGGACAAGCGATAAAAGCGGGCTGCGATCGCAGCCCCCAACAGGAGCAACGCGAAAAAGTGAGATCCTCGTGAAATAGGCTCTCTTAGGCAGGGCTACGGTGTACACACAAGTTATCGAATCACTACCAGTCCTCGAATTACCCCACCCTAACCCTCCCCTTATAAAGGGGAGGGAACTGGATTTTCCGGTTTCCCCCCTTTTTAAGGAGGGATTAAGGGGGTAATTAGACTTGTGTGTACACCGCAATTTAGGCAGGGGGAGCAGGGGGAGCAGGGGGAGTAAAGAGGCATTTTTAGTATTTTTTACGACCGTTACAGATTGCTTCTACATTTATTTCTTTCTCTTCCCCTGCCTCCCCTGCCTCCCCTACCTCCCCTACCTCCTGCCTCCCCTGCCTCCTGCCTCCCCTGCCTCCCCTGCCTCCCCTACTTACCCATCTCACTCTTAGAGCATTGCTCCCACCCCCAACTAATAGCCCAAACCAAGCATTGGAATGTGCCGCCCTTTTTCAAAGAGGAAAGCTTTTGAGATGGGGGAATAACTGTTGACTATTGACTTCCAAGGTAACGGTACTAGCTGTTTGAGGAACTGGCTTGATTGAGAAGGTCAATAGCATCTTGGTCGAGTTTTATATTGACAGCTTTGACGATCTCGTTGAGTTGCTCAACCTTTGTTGCACTAACTATAGGGGAGGTAATGGTCGGATTAGCAATGAGCCACGCCAGAGAAACTTGGGTAGGAGTAGAATTATAAGTCTTTGCTACTTGATCAATTGCCTTTAGAATTTCAAAACCACGAGGGTTTAAATATCTTTTTACAGAATTACCACGGAGACTAATAGACAAATCTTCCTCTGAGCGATATTTCCCAGAGAGAAAGCCACTGCACAGAGAAGAATAGCTAATTACACCAATTCCATGTTCTTGGCAAATTTGTTGTAAATCCTGCTCATAACCATCTCGATCGTACAAGTTATAACGGGGCTGAAGGCTTTCGTAGCGAGGATAACCATGCTGACGGCTAATTTCTAACGCCTGTAGCAGACGAGAACCACTATAGTTTGAAGCACCAATCGCACGGACTTTTCCCTGACGAATTAATTCCCCGTAGGTTTCAAGAGTTTCTTCAAGTGGAGTAGTTTCATCGTCGATGTGCGATTGATATAAATCAATATAATCAGTTTGTAACCTTTGCAATGAGTCTTCAACAGCTTCTAGGATGTGTTTGCGAGAAAGCCCTTTGCCTTTAACACCCATATCGTTGCCAACCTTAGTTGCAATCACCACTTGGTCGCGATGACCACGCTGCTTGAGCCATTTTCCTAAAATTGTCTCAGACTCTCCACCAATATTTCCTGGAACCCACTTAGAATAGACATCAGCTGTGTCAATAAAATTACCTCCAGCCGCCATAAAGTGATCTAAAATCTCAAATGAACTATTTTCATCAATTGTCCAGCCAAAAACGTTACCACCAAAAGATATTGGTGAGACTTCTAGTCCTGAATGTCCAAGTTTACGTCTTTCTGTAATGACCATGAGTATTATTGGTTAATAATTAAGGATAATAGCGATCGCTGAACGCACCCAACCATAGGTCATAGTGCGTATAGTAATTCTATAAGAATAGTATTAATTAACTTTGCGTTGATAACCTTGCCAATATTTTTCTTTTAGCTGGCCTTTTTGTAATTTGCCGCTTGGTGTTCTTGGTAAAGATGCAACAAATTCTACACTCCTGGGTAACTTGAAATCAGCAAGTTTACCTCGGACAAAGTTGATGATATCTAGTGCTGTTGCTTTAATTCCTG
This sequence comes from Nostoc sp. KVJ3, assembly GCF_026127265.1. Classification (GTDB taxonomy): domain Bacteria; phylum Cyanobacteriota; class Cyanobacteriia; order Cyanobacteriales; family Nostocaceae; genus Nostoc. Next base: position 2,089,677 of record NZ_WWFG01000002.1, read on the forward strand.
GTTTTAAAACTACAATAGCTTTAATACTCTCTCCCCAGTCTTCATCAGGAACACCAATAACTGCAACTTCAGCAATTGCTGGATATTCATATAGAATATTTTCAATCTCTGCTGGATAGACATTTTCTCCGGCATAGCAGATCATATCTTTTAGGCGATCGCAAATATAGAGATAACCCTCGTCGTCAAAGTAACCTGCATCTCCAGTATGAATCCAGCCATCAACTAGCGTATTAGCCGTAGCCTCTGGTAATTTCCAATAACCAATCATATTTGCAGGTGATTTTATACAGATTTCACCTACTTCACCAATAGCTAAGGCTTTTCTTTGATGATTCAAAATAGTGAGGGAGACACCAGGAAAAGGTTTACCCGCAGATTTAAGCCTAGCTAGATTTGCAGAAATATGGGCATTTGCAAGCAAACTAACGGCACAATTTCCCGTTTCAGTCATACCATAAATTTGTACAAAGTTACAATCAAATGTCACCATTGCTTCTTTTAACAGTAATTCTGCAATGGGAGAACCCCCATAAACAATGTATTCAAGTGATGAAAAATCCGTCTGTTGACAACTAGGTTCAGTCAACAGAACTTGAAGCATTGCAGGAACCATACAAGTTTTAGTAATGCGGTATTTTTCTATAGCTTCTAAAACCTCAATTCCCACAAAAGCTTGCAGCAAAATATTTTCGGCTCCAGATGCTAAACCACGGATAGCCCACCATAAACCCCCAATATGAAAGAAAGGGATGACTAACAGGCTTTTATCTGTTGGACTCCAATTTATCCAAGTTTCATTTTGCTTGACTATTTCTTTCGCAATGGCAAAAAAACTATAATGTCCTAGTTGAACACCCTTCGGACGACCAGTTGTACCACTGGTGTAAATTTGCACTACTACATGATTTTCCTCAACGAGAACATTAGGTTGAATATCGCTGGATTGTTGATACCAAGCATCGTAACTTAAGCAATTTTCTTCCGTTTTTTCTAAGGAAATGAAAGTTGTAACGCTATTGACTTCGTTCCTAATATATGTAATTAACGAATTAAATTCAGAACCAAAAAATATAATTTCAACATGAGCATCTGTAAGAATATAGCTGACTTCTGAAGCAGCTAACCGCCAATTAATTGGGACAAAGACGGCATTGATTTTGGCACAAGCAAATAAGATTTCAAAACTAGCCAGTGAATCTTTAGCTAATATTGCAACTCGCATAGGCGTAGCCCCTCGGAGACATTGCGTTTTCGCCCCTTGCTCTAAAAGTGCATTAGCTACTTGATTACTCCGTGTATCTAGCTGTAGATAAGTGAGCGTTCTATCCTGAAAAGTCAACGCTTTGACATCTGGAAATTGACGTGATTGCACACGTGCTAAATCCGCTAATGTTGTAATTTCATCGTTATGTATCATCGATATGACTCCAAAATTCAGTTCAACGAAGAGGCAGGGGGAAGGGGGGAAATGACCCCTTCCCCCTGCGGTGGAGCGGAGCGGAACATGGGTCTGAATCCCCCTTTCTGTTCCTTCTCCCCTGCTCCCTGCTCCCTGCTCCCTTGCCTCTTTTTCAACCCTCTTTTTGATGCAAATTTAGCGATCGCACTGTCCCCAAGTGTTCTTGTAATTGTTGGGCAAGGATATTCAGGTTTGGAGGGTGGATGATGGTGAAATGATTACCATCAACAATCTCTGTATGGGTTCTACCCGTAGTGTATTGACTCCAGTCTGTTTGAGCTAGCCTTTTTTCAAGCCGCTCTGAAGCCCACCAAATATAGAGGCTAGCTTGAATTGGGGGAGGAGAGTAACCTCTGAACAGTTGTTCATGAATCTTGTCAAGAGCCACTTGTTTTTCCAAAATCTCAAAAGAAATCTCCGTTGAGAGGAAATTTTTTTCTTGTCCCCAAACCATCATCCGCCGCAGACTTTCAAAATAAGGTAAGTCTACAAGCTCCTCTCGTAGTGCCTGTTTTTCAGTAGAATTAATAGTCATAACAGCATCGGCGAAAGCTTTGCTGATTCTCAATGCGAGTTCTAGTAAGAGGTCTTCGTAAGCTGGGCCATTATCTGGAACTAAAAAACCATCCAAAAGTCCAACCAAACCCACCTTCTCGCCTTGCTGCTCTAACTGTTTCGCAACACTCACAGCAAGGGCCCCTCCCATAGACCAACCAACAAGAAAATAAGGGCCATTGGGCTGATGCTGGCGAATGGCGTTAGCGTATTCAACAGCCATAAGATCAATGCTGTGATGCTCAACAGCCGGGTCATTGAGAGCGCGGGACTGTAAACCGTAGACAGGTTGATCCGATCCAAGACAGGCTGCTAGATGCTGATAAACTATTACCTGTCCCCCTGCTGAGTGCATACAAAAAAGTGGTGGCTGAGTTCCTTTAGCTTGGATTGGAACTAAACATGAGGGTGATACTGAAGCAGAAGTATTATTTATGAGAAAATTTGCTAACCCTGCCACGGTGGGATACTGGAAAAGTACGCTCAGAGGGATATTTCTGCTAAATTTTTGATTAATTTTCGACATTAGTTGAGCAGCTAATAAGGAATGTCCGCCCAACTCAAAAAAATTGTCTTGAATGCTAATCTGCTTAAACTTGAAGATTTTAGCCCAAATTGTTACCAGTAGTTCTTCAACAGGATTTGCAGGTAGTTCAAAAGTTTTTTCTAACTCCAGTCTAGTGCGATCGCGTGCGGGAAGCACTTGAAGATCCACCTTACCGTTAGGTGTTAGCGGGAAGGACTCTAGCGTTACGAAGGCAGAGGGAACCATGTACCCCGGCAGTTTTTCTTTCAGAAAACCGCGCAATTCCCTAACAACAACAGCCTCTTTTTGCTTCAAAACTATATAAGCTACGAGATCCTTTTCTCCTGGCACATTTTCCTGGACTATAACTATGCCAGTACTGACGGCTGGGTGTTGGTTTAATACAGCTTCAATTTCCCCCAATTCGATGCGGAAGCCGCGAATCTTTACTTGACGATCAATTCGACCAAGAAACTCGATGTTACCATCCGGGAGGTAGCGGGCTAAGTCTCCAGTTTTATACAGACGTTTTAGCTCTCCTTTAACCCCCGATTTCTCTCTTCCCTTGGTAATTGCTAATGGGTTAGGGATGAATTTTTGCTTGGTCAAATCTGGGTGGTTGAGGTAGCCTCTAGCAACACCAGCACCACCTATATACAGTTCTCCAGAAACACCTATGGGAGTCGGTTGTAGATAATTATCCAATATGTACACTTGAGCATGAGAAATGGGATTGCCAATTGGTACGTTTTTTCTCTCAAGTTTTATTGATGTTGAATCGGATAATTGACAGAGTGTAGTGACTACAGTTGCTTCAGTGGGGCCGTATGTGTTTATTAGCTTCGGCAAAGAACCGACATACTGCTGCCACATTACTACTTGCTGCGGTAACACTCGCTCTCCTCCAATAATCACCAACCGTAATGACTCTGGGAAAGAAAAATTAGCGATCGCTAATTCCGAGACTAACTGATGCCAGTATGCTGTAGGTAAGTCTAAAACTGTCAATTGCCAATCCCGACAAGCTTGCACAAAATCAGGTACAGAACTCAACATTTCTTGAGTCCGCAGCACTAGCGTACCACCACAACTTAAGCAGGGATAGATTTCTTCTGCTGCTGCATCAAAACTAATGGAAGCAAATTGTAGTATGCGATCGTCTTGTTTGAGTTCGTATGCAGCCTTCGCTGTTTGGGTGAAATTGACTAAGGACTGATGTTCAATCATTACTCCTTTGGGTTTTCCAGTAGAACCGGAAGTATAAATCACATAAGCTAGATGCTCCGGCTTAACTCCACTAATCGGATTTTCTTGACTCTGGGACAGATTCACTGGCCAATCAGTATCCAAATAGACTATCTGCGCTGGATGCGACGGTAATTGACTTCCCAGCTTTTGTTGAGTCAACAATACTGAAACATCGGCATCTGACAACATAAACGTCAAACGCTCTTGGGGATAGGTGGGGTCTAGCGGTACATAAGCTCCACCCGCTTTCAGAATGCCCAAAAGTCCCACAACCATGTCTAAGGAGCGTTCCACATAAATACCCACCAACACCTCCGGCCCAACTTCTAAGGTTTGTAGGTAGTGTGCTAGTTGATTGGCTCGGACATTTAATTCCTGGTAAGTTAGTTGCTGGTCTTGAAACACCACTGCCAAAGCATCTGGGGTCAATTCCACTTGTGCTTCAAATAACTGATGAATACATTGCTGGGAATACTCTATCTGGGTGTTATTCCACTCCACTAACAATTGGTGTCGCTCAGTTTTGGTTAGTAGGGGCAATGACCAAATTTGCTGATCTGGATTGGTAATAATTGCTTCTAGCAAGGTTTGGAAATGACCCGCCATGCGGCTAATTGTCGTTTCGTCAAACAGATCGGTGTTGTATCTTAACAGACCAAGAAGTGATTCCTTGGTTTCCATCATGTCAAATACTAAATCATTCTGCCCTTCTTGCTGGGGAATGACAAAAGGCTCTAGCGATAACCCTCCCCAATCTTCTCTGGTTTTTGCTTGAGTGGATACGGATAATTCTATGTCTTCTCCCAACTCCTGTAATTTCATCAGATTAAAGGAGACGCGGAGAATTTTGGTTAGGCTGAGGTTATGGTTTACCTGGAATTGCTCAACTAATAAAGGTGAGGGATAATCTTGATGAGCGATCGCATCCAATACTGTATGGCGCACTTGAGTTAAAAGTTCAGAAAACCTAGGATTATCAGCAAGATTGACTCGCAAGGCGAGTATATTCACAAAGAAACCTACTGTCCTAGCGAATTCCGGCTGACTCCTACCCTCCGTTGGAGAAGCGACAATAATATCTTCCTGACCTGTGTAACGATGGATTAGCACTGCAAAGGCTGTTAGGAGAGTCATATAAAGGGTAGCTCCCAAAACTTTTGCTTGCTCTTTAAGCTGATAAGTCAACTCTTTACTTAACTCAAAAGTATAAGAAGCTCCCCGATGGTTCTGAAATTGCCCTCTAGGTCTATCTGTAGGTAAGTTAAGCACTGACACATCAGCCAACTGTTTCTGCCAGTAAGACCAAAGATGTTCTCCTATAGGACTTGCCAGCATTTTCTGCTGCCATTGTACGAAGTCTTTATACTGCCACTTATTGGGAAGTAAAGACACGACTTCACCAGTATTTTCTATTTGGTAGAGTAAACGCAACTCATCTAAAAGAATACCAAATGAGAAGCCATCAACAGCAATATGGTGTATTGCCAGTAAAAAAATATAATCTTGGGCAGAGCGAGTAAACAAACACAAGCGCAATACAGGCCCTCGTTCCAAATCAAAAGGATGCTGATAAGCCTCAATTACTTTTTTAGTTAGTTCTTCCCAGTTCCATGTTGCAGCGTCAGTTTCTTCAAGACAAACTTCCTGATATTCATGAATCTTTTGAAAAGGTTCAGCGTTATGTTCGCCAAATGTAGTCCGCAGCGTTGGATGGCGAATTACTAACTGCTGGCAAGCACGTTGTAAGGCTAAAATATTTAATCTGGAGCGGATGCGGACTGTAAACGCAATGTTATAAGCCCCGCTTTTTGGGGCAAATTGGTACATGAACCACAGCCCTTGCTGCCCGTAAGAAAGGGGATAAGATTTTGGGGTGTGAAACCCTTGATTGAGTAATTGTAATATTTCTGTTTTATGCTGCTTAATTTTATTCAGCAGTGGGATATTTAATACCTCTTTTGGCCCACGATAACGCAGACGTTCTCCATCGAGAAACAATTCTACATTTTGTTGCAAAAGGTCTTTGAGAAACTCAGCTATATTCATATTTCACCTTCTAGCCACTCCCCATCATTTATTTTGATTGGGGCTAATTTTGGCTCATCTTGGCTGAGAATTGGCAATTGCTCAGGAGATACAGATTCACTATTTCCATTTATTAGCTGTTCAATTACTATTGTTGCCAAACTAGCAACAGTAGAATCTTTCATGAATTTGACCGCAGGTACATCTACTTCCAAGTCGCTTCTCAGTCTATTTCTCAGTTTAACAGCTATCAAAGAATCGAGTCCCAGATGATTAAGAGGTTGCTGTACGTCTAGTTGGGATGCATTTATCCCAATGGCTTTGGCGATGTGTTCTTGAAGATAAGCGATTAAGACTGCTTGGCGATCGCTCGTACTCAAACACAAAATATTATCATTATTTAGTAGCATCTAAATAAAAACCTATGCGCTTATAGATTGATGATTCTCATCAAGGGTTTCTTGCGGTTCACTGTTTAATACAGCGATGGTTACATCACCTTCAGACCAGCCTCCATTTTTTTCATAAAAGGCACATGAAGTCTTCAAGATAATTAAATTCCCACGGACAGAATATTTATTGATTGATAGACTTCCTTGAAAATGATTAGAATTTATTGGTTTTCTAAAGGTACTAGAAAACTTAACAATCAGAAAATTACTAAGTTGTCGCCGCTTATAGGTTTCTAAATCCCAGTCTCTCATCACTTCTAACAAATTATTTTCAATTAAATAAGCAACCATGATATAGAATAACTGGTTGTAACAAATGTTGAATTCTACCGAATTAAAGTGCCCGGTGGCTGCAATGTAGCAAGATTCTGGAATAGAAAAGTCACCTGTTACCAACCATAATCCTTGACGATCGCTGCTTGATTCACCAACTAATTCAGGACATTTAAACTGTGCCTTTCTCAAATATTTGCAATCATCTTTATATGGTTCCAAGAACACATCTAATAAAACTTGGCTTACGTCATCTGTCTTGCTAACTTTGGGATTTATATTCATAACTATCCTGTCAATAAATTAGGAAACATAAAATGGTAAGCCGTCATAAATACCTATGCGATAGCTTACACTTTTCTCACCTTTTGGTACTGAAGATGCTTTGTGATTAAGTGTTCTGTTATCCCATAAAAGAATGTCGCCTTCTTTCCAGATGTGCGTATGAATATGCTCATCACACTCAATAAATGAAAATAATTCTTGTAAAAGTTCTTGACTTGTTTCATAATCAAGACCTTTGATACCAGTAGTAAAACCTTGGCTCATATACAAGATTTTTTCATGAGTCGCTGGGTGCATAATCACAGCCGGATGTTTAACAGATGGAAATTTCTTTTCAAAGTCATTCAAAATATCTATGATGGCTTTGTCTATATCCCACTCTTGCACTTTATAACGCCATTTCGCTTCATGTACCATGTATTTTCCATCAATGTAGCTTCTTAAATTTGGAGCTAACTTTTTATAAACTTGCTGCATATCGATATAGTAGGTTTCTCTAACCGAATTTGGCAGCACCTTTGGGTACAACATGGTAAGTGGCAACGGTTGATCAAGAAATGCACAATCAGTATGCCAGTATCGACCTGTTCCTGCAACGCCAAATTTTTTCCCATCTTTTGAGACATTGGAAGATACAAAAATTTCAGGATAGTCCGGGTGATGATAATTTTCTTGAGGGTATATTTGTGGCGTACCAATTTTTTTAGCAAATTCTATATATTGGTAATCACTAATATTTTGTCCTCTAAAAACTACTATTTTATGGTCGTATACAAGTTTTTTAATGATATTAACTTCTGCTTCGCTAATCAAAGCTACATCTATCTCTAAAATTTCCGCTCCAATTTTTTCTGAAACTGGTTGATTGATTTTCATGATATTCATTATTGTATTGGAATTTTTCAAGTTATTAATTAATGAGATTTGGTGCTTTTAGAGAATTATGAAAATAGTCTAATAGGACTTACGTAAAATCATGAAAAAACGAACCGCAAAGGACGCAAAGGACACAAATAAATAAGAGTTCCAGAGAGTTTTTGCGTAAGTTCTATCTAATTTATTACTAGCCTTGGCCACTAGAAGTCAAGGCTATACAGACAAAACCCGCTTCCGTCGGTTAAAAACCTGTGATTACATCTATTACAAAATAATAAATTTTACACAGATAAATTTAGCTGTCCATTACCAAAATTATTTAGTTGTAAGAATGGTTGTTTAGAGTGTTCCAAAAAATAAATGATCTAAAACCCGCCGTTGCGAACGCTCACGATGACAATTGGGCATTTTTTACTTGGAGTACTCTTAGAGGAATGAAAAGATAAATGACTTACTATCTTGCCATATTTTTTGTGATTATTGATAGTGTTCATCTTTTTTGCAACTCAAGGGTTAAGCATATAGCATACTAATAGTGTTTAGCAAGTAGCAATAGATAACTATTTTTAATACCTTTTAAAATAGACAAAAAATATTAAGTTTTTATTCCTTATATAAATGATTAATGGCTTATTTGTAAATTAATGCCAAGTATTACAGGCTGTCTTTTGACTTAAAGCTCTGTTTGATTAAATAATATCTAATACTTTTCTGCAACTCCAAACAAATTAATGCTATACACCAAGAGTCGTTGCTCCAACTAATTGATAGTTGAGACTAATAGACTTGATGTTTGTGTGTGTCAATAACTCATTACGACTAATACCTATAAAGTAGTAGTCTGCCAATAAAATTTTGAGGCATGAATCAATTTTTCTCTTCCTTTGCGTTCTTACGTCCTTCGTGGTTCGTTCCTTAAATAATGGGAAAATCAACAGTTTCAAGCAAGGATAAATTACCTCTTTGGCAGCCGTTGACTGTACGCGACTTCCTGCTATTGTTTATTGGTGAAAGTGTTTCACTTTTAGGAGATCAATTTTTCTTAGTGGCATTGCCTTGGTTGACTATCCAGTTGACTCATTCTCCTGTCAGCTTGGGTGCGGTGCTAATGGCAGCAGCAGTTCCGCGTGCTATTTTAATGTTGCTTGGTGGTGTCGTTAGCGATCGCATCTCACCCCGGTTACTCATGCTTGTTTCCCATACTTTATGTGCGCTACTGACAGCTTTACTGACGATACTGGTTTGGTTCCAAGGGACACAGATATGGCTTCTTTACCTATTTGCTATTAGCTTTGGAATCATAGAAGGCTTTTCCATCCCAGCCGCGAGGTCAATTATCCCTACCCTCGTCAACCAGGAGCAGTTGACAGCTAGTAACACCTTGAGTCAGGGAGCTACTCAACTGATTGTGCTGATTGGGCCAGCATTAGGCGGTTTGCTGATTGCTACCGTTGGTATTGAAAAAGCATTTGCAATTGATGCTGCCAGTTTCGTTTTCTCAGTCGCAACACTTTTGCTGATGAAAGGCGGCCGTAAGGAAAGTGTTGTGAATGACAAGTCTATTACGAAACCTTCCTTAAGGAGCAAGAGTCTAAGTTTAATCGCCGGTATTCGGGAGGGACTCAATTATGTTTGGCATAATCCAGGACTGAGAGCAGTTTTGCTGGTCATAACGGCGATCAATCTTTTTTTCCTCGGCCCATTAGAAGTTGGCATCACATCATTGGCTCAAAGTCGCTTTTCAGGAGGTGCGATCGCATTAGGAACAATGAAGTCAGCTTGGGGTGGTGGTGCGCTATTAGGGACACTGATGACTGGAGTTCTTCGCTATCCTCCACGGATGGGAGTTTTGATGCTGAGTCTCGCTAGCATCCAAGGCTTTGGTCTATTCTTGCTTGGTTTTATACCAAATATATTATTAGCTAGTATCACAATTGCGATACTAGGTTGTTGTAGCGGCTTTTTTACTGTTTTAGGAATTACCTGGATTCAAAAGCAAACTCCTTCTGAAATGTTAGGAAGAGTTATGAGTTTAGGGATGTTCTCTGCCTTTGGGATTGCTCCGTTTTCTTACGCTTTAGCTGGCTTATTAGCTGATTTAAATCTGATTATTCTTTTTTCTGTGGCAGGTGGAATTATAGTTATAATCAATACTTTATTGGCAGCAAATCCATCAGTTCGCAGTATAGAGTAATTAGTCTACTAGCGGTTCTCGTTTAAGTGAGGTACACCCATAGGGGCACAAGTAGCCAAAAGTAAAACTGAGTTCTTACCTAGATTGAGACTTTTAATAGTTTGTGTTTGAAATGCGATCGCAGTACTCTAGATGTTATTAGCAAAATATTCATCCAGCTACTGCTCGGCAAATCAGGATAAGAAAATGAGAGAACATATCAGCCAGAAGAAACAAACTACAGGCTTCTCAATCCCATCCCTGAAACACCCGATCCTCGGATTTGGCTTGAAGTCATCGGCAATTTCACGCCAAGCAGTTCCTGAAATGCAACCACTCCACAAACCAGTTACTCACAATATCAGTCGCATACCACTGCGTTCCCAAGCAAAACTCTCAATTAGCGAGCCTGGAGATATCTACGAACAGGAAGCTGATAGCGTAGCACAGCAAGTAATGCAAAGAATGGCCCAACCTGTAAATAGCCAGTCTATCCAACGAGAAACATTGCCAGAGGAAGAGGAAGAATTGCAGATGAAATCTCTGGACAGTAGCACACTGCAACGAGAAGCATTGCCAGAGGAAGAGGAAGAATTACAGATGAAATCTCTGGACAGTAGCACGCTGCAACGAGAAGCCTTGCCAGAGGAAGAGGAAGAATTACAAATGAAATCTCTGGACAGTAGCACGCTGCAACGAGAAGCATTGCCAGAGGAAGAGGAAGAATTGCAGATGAAATCTCTGGACAGTAGCACACTGCAACGAGAAGCATTGCCAGAGGAAGAGGAAGAATTACAGATGAAATCTCTGGACAGTAGCACACTGCAACGAGAAGCCTTGCCAGAGGAAGAGGAAGAATTGCAAATGAAACCGATGGTGCAGCGTCAGGCTGAGGCTGGAATGACTGCTGCGCCTGACCTGGAAGGCTCTATTAACAAAGCAAGGGGTGGTGGAGAGGCGATCGCAGACAACATCCGCAAACCAATGGAGGTGGCGTTTGGCGCTGATTTCAGTCGGGTGAAGGTTCACACAGATGGTCAATCTGACCAGTTGAATCAGTCAATTCAGGCGCGGGCTTTCACTACGGGACAGGATGTGTTCTTTCGCCAAGGGGAATATAATCCTGGGAGTCGGGGCGGTCAGGAGTTGTTAGCCCATGAGTTGACCCATGTGGTGCAGCAGAGTGGGGGGTCAAATGAGTTGACTCATCTGGTGCAGCAAAGACTGGATAGTTCAAAACCGACTAGGCAGACTGAAAGATTATCTATAAAGAAAACTTCCTCTCAGCCTATAGTGCAGTGTGGAAAATGGAAAAAAACGATGCCTCATAATCGAAATTATGAGAAAAGAGTCAATCAGTTAACAGCACCGTTGGTATTAACCCCAACACAGCAAAGTGACAAAGATGAAGCAATAAACCTTGCTAAGTTGCTTGATGATGATAATTCTATGACCACTACTTCAACTAGATATGCTCCTTATAAAAAGAAAAGCGGAAAAATCCATGCTGATAACTTAATATTTGAAGTTGCACACGAATATTATACCTTATTAGAGAGCCTGAAAGTTGCAAAAGAAAAGACTAAATGGTTTGAGCGCCAAGATAAAGAAGGGCGTTCAATGAAGACTGTTATAATTCCTGGAAAAGTTAATTTGGCAGAAGGCTCGAATACTAGTAATACAGTGAATGGTTATTTTTATGGGGCTGAAAATTTAAGTAAGAGAAAGAATAGCAGCGGCTCGGCTTTATATATTAAAGGGCATTTATTAAACGATCATTTAGGAGGTAGTGGTACATACTTTAATCTAGTCCCCTTAACTGCGGAGAAATTGAAAAAAAATAAAACTGGAAGTAATGACGCAAATGGTATTCACGAAAAACAAGTAGAGAGCAAAATCAAAGAACTTGTCGAAAAACCTTCACAAGTAGGGTCGATAAAATACAAGGTAGAATCACTCGTACCGAGTCTTCGTCCTGCAAGACTACAAACGCAGATTGTCAAAGATTTTGCCTTAGAATTTGAAACAGCAGCAAAAACAAATCCAACAGAGAATACTAATGAGATTAGAGATAGAGTTATAGCTAAAGATGTTCGGTTTCAAGGTGGAATTGCTCAACAACTAATTACATCTGTGGGCAAGGGAAACAATATTCTACCTAGTACTTTGATTCCGATTTTGAAGAACAATGCCGAACTCTGGCAATTGGAGGATGAAAAAGTTCCTTATGGGATCAAATGTAGCGCATCTTATATTGACTTAAGCACAGGATTGAAGGAGATCCCCAAAGCAAAGGATGGCTTACCAATTGAAGATTATGAGATAGTCAACGTTCTTCCAAGCTTATATACTGCTCCTTACCAAGAATAATCTTATGTTTCACATAGTGTAAACGCTTGACACCATAAAATAAATGTCCCGAAAATTTAGACTTTGGGTGAATTGCTTGATAAGTGCGATCGCCCGAACCATTCAGACTATCATCCAATTGAAGGATATATTGAATGCGTAAATCCTAGCTATCAATCATCTTAAAAGTTTTATTGAGCTAAAGGAAGCGATCGCTAGCCGAAATTTCAGGGTAGTTGATAACCCACTAACTACCCCATGAAATTTGACAGCTTTTAAGAAACCTGGTGTATTAACTAACAATTTAGCTACACGATATACACCGTAAAATTAACTAGATTATCCTGACCAAATCGCAATGAATCGCCATTAAGCAAGCGATATTGCATACCAGGAGTTAGAGGATTATTGTTTAAATAAATACCATTTGTACTCATATCAACAATCATGTATGCATTTTGCGACCAGTCCCAATCGACTCGCGCATGACGACGAGAGACTATTCCCTCGCTGGGGATACCCGTCAAGTCAATTTCTGGCGGCGCTATTCCTGGACTCTGACTGCGGCGACCAATATAACCTCCCTCGCCAACGAGGTGAAATTCTCTACCGGTGGTATGAATCAGCTTTAAAGCTGGCGCTCTTTGAGGCGGTGGGGTATAAACTGGGGGTGTTGGTTGATAAGCAACCCGTGGCTGATAAACTGTTGAATAATCAACGGGGGCTTGTTGGGGAGTTTGGTAGTTAGGTTGCTCTGGCGGTCGCTGATACTGAACAGGTGGTGGTTGACTAGGTTGTTGTTGACTGGGCTGTGATTGAGTAGGTGGTTGTGGTGTAGGTGCAACTACATTACCTACAGGAGTGGAACACCAGGGACAAACCTTAGCATTGTTAGGCAGGGCGCGGTTAAAATATTCGCAACTGGGATTAGGGCACCGATTTGCAGGCATAGGAATTTATATCATCAGGCATAGGTTGTAAAGCTACAAGACCTACTTTATTAAGTAAACACTGACCCTGACGAGTGGTTAGCATCTGGGCAAATGTAGAACCACCGGGCAGGCGGCTGCTGTCTTTAGGGTACACTACAAAAATAGGGTATCCCAAGGGGTAGCTTTGGAATGTTGTGACATCAACATAATAATCATCATGTTGACACAAGTCATCTGAGGGATTTATTGAGCGACGATCGCGCCGTTGAAACAGAGGTTGAATCGCTGATTTTTTGCCATCGGCGATCGCTAGCGGATAACCAGTACACTGACTCGAAGTTTTACTGATAATCCCAAAACTGATAATACCAGTGGTTCGCCCCTCTAAAGTCTCGCTGCGGATCTGATTTTGGGTTTTTGTTGTATCCAGTTTAGTAACATTGGCTGCAAATAAAGCTTCGTCTTGAGGGGCATTTTTGAGAACTATTTCTTGAAATTTACTGATTGCTTCCGGTTCAGTTGGGGCAAAAGGTTTTACCGCTAGATTTGGAAGTTTGGGATTAATTTGCTGCCAATTGGTAATTTTACCTGTGTAAATTTGACGCAATTGCTCAAGACTTATTTGCCCCCCAAGAGCATTAGCAAGATTTGAATCTCTTTTGTTAAATGCTACAAAAACAAGTAACCCATCATAAGCAATTGGTTTTTTAGCAAGTTTATCTGTAATCTGGTCTACCAAGCTAGTAATTGCAAAATCTTTTTTGTTTGTTTGGACTTCTTCTATACTTTTAATTGGATTATTTACATTAGATGACAAAACAGATTCATAGTTATATGTTGCTGTTGCATCTAACTTTGGTCTGGTCAATAAATCTCCTAAACGACTGTTGTCTACCGATTGGGTTAAAACATAGCTCCATGTACTGTCTTTTTCTCCGGTGTAAGTAAATTGTCCCGTAGGAACGTTGGGAACTTCAGAGAAATTCCGCACAAGTCCGCACCATTCTCCACATTTATTAGGTTCATCTATTTTCTTACCCAAAAGAAAATACCAAATTCCCCCGCCAAGTAGTAAGAAAGTCAGGATTCCTAGTAGTAGAATTAAGGGCATTGGTAAACGCTTTTCTATTACTTGAGAGCCTGATGACGATCGCACTGAACTACTGCTACGATCTTCTTTGGGAAGTTGCAGGAGTGCTTGACGAGCCGTTTCAGCATTCTCGAAAGGAGTTTCTAGCCCAATTAGGCGATAAATAAACTGCTTTAAATGACTATCGTTATCTGGCCATTGTTGATTATCTCTAGGGTCAAGAGGCTGGTTGGATGAAAAATTAGTTGTTCGTCCTACCCATAAATAAAAGGCTAGCAATCCTAATGATTCTAAATCTTGCTCAGGTCTGGCGGGCGCGGGTTGAGGAGTAATCGGTGGAATAAATAAGTTTTCCCAGATGGCTAAATCACCAAAATATATAGAGAACTTTTGATTATTTTCTAATTTAATTAAAGTACTATCTAAACTAATGTTGCCGTGAGTTATACCTAGTTGTGTTTGATTTGAGGGAAAACGCAGCTTTTGGGTGTGGAGAAACTGGAGAGTTTGTAAACCTTGATTTAGTACCTCACGGACATCGGCAGATGTCATTGCCCCCTTCTCTATGAGATATTTGCCTAAAGTTTGGGATGACTCTATGCCTTGAATGATAAGATAGCAGCGTTCTCCTTTTTGATCTGCGATCGCTTCTTTCGTTTCCACAAGACGGAAGTTTTGAATTCGACTATCGGCTAAACTTACCCCACCCACCCGCTTGAAAGTCTCTTTGCGCTTTTGAGTCTCGCTTTCATTAAAAGAACGATTGGGTAGGAGGTATTCTTTGATGATGACAGGTTGTTTGTCTTTAAGTTGAATACCTGAGTATAAGCGCCCTAAACCCCGCACACCGATAAAACTAACTATTTGATAAGTTCCCTGATTCCCTTTAATCTCAGCTTCCTGCGGTAAAGTTGCTGGAAAACCGCATTCCAAGCAAAACTTAGCCCCTTTAATTTGCTGCGCCGTTTGGAAGGGGCGATCGCAACTTAAGGGAGAATTGTATGAACAGGGGTATTCTGGATAAAAAGATTCAAATGAAGGCATATAACCAATTCAAAATTCAAAATTCAAAATGCTATCAAGCGTGAACTAATCCTAACTTGAGAGCAGCCACAATAGCTTGAGTCCGGCTAGTAACCTTCAATTTTTCAAAAATACTTGTGAGATGCGCCTTAACAGTAGCAACTGTTACATATAAATGTTTAGCGATTTCTTCATTAGAAGCACCTTGAGCTAACCAGTATAAAACTTCTTGCTCTCTTTCGGTTAAATGCACTTCATGACATGCTTTTAAACAAGAATCTGAGTAAGCCTGAAAAAACCGGAAAAATCGACTAGCAACTTCTGAAGGTAGATAAATTTCCGATCTTATAACAGTGTCAATCGCCTCACACAATTGGGTTGCTAAACGATTTTTAAACACATAACCTGCGGCTCCCGCTTGCATTGCTCTAAAAATCCAGTCGTCTTCTTGATGAGCCGACAATACTAAAACCTTTCCAGTGTAAGCAGTTTCTTTAAGACGTGCTAAAACTGTAATCCCATCGCATCCCTTCAATTGCATATCCAGCAAAATTAAATCTGGACACTTCTGGGTTGTAAACTTTAAAACCTGCTCCACAGAATCTGCATCACCCATAACTTCTACAGGTAACGCAGAATTAATACTATAGAAATTTAGGAGAGTCCGTAACCCTTGCCGGAACCTTTCTTCATCATCTACCAATAAAACCGAAAGCTTCTGATTATCATTAGTCATATTTTTATTACAAATTACGAATTAATTGCCGCTCCTTGGTCGAGGTAATATTACAGAAAACTGCGCTCCATTTTCTGATAAAACTTGCGCCCAAATACTGCCTTGATGATCCAAAATAATTTTCTTAGCAATCGTTAAACCCAGTCCTGTGCCTCCTTTACGCCGGGAATAAAATGGGGTAAATACTTTTTGTAAATCCTCTTGAGATAATCCTGGCCCTTGATCTGAGATTTTAATTAAAACTTCATCTTGAAAAATTTGCCAACTACAGGTAATAGTTCCTGAATTCGGACTGAAATAGACAGCATTACTGAGGATATTGTCGAATACCTGTTTCATTTGTAATCGGTCTATCTTCAGTATTGTTGATGTATCGGGAATCGATATTTTAAGTTTTTTCTGATTAATCAGAGGTTGTAAATTCGTGATACTTTCAACTATCAAACTTCTTAAATCTTGAAGTGTTACCCTTAATTTTGCACTTTGTCCACAATCAATAAGCTCATTTAAATTAATATCTAAATCTTGTATGCTTTCACTGATAATTTTTGCTTGCTCTTGCCAAGGACTATTGTCTAACCCTAAGCATAAGTTATGTGCATACAATCCTATAAGCCCTAGAGAGTGACGCAATTGATGACCGATTCGATGCAGAATATCTTCTAGAAGTTGAATTTCAGTTTTTTGTCTTCGATAGTCTAAGTAAATATATACATACTTACTCAAGACCATAGCAGAGCGTTTTACATATAACTGCAAACTCTCTGACAGAGGTTTATGAGTGATAATTTGAATGTATTCAGGTTTTTGATTTCTATATCCTATGGGGCAAATATAAGAAATGGATGAAAAACCCTGAAGTTTAAATTCATGTAAAGTAAAAACAGGCGGAAAATCTGTCAGCCATGCTTCTGAGCGCAAATAAGCTAAAGTTTTTTGGGTAAAAGGAGCTTGGTCTTGACCATAATTTATAACTTCCTGATGATTTTTCAGTAAGCAATCATGATAGACAATCCGAGCGCAAAAAATTGGATATTGACTAGTTAACTGCTCAGACTCTAGCTGACAATAGCTCTGAATATCTGAGGAATTCAAATAATTCGAGCCATTCTCTAGTTTTTGTACAGAAAAGCCTAGTGTCATAGCTTCACTCGCTTTTTGCAACTAAATATTTTACTCTTCTGCTGATTAGTATAAAATTATGCAGTCTCAGAAATGCTTATTTTTTTGTTAAGTTATCTTGTTGAATAATTTATACAAAGAATTATTAAGTTATCGCTATTTGTCACACACTTTGTAACTCATTTAGTAATACGCATACTGATTTTAAAGCTTGCTATGTAGTTCCAGTGTACTTAAGCTTGTGAGTAATTAATAGGAACAGGATCAAATAAGAAGTAAGGTGTCTAGTACAGTGCGGCGGAAATAAACCACCCATTCCAAATCAATGAAACCCTCATGCTGTATTCGTTTTTAATTTTTAATTTTTAATTTTTAATTCCGCCCTGCGGTACTAGTTGTTCGCGAATGATTTAGGATTGCTGTATATGTAAGCGAACAAGTCTATATTTAGTTTTAAAATGTCTGCTAAAAATACAAAAAATCGAAATTTGATTGCATCTCGCGACTGGCCAATCGAGCAATTACCTGGACTGAGCCATGAGGAACAATTACAACTGCAAAATTGTGGAATTAGTACCACAGTAGCGCTAGTGAAACAAAGCAAGACCCTAGAGGCACGGCTGGCGTTAGCAAATAAATTACAAATTCATCTTCAGTATGTAAATAAATGGATGGCTTTAGCTGACTTGGCGCGTATTCCCAGCGTAGGCGTGCAATATTGTGGTTTATTACTACATGCAGGTATTGGTTCTGTAACACAGTTGGCACAGACTCCCACTCACAAATTGCACCAACAAATTATGCGCTTGCAAGTAGCAACAATGCAGCGACGAGATTTGTGTCCAGCGATTGAGTTAGTACAACAGTGGAGTCAGCAAGCGCAAGCAATCATCAGTTAGGAGTTAAAAGTTAGGAGTTAAAATTCATAACTCCTAACTCCTCACTCCTCACTCTTTAACCAAGACACCATTAAGAAAGATATCAGCGAGTCCTTCAGCCATTTCTTGCATTTGTTGGGGGGAAGCGTCAGGTTCGATTAGGGTGTTGTTAGAAAAACCTGCGATCGCAAACATTCCCAAGAAAACTTTAGCAACTAGCTTTGCGTCCGTTTGGCGATAAATGCCTTTATCCATCGCTGTTTGAAAGAATGCTTCACCGACATCGGTCATTTTGGTAATGACTTCTAATTGGATGCGATCGCGTAAATCGGGGTGAAACTGCACTTCCATAAAACAAACGCGCATTAAATCAGCATTTTTTTGAAAGTTCCACATCCGGCGACGCATCACTTGAGCCACCGCTTTATAGCTGCCCATTTCACTTAATTCTGTTAGCAAATCGGTTAAAATTTCTACCCAGCCATTCGTCGCTACTTCTACCAAAATTGCTTTTTTATTGGGAAAATGACGAAATAACGTGCCTTCAGCTACACCTGCCGTCTGAGCTAAATCACGGGTGGTAGTACCGTCAAATCCCTGAGAGGCAAACAACCGTTGTGCTGCCTGTAAAATCCGGGTGCGCGTCTGAGCCTCTGAGGGTGGGGAAGAATTAAAAACTCGCATAAAAGTTATGGTGATATTTGCGGAACACGATTTGTAGCATTATTGTCTAACGTCAAGTCAAAAAGCTCAACAAGCTTAATACAACATTAACGTCGTTTTGCTAAGTATCCTGTTTCTCAGGTAGTGTAACTTTATCCTAATTTTTTGCTTATGAACCAGATCAGTCGGTCAATTTTGGATTTTAGATTGGGGATTTTGCAGGACTTACGCACTCAAAGCCTAAAACTTAGATCCCCCCTAACCCACGCCAGTCGCTCCACTTGGGGAGACCCCAAGACCGCGCAGGCTCCCCTTAAAAAGGGGGGGATCTCAAAAGCCCACTTTTTAAGGGGGTTGGGGGATTTCTTATGTTTAACTTCTGTATCTGTCATATCACGGCGGTTGTTCGCCACTTTGTTGGCTTTGATCGTTTTCTGGTGGGGACTACTACCAGAAATTGCTTTGGCTCAAACTCAAACTGCACCTCCTCAAGAAGCCAAAACTCAAACTCCATCAGTTCAAAGTTCGATCCAACCTTATCTGGATCGAGTCATTAAACAATTAACGGAGTTTCGCCTCGACAATGGTTTAAAATTCATTGTTTTGGAACGACATGAAGCGCCTGTGGTTTCTTTTCTTACTTATGCGGATGTCGGTGGGGTGGATGAGTCAGATGGTAAAACTGGTGTAGCTCACTTTTTAGAACATTTGGCGTTTAAAGGTACAACGCGCATTGGTACACAAAATTACAAAGCCGAAAAACCTCTATTAGAAAAATTGCAGCAGTTAGATACTCAAATTAAAACAGCAAAAGCCGATGGCAAAAAAGACGAAGCTGTGCGGTTGGAAGCTGAGTTTAAACAAGTAGAATCACAAGCAGGTAAGCTTGTCAAGCAAAATGAACTAGGGCAAATTGTCGAACAAGCCGGAGGTGTGGGTTTAAATGCCAATACTTCAACCGAAGCCACCCGTTATTTTTACAGTTTTCCTGCTAATAAGCTGGAACTCTGGATGTCGTTGGAGTCGGAACGATTTCTCGATCCGGTAATTAGTCGTGAGTTTTATAAAGAGAAAGATGTAATTTTAGAAGAACGACGGATGCGGGTGGAGAATTCACCCATTGGACTGATGCTAGAAAAATTTATCGGTACTGCTTATAAAGTGCATCCCTACAAGCGTCCAGTGATTGGTTATGACCAAGATATTCGCAATCTGACACCGGATGATGTGCAGAATTTTTTTGATACTCACTATGTACCAAGTAATTTAGCGATCGCTATTGTCGGAGATGTTAACGCGACTCAGGTGAAAAAACTAGCGCAAATTTATTTTGGCCGCTATCAAGCAAAAACCAAAGCTGTTGAACAAATCCCGGTGGAACCACCACAAAAACAAACACGGGAAGTTACTTTACAGCTAGCTTCTCAACCCTGGTATTTAGAAGGTTATCATCGTCCGGCAATTACTCATCCAGATAATGCAGTCTATGAAATCATTGGCAGTTTATTAAGTGATGGACGCACGTCGCGGTTATATAAGTCTTTGGTAGAAAAGCAGCGTTTGGCACTAAGCGCTCAAGGTTACAGTGGATTTCCTGGAGATAAGTATCCAAACTTAATCTTTTTCTATGCTCTCACGGCTCCTGGTCATACAGTTGATGAAGTGGCGGTGGCTTTGCGCCAAGAGATTGACAAATTAAAAACTGAACCTGTAGCGGCGGTTGATTTGGAACGGGTGAAAACCCAAGCACGGGCGGGTTTGTTGCGTACCCTGAATTCAAATATGGGGATGGCTCAACAATTGTTGGAATATGAGGTAAAAACTGGCTCTTGGCGGAATTTGTTTAAGCAGTTGGATGATATTTCGGCGGTGACGACGGCTGATATTGTGCGAGTGGCGAAGGAGACTTTTACGCCGGGGAATCGCACGATTGGGAAGTTGTTGTCGAAGGAAGGATAAGAGAAACGAACCGCAGAGACGCTGAGGGCGCAGAGGTAGAGAGATATGAAGAGGCACAAGATGAAGGGTAAAAGGCGGATGGCTTTGAAAATCAAGAATGGGAAGGGGTTAATTTATGCATTGGTTGCTGTTTTTGCGTGTTTACTTTTAACTTGTAATTTTTCTCTGGCGGCGACGGTTGAGGCAAAGCACTATACTGAGTTGCAGCTACCGGCGCTACCTGAGATTAAGATACCGAAATATGAGCGGTTTGTTCTCCAAAATGGCTTGGTTGTCTATTTAATGGAGGATCGCGAATTGCCTTTGGTGAATGGGACGGCGTTTGTCAGAACAGGGAATCGCTTGGAACCAATGGAGAAGGTTGGGTTAGCGGGTTTTACTGGCGCGGTAATGCGAACTGGGGGAACTAAGCAACATTCGGCTGATGAACTCAATCAGATATTGGAACAACGGGCGGCATCTGTGGAAGCTAGTATTGGTGAAGGTTCTGGTAGTGCTAGCTTTGATGCATTGAGTGAAGATTTAGAAACGGTGTTTGGGCTATTTGCTGAGGTGCTGCGATCGCCAGCATTTGCTCAAGAAAAGCTAGATTTGGCGAAAACTCAAGCTAAGGGTGGTATTGCCCGTCGCAATGATAATCCGAATGGGATTGCCAATCGAGAATTTAAAAAATTGATCTATGGGAAAGATAGTCCATACTCTCGCACTATAGAGTATGCAACGGTGGATCGGATTGAGCGTGAGGATTTGATCGAGTTTTATCAGCAATATTTCCACCCTAATAATATAATTTTGGGGATTGTGGGCGATTTTGACTCTCAGAAAATGCGATCGCTAATTCAAGCTAAGTTTGGCGACTGGAATCGTAACCCAGGGATTGCTAAACCCAAGTTACCAGACGTTTCGCCAGCTAATACAGGTGGAGTCTTTTTTGTTAATCAACCACAACTAACCCAAAGTAATGTGCTTCTCGGCCATTTAGGCGGACGGTTTGACAGTCCCGATTATGCAACACTGGATGTCTTGAATGGGGTGTTAAATGGATTTGGAGGACGCTTATTTAATGAAGTGCGATCGCGCCAAGGTTTAGCTTACTCTGTCTATGGCCAATGGAGTCCCCGCTACGATTATCCTGGGATGTTTATTGCTGGTGGACAAACGCGATCGGATGCTACCGTGCAGTTTGTCAAAGCCTTACAAGCTGAAATCAAGCGTACCCAAACTCAAAGAGTCACAGCAAAAGAACTGGCTTATGCTAAAGAATCTACTCTCAACTCCTTTGTATTCAACTTTCAAGATCCCAGCCAAACCTTATCACGGTTGATGCGATACGAATATTACGGCTATCCCGCTGATTTCCTCTTTCGCTATCAAAAAGCCGTCGCCGCCACCACAGCTGCTGATGTACAACGGGTAGCACGAGAATACCTCAAGCCAGAAAAGATTGTGACTCTAGTGGTGGGGAATCAAGCCGCCATTCAACCGCCATTGACGCAGCTAGCAGCAAAGGTGACACCAATCGATGTAACGATTCCTGGTTCGCAACCACAGGCGAAGAAGTAATCACAAATTGCGATCGCAACGATAAGTAGTTAAACAAAATTAATTACACAATGTCATTGCGAATGGAGCGTAAAGCCTTCGGCATAGCTTCGCTTAACGCGGTAGCGTCTCGTAGAGATAGCTAAATGAAGCATAAGTCCTTCGGACACGCTTCGCGAACGTGGGGGCTGGGATTGCTTCGCTTCGCTCGCAATGACTGTAATTAATTCTGCATGGTTACTTAAGTAGAGACGCGATTTATCGCGTCTCTAGTCAAATCAGATAATTTGCTTCTTTATCAGGAAATGACTCAGGACAAATTGTAGTAACCAATAGAAACTAAATCAGGAACCAAAACCTCTGGGGATTCCAGAGGTTTTTTCTTTAAACTAGACATCTGGTGAAATTAAATATGCGTTATCCAGAACCCTTGTAGAGATGTAGCAGTGCTACGTCTCTACATTTATTATCGGAGATGTCTACTGTAGTGATGTCGTAGCAAAATTAGTAAATAATGTAATACGTGCCTATATCAAAAGCCACTAATGCCGCAAAATAACCAAACTGCTGTTGAATTCCGCAATGTCACCTTTAGCCGCAATCATCGCCCCTTGGTGTCAAATCTCAATTTCACCATCCGCCAGGGAGAAGCACTGGTATTACTTGGACGCAGTGGTAGCGGCAAAACCACAACAATGAAGTTAATTAATCGCCTATTCATACCGACACAAGGCGAAGTTTTATTTGATAGCATTCCCACAACTGAATGGGATGAAATTAAACTGCGGCGAAAAATTGGTTACGTCATTCAAGAAATTGGTTTATTTCCTCATTTTACAGTTGAACGTAATGTGGGTTTAGTCCCCTCTTTGGAAGGTTGGCAACCAAAACAAATTAAAACGCGCGTCTATGAATTGTTGCAATTAATTGGTTTAGAACCAGCACAATTTGCAGGGCGTTACCCGCACGAACTTTCGGGGGGACAAAGGCAAAGAGTCGGTGTAGCTAGGGCTTTAGCAGCAGATCCGCCAGTGTTGTTGATGGATGAACCCTTTGGCGCACTCGATCCGATTACGCGTCTAGAACTGCAACAAGAGTTTCGGCGTTTGCAGCAAGAATTAGGCAAAACAGTTGTGTTTGTCACCCACGATATTCAAGAAGCTTTGGTTTTGGCATCAAGAATTGGTTTAATGTATGGCGGAGAATTGGTAGTATTAGGGACAACAGATGAATTTATGCGATCGCAACACCCAGAAAGTCTAGCCTTTCTTAAATGTCTGCGTTCCTTCCCAGAAAATTTATGAAAAATTTCTTCCTCGTTAAGTATGCCCCAGAAATTCTTCAGCATACTCTCGAACACTTATTTTTGGTCGGTATCGCTATTGGAATTGCTATACTTGTAGGCATTCCTTTAGGCATTTTGATTACACGCAAAACTTATCTCCGCCAACCAATTCTCGTCATAGCAAATATTTTTCAAACTATTCCTAGTTTGGCGCTATTTGGTTTACTCATTCCGATTGCCGGAATTGGTGCAGTACCTGCAATTATTGCCCTCACTGTATATTCTTTACTGCCGATAATTCGTAACACTTACACAGGTATTGCTGGTGTAGATCCAGCGATTCGAGAAGCTGGGAGAGGCATGGGAATGACAGATAGACAATTGTTATTACAAGTTGAGATTCCCTTGGCGATGGGAGTAATTCTGGCAGGGGTACGAGTAGCAACGGTAATTGGCATTGGTATTGCAACTATTGCAGCCGCAATTGGTGCTGGTGGTTTGGGAGTTTTTATTTTTCGCGGCATATCAGTAGTGAACAATCAGCTAATTTTAGCTGGTGCAGTACCGGCAGCAGTAATTGCATTACTGGCTGACTTTGCAATTGGCTGGTTGGAGAATAAATTAAAGATTAAAAGTTAATGAAAAGATTTTTAGCATTGTGCTTTTTAGCTTGTGCTTTGTTATTAGCAATTACTAGCTGCACACCACATATAAATAGTAGTAGTGATGGCAATATTATTGTTGCTTCCAAAGATTTTACTGAACAAGATATTTTAGGTGAACTTTTAGCACAACAAATTGAGGCAACAACTAATTTAAAAGTATCTCGCCGCCCTCGTTTAGGTGGTTCTTTTGTTTGTCATAGTGCAATTACTGCTGGCAAAATTGATGCTTATATTGAATATACGGGGACAGCTTTTACTGCAATTTTAAAGCAAAAGACAGTTAACGATCCTAAAGAAGTTTATAAAATATTAAAACAAGCATACTCCCAGCAATTCAATTTAGAAGTGATGCCAAGCTTAGGTTTTGAAAACACTTTTGCGATGATTATCCGGGGTGATGATGCTAAACGCTACAACATTCAAACTCTCTCTGAGGCTACTCAATATACACCGCGGTGGCGCGGCGGTTTTGGCTACGAGTTTTTAGAACGAGAAGATGGTTTTGCTGGATTAGCTAAGACTTACAATCTACGTTTTGTGAAATCACCCCAAATCATGGACTTGGGCTTAATATATCGTGCTTTAATTCAAAAACAGGTAGATATGGTGGCGGGAAATTCTACCGATGGGCAGATTTCTCGGTTGGGTTTATTTGTTTTAAAAGATGATAAACATTATTTTCCACCTTACGAAACTGTGCCAATTGTTCGACAAGAAATATTAAAAAAATATCCTCAGTTAAGAACTGCGATCGCTTCCCTCGCTGGAAAGATTTCGGCAGATGAAATGCGGCAGTTAAACTATTTAGTTGAGGGAGAATTACGTGATGTTAAAGATGTTGTCCAGGAGTTTCGCAAATCGAAAGGATTAAAATAATTCGTAATTAAGGGTTAGCGTCACGCACCAAAACCTGAAATGGTGCGTTACGGAAGCTGTAACACACCCTACTGTTGTCCACGCAAAAAGTTCTTTAACCACCTTATGACTTCACTTGTTGTTTGCTCATTGGCCATTTGAAAACACTGCTGCACAATTTCTCTGACGTTAGGAAAGTAGATGCTTTCTGTAAGTACATAACTTTCTAGGAGTAATCTATAAATTAATAACCGATTCTTTTTTAATATCCAGACTTCTGGCACTCGATAAGGTAAGTAATCATTAATGTCGGTGTAGCTTGTCACATCTATTTCAATTGCTAAATCTGGTGGTGGATCTGATTCCCAATCAATTCTTTTTTTACCTACTACTGCTCTGCAATTTTCAATGTAAAAAGAATAGTCTGGTTCAATACCACTAATTTCTGGCAAGCTCATGGTGATGGGCGTAAATGATTCGTAGCTTTGCTCTAAATGATCTAGCAGAACTTTAGCAATATCTGCCAATAAGCTTGCATCTCTTCCATGTTCTGGTAATGGTGCCATTAGCAAAATTTCTCCTCTGCGATATTTAATCCGAGGCGAGGAACGATCGGCTAATTGCTGACTCAATACGTGATAATCTTGCCAGTTTCCCAACAGTTTCAACACTGCGCCAGGTGGTAACTCTATTCTTTGTGGTGTAATGACGGTATCCATATTAGTTCACATTTTAGATGTTGCGATCGCACTATTTAGATTGAGGATAAACGATTACAGGATTCATGGGCTTTTGCTTACAAATACAAAGCCACGGCTCTTATTTGATGAAGAATCAGTTGTAAGCATTGCTTTCCATAAATCTGCTGTTTTTACCCAAACTGGTGGATACTTATAACGAGAAACATCAAGAATTAAAAATCTATCTGTTTGTTCGTTATATGCTGCTATAGGGGAAATATGCCCACCTTTTTCTTGACCGATTGCTTTGCGTAAATAGTTTACTAAAACAAAATTTTGCGGCTGTTTTAAATTTTCTGCTGCTTGTTTGCGGAACTGTTCTAAGTTAGTGTCGCTAGCGTGGTAAACATTAACTTTAACACCATAGCTAGCTAAAAATTCTCCTAATTGGTCTAGAGTCATGCCTTGGTGGGAAACAACTTCAGGACTTAGCACTTTTTTTGTATTATCATTGCTAAAAAAGTTTTCTTGAGTAAATACTCGATATGGCTTGTATTGGGGTGCTTCTGGTGCTGGAATTTGTAGACCATTCAAGACCATAACCATACTAGCAATACCACAATATGCCTGATTGTTTTGAGTGATGAATTGCATACTCAGTGGGAAAAAATCTTCTTTTGATTTACTCTCAACTAATAATTTTTCGCCTTCAGGGGTATTAAAACCTACTAAGTTAGGGGAAAGTGGTAATGTTTGAGGAAGAACACTTCCACTAGAGATGCACAATCCAATAGTTAAAGCTTGGAAAAATGTTTTACTGACTTTTAGTAACATAGCATTTACAAGTATTGTAAAATCTTCAAATCAGATCGTATTTAGGACTTACGCAAACAATATCTAAAACCCTAATTCTATGGTAGGGGCAATTCATGAATTGCCCTTACAGCGTGTCCTTTTACGTAAGTCCTAATATTAATAATCTCACACCAAGATGCTGAACAAGTCTAATACTTTAGGAAAAATGACATGAAAATGCTTACTGTTGTCAAACCTAAGCAAATTGCGATGCCTGGGTTGAGGGTAGCGATCGCAGTCTCTTCTTTTACCCTCTTTATTTATAGCCAAGTTGCATCAGCTACCTTAACTTTACCCCTACGCAGCAAAAAGGGAATGGTGGTTTCAGCCCATCCTTTAGCGAGTGAAGCAGGAGTTACAATGTTACGCAAAGGTGGTAATGCTGTTGATGCCGCTGTCGCTACAACTTTTGCACTCTCTGTAGTTGAGCCTTTTTCAGCAGGAATCGGTGGCGGCGGATTTTTGCTGCTGCACTCTGAAAAAACTGGTGAGATGAAAGCTTTAGATTTTCGGGAACGCGCACCCCTGAAAGCTACAAGAAATATGTATTTAGATGCACAAGGAAAGCTGCGTCCCAATGCAAGTATTAATGGTTATTTAGCAGTAGGGACACCAGGAACGGTGGCGGGACTTTATGAAGTGCATCATCGCTATGGTAAACTTCCTTGGCAAGAGGTAATTAAACCTGCGATCGCACTTGCTAAAGATGGCTTTATAGTTAGCAATGCAGCAACCTGGCGTTCTCTGCAAGCAAACGATACCCGCAAACAAGTAATTCTCAACAATCCAGCAGCGCGGGAAATTTTCACTCACAATGGTGAATTTTATCAACCAGGGGAGAGGCTAGTGCAGCGTGATTTGGCAAGTACTTTAGCCGCAATTGCCCAAAACCCCCAAAGTTTTTACACCGGAAGTATTGCGCGGGCGATCGCTGCTGATATGGTAAAAAATGGTGGTTTAATTACTCTAGAAGACCTGAAAGCCTACAAACCAATCTGGCGGACTCCCATTTGTGGGAATTTTCGGAAAGCGAAAATTTGCTCAATGCCACCACCTTCATCGGGAGGTGTTCATCTATTGCAGATTTTAAATATTA
Source organism: Nostoc sp. KVJ3 (assembly GCF_026127265.1). Lineage (GTDB taxonomy): Bacteria > Cyanobacteriota > Cyanobacteriia > Cyanobacteriales > Nostocaceae > Nostoc. Next base: position 2,117,282 of record NZ_WWFG01000002.1, read on the forward strand.
TCGGTGATACTGATTTAAAATCTTTGGGCTGGCATCATCCCGACGCTATCCACTTAATGGTAGAAGCAATGAAGATTGCTTACGCCGATCGCTCACAATATTTAGGCGATCCTGATTTTGTGAAAGTTCCTGTACAAGAATTACTCAGTCCCGGTTACGCCAAAAAACGCCGTCAAGAAATTAATATGCAAGTGGCTAGACCCTCGACCGAGGTCAAGCCAGTAGATCAAAAGACGCTACAACGTTTTAGCCAAACTAATAATCAGAGTTTAGGAAAAAATATTATCCCCTTATCCCATCAATCTCTGAAACTACACGCGACGCGCCATGAATCTCTTGAAACCACTCATCTTACTGTTGTGGATGAAGAACGTAACGCTGTAAGTCTGACTTTCACAGTTAACCTAATTTTTGGTGCTGGCGTAGTAACACCGGGGACTGGAATTGTTCTTAATAACGAGATGGATGATTTTGCCTCTGCGCCAGGAGTACCTAATGCCTTTGGTTTAGTTGGTAACGATGCCAACAGCATTGCACCCCGCAAGACTCCCCTATCGAGTATGACTCCCACAATTGTTACAGAAAATGGTCATTTTCGCATGGCAGCAGGTGCGCCCGGTGGCAGCACTATTATCACCCAGGTTTTACAAATAATCCTGAATGTGCTGGAATACAACATGGATGTTGGCGCAGCTATTTCTGTTCCACGCATACATCATCAATGGCTTCCCGATGAGTTGCGTGTAGAATCCTGGGGTTTAGATGCTCTGACTATGGAAGACTTACGCCATCGGGGGCATAAAATTAAGGAAACTACACCTTGGGGTAATGGTAATGCGATCGCACTCACATCTGATGGAACTCTAGAAGGTGCGGCAGATCCTCGCGGTGAAGGTTCCCCCAGAGGTTTTTAACAAAGAGTAGGGAGTAGGGAGTGATGAGAAAATAACCAATGCCCTTATTGATTTTGGGTTGTTGACTCTGCGTAGCTGCTGCTGCCAAACTCATTTGCCCGTGCGCTAGGTACTAGTGTCCAACCTGCTTTGAGAAGTTTTTGATAAGTTGCCCAACCTTTAGAACCACCTGGTATTTGATAATCTGGCACTGCCAAATGTCCAAAAGCTGTGTAGGGCCGCCAAGGCTGATTGGGTTCTGTCTGCAAATACAAAGTTTTCTCTCCGTCACCACCAGACTTAGATAACCAGCACATTTGTCGATGCATTGCAAACTCCTTTTGCTTTTAGCTTACTACTAACGCATAATATCAGACTTTTGTCAAGCCATTTATCACCCTTGTGGCCTATTTTTGGACAGAAAGATAAACAGCTTTGCCTCACCTTGTTTACTAGGGTGAGATTTTTCTCATGTTATCCGCGTTTTTTGCGATCGTGTGTAGCAATAACTACTGTTTTAAGCGTGGGTTTGCAATCTGCTGTATTTTTAACAAACAGAATTAAGGAGCCAAGAGTCAAGTCGCTTCGCTCCAATTAAAAATTAAAAATTATTAATTAAAAATTGCAATCAGTGGGGGCTTGAACCACCACAAGTCGCTTCGCTCCAATTAAAAATTATTAATTAAAAATTGAGGGGATTCTCTGAAATTTTTAATTTTTAATTTTGCATTTTTAATTCCCGAAGGGTGGGGGCTTGTACCCAAAATTAATTAAAAATTATTATTATTCTTAATTTTTAACTTTTAACTTTTAATTTTTAATTAAAAAAAGGTCAGAATTCTAACTCCTAATTCCTGAATTCTGACTTCTAAATTCTGTTTTAAGCAACTGAACTCATACTAATTTTTTGTGAAACTGTCTCATAGGAATGATTTAGATTTTGCTTGGCATAGGCTAGCAATTCTTCCGTCCATTCTGTAAACCAAGCAAACACCAAGTTGACTTTTTCAATAGCTTCAGCAGTTGTTTGCTCGTCCATTTCTATGTTTGCAATTATGGTATGATCGTTTGTCATCGCATGACCAGATTCTTTACTAAAATGGAATTCTCCACAATAGCGTAATTCGATACCCATTTCCTCTTCAATTTCTTCTGCCAGTTTTCTAATTAGTTCAAATAAGACGTTGCCTGTTTCTTCAATGGCTTCAATAATAGCTAAACGCACTATACCAGATGAGCTATAAATCAAATGAGCCAGCTTGTCTGACAACAGGCGATTCACTACGGTGCGATCGCTGTAGAAAAACTGTAAATATTCAGTGGGCGAGATTTTTTTGCGATCAAAGCCTAATTTGATAAAGTCTTCCAAATACCATAGCCAGTGATGATCGTCCTCATAAGAGTGTTCGTTCACCATAACCTGATATGGATCTGAGGTTGGCTCTTGGCGCATGACGTAGCGATTTAGATCGCCAAAGCTCATGATAAAAGGAGACATACAGGGATAAAATTCTAGGCGCTGACGAGATGATAAAGTCTCATCCCGTAAAAAATCAAAAAATGGCAGGTGGCTGTACTCTTTCTTGAGCTTTAAGATATGACGTAACGCAGCCTTCATGTTTTCCTTTCTTGAGACTAACAGTAACTTCAGCTTTATACTTAATAGTATTAATTATTTTTCAAAAAATAATCATAAAGTTTAAGTGTAAATACTTAAAGCAATCATAAATTTAGTTTTTGTGCGATTATGCCTTACCTATTGTAAAGACGGCGATTTATCGCGTCTCTTGCCTTAACTGAACAGTATTGAGAATCATCTTTGGTTTGGAGAAAAACTTAGTGCAACTTAAAAAGGCTTCTTCCCCATTCCCTACCTACACCAATAATTTCATAAATCAAATCGGATTGCTATATCATGTTTGGATAAATACTTGTCATTGCGATCGCTCCGCACCCTTCTTTTTCCCTACGGGACACTGTTCGCGTTTAGATTCTCCAACGGAGTACGCAATGACGTTTTATAAGCGATCGAGCGAACACGATATAATACAACCCAGGTTTAGCCAAAGGTCGAGTTGTAATTGAGGAGATCAATCTTTCTCTCCATTTTATCGCCGACAACGCCGCGAATTGTCTGTACTAATTGGGTGTATGCAAAGTCAGACAAAACTGGTGTTGCTCCTTCCAAGTGAATTGGTTGCTCTAGATCAATCCATGACTTACAACCACCGTACTTAGAATAATAAGGAATTTCTTGCTCTTGGAATAGTTTATACGTCCGTAGGAGGAGAATATAAAGAGGCTGGCGTGGTTTCCACTTGAGGCGATCGCTAATAAAATGCTCGTTCCAAATATGGAAGGGAAGCAAGGTGTTGACAATAAATTCGTCACTAACTGGCAAAATATCTGTAATTTCAGCCCAACTGCTGATGCGAATTGTCTCTGGATGCCAACCTGATGTTACTGGATAGACACCATTAGCATACTCAGCTTTCAGCATGAAAGATTGTTGATGTTCATAAGTAGGGTAAAGCAAAATTTGCTTATGAGCAACTTGGAAATGTCCATTTCGTTCATGTATACCGCCTTTACGGAGCAACATAATTGTTTTGCCACTTTCCAAGGCATTTACGGCGACTGCCCATTCTTTGAGAGCATGAAAAGTTGTAGTCAATTCCATCAGCATCTACATATAACTCTGATTTAATTCAAGCTAAGACCGATAAAGTTTGAAACTATCCAAGGAAATGAATTAGGGCAGTTATGAAAAAGCGATCGCTAGTAACCCACCAGATAACCGTGCTAAAAAACAAACTGTTTCAAGGCTAAAACTTGGAAAATGCTCAACAAGCACTACAAAAATTTCGTTAGCCCTTTTTCTATAATTGTACTCTTGCTCAGTTGGCTTTAGTGTGGTTAATTTCTCAACCTCAAACAGCGATCGCTAGGGCACGTTATCCTAAACAAAGGCTAGACAGTACAATTGGCAGAAATTGATGCGATCGCCAGAATTGTCACCTACTATCTGGATAACAGTCCAATTATGTGGAATTGATGACAATAGAATTTATTTAGCTATGCCGATCTGTCGAATATCTCCTCAACTCTCTTCAAAAGATAGTCAGGGATCAAATCTCTGACCTAGATTGCAGAATCTCACAAAACGTCAACTTTAGTAAACTAAGTATTGCAACTCACAAACTAAGTGATAAGTTGAATAGTAGGACACCCAACCAAGAAAACTAACCTATAAAAGGGTAAATGACTTAGTGTCCCCTGTCATCAACCCAAGCAAATTTCAGCATATCAATATTAGATGAGTGGCAAAAAACCCCATGTCTGAGGTAAAGCCAAATCCTAAAGCGGAAAAACGCAAGAATGCTGAGTTTGTTAGTTATTCAGTCCACCCTAGTTATTAACCTTCAATTACTTAATTAGTTTAACAATTTGAAACCTGTGAACTCGATAAAACCTGGTCAACCTTGACTAGGTTTTTGGTATTTTATTGTGATATAATTTTCCCAGTATTGTAGGGTGTGTTAAAACGAAGTTTGTAACGCACCATGACTTATGCTTAGAGGTTGTTTGAAAAGTTTTTGGCTGTGATTTTAAGCACTCGTTGATCCCCCCTAACCCCCCTTAAAAAGGGGGGAACCGGAATCAAAGTCCCCCTTTTTAAGGGGGATTTAGGGGGATCTCAAACGTTTTGCTACCAACAACAGGACTTTTCAAACATCCTCTTAGGTGCATTACTACAAATATTTAATTTTGTTCACAAATCAAACCGGATTCCTATATACTTTTCTCAGTACAGCATAGTACCGGAATTCACGCTTGAAGATTTAATTGTAAGACTAAAATAACATTAACAAAAACAGTTAATGTCTCTAAAGCAACGTAAACCTTTTTGCTTAGATACTTCACTGATTTTACATATATAAACAAGCTCACATAAGTGGGCTTGTTTTGTAGAATATAAACTCAAATTAAGACTTTAACTAATTTTAAAATAGAGAATAAAATAGGACAGTAATGTATACTCCTAGAGGAATTTGATGAAATATCATAGATTTTTAAATAAAATTACTACAGTTATTATTATAACTATCCTCTCCTTTTCTTGTAAGTCTTCTGTTAGTAAAAAAGCAGAACAGGCACAAGCAACTGATAAATCAAAACCCGAAGCAAATCTTGTCTATGGAGATTTAATCATTAAAGAACAATCAGATTATCTGATGATTCCTGTTGTTGTTCCAGAGCAGAAAGAAGATAAAAAAATTGATTTAAGCTTGTCACGCTCTTATGAAAGAAATAACCAATTATCTAACATCATCTTTTATCGGAAGCAAGATGGTGAAGCTCATATTTTATTAAATAAGAAAGCCATTATCACCTCCTTTGATTTCTTAGAGGTAAAAGCGGCAGAGAAGCCACCTACAAGAGTTTGGTTGTATAAAATCATTGACCAAGACACAAATGTAGATACAAAACTTAACGGCGAAGATGCTACTGTTGGATATCTTTCTGATTTATCAGGTAAGAATCTCCAGCAAATTACCCCAAACAATACTCAAATCATCAATTGGGTTGTGGTTCCAAGTCAAAATACAATTTTTCTAAAAATTATCAAAGACTCAGATAATGATAAAAAATTTACAGGAAAAGATAAAACTAATTTTATTAGGGTTAACCTAGACAAACCTGCTATGAGATCTGAGATTATTAGTAATCAGATCGAGCAAGAAATTAAGTCATCTATTCTTAAGTAATTAGGAATTACGCATTGACAGAAAAAACCAGATCCATCGTAGGAGCAATTCATGAATTGCCCCTACGATGCGGGTCTATTTACCATCAAGGAAAAACCTGAAACATCGTGTTTACGTTAATTCACATCATAAGTTCTTTGTAAAGTGTGTAAGTCCTAAGTAATTAAGTTTATGAGAAAATTGAACTGGGCTAGGCTAGGCTAACACCTCTCTACAAGAGTTCTGGATAACGCATATTTAATTTCTAGAAATGTCTAATTAGGTGGAATTTGTAACAATGTAATTTAGTCATTCAAGCCATGATAAATAAGATTGTGGAAGCTTAGACACGAGTCATGGATGTTAATGGTAATATTACCCTGGTAGCCCAAACTATAGTAAATCCTGTGCGTTCCTGGTTATCAACGATCTCTTGTCATGCTTATGGCTAAAACAACTAGGATTTTTGGCGCGAATTCTGTAAAAGTTAAAAGGCAAAAGCAGCTAGGGCATTGGCATAAAACCACACTGGCTCAATTGTTGCGTTTGCCTTTGTACTTTCTGATAGCTTTGCTATGCATCTTGGGTTCACCCGTACTAGCAAAAGTTCCTGACTCAATTAATTCTTTATCCCACTTACAAATTAACAGTCTCACATCGCTGCCTGTAGTCACTGACCCAAGCTCACTACTACAGCAAGGCAAAATTTTATACAATTCCGGTAACTTTGCCAAGGCGGTAGAAGTATTAGAACAAGCTGTCCAAGCGTATAAGCAGCAAGGAGAAAGCCTCAAAATAGCAGCAACACTGAGTAATCTTTCCCTAGCTTACCAGCAACTTGGTTTATGGAGTCAGGCAGAGCAAGCAATTGCAGAGAGCTTAAATTTGCTCAAAGGACAAGATAAAAACCAAAATCTGCAAATATTGGCCCAATCATTGGATATTCAAGGTCGGCTCCAACTGAAGATGGGACAAGGGGAGGCGGCTTTAGCAACTTGGCAGCAGACAGAAGAAATTTACAGACAAGCTGATAATCAAAGCGGCGTGGTGCGATCGCTAATCAATCAAGCACAGGCGTGGCGAACCCAAGGATTTTACCCTCGCGCGATTAAGACACTCGATCGGGTAAGTCAGACCTTAAAATCTCAACCAGACTCTATAGAAAAGACAGTGAGTTTGCGATCGCTCGGTGATGCCCTTTTGGTAGTGGGCGATTTGGAAAAATCACGTCAAAGGCTAGAAGAAAGTCTGATGATTGCTCAACATCTGCAATCAAATGCCGATATTGGGGCCAGTCTGTTCAGCTTGGGGAATAATGCTCGCCAAAACCAGGACAAAGCAAAGGCGATCGCCTATTATGAACAAACAGTTGCAGCGTCTCCTTCACCTCTGATCAAAATCCAAGCGCAACTCAATCATCTCAGCCTACTCATTGAAGATCAAAGATGGAAAGAGGTTTACACTCTCTTACCGTTGATTGAGTTGGGACTCAATCAACTCCCCCTCAGCCGTGCTAGTATTTACGCTCATGTTAATTATTCACAAAGTCTAGCAAAAGTTAAAACTGGTGTATTGCAAGCATCCAGTCAGCATTACTACTCAGGATTTAGCACAAAAGACTCAGCAGTATTACTTGCCAGTGCCATCCAGCAATCCCGCACTTTAGGAGACAAGCGGGCAGAAGCTTATGCACTGAAGAGTTTAGGCGGCTTGTACGAAGAAACCGGACAGTTGCCAGAGGCGCAAGACCTTACCCGGCAAGGATTAGCCTTAGCACAGAGCAGCAATGCACCAGAAATTACCTATACTTTAGAGTGGCAGTTAGGTAGATTGCTCCGGGCACAAAAAGATATCAATGGTGCGATCGCAGCCTATGATGCTGCTGTAGAAACTATCCAATCTCTCCGCAAAGATTTAGTAGTTAATAAAGATGTAGTCAACCAAGATGTGCAATTTAACTTTCGGGATAGCGTAGAACCCATCTACCGAGAGTCAGTAGAGTTACTGCTAAAATCCCAAGAAGGAAAATCAGATCAAAAAATATTAGAAAAAGCACGTCGGCGCATTGAAGCACTCCAACTAGCAGAATTGGACGACTTCTTCCGGGAAGCTTGCCTACAAGGTAAAAAAGTAGCCCTCGATCAAGTAGTAGACAAAGATAATCCCACAGCTGCCATCCTTTATCCCATTATTCTTAAAAAAGAACTCCAGGTAATTGTCAAAATTCCCAAACAACCCCTGCAAAGCTACACCACTGAGATTTCCGACACAGAAGTAGAAAAACTATTAATAAAACTGCGAAAAAATCTTGTCAATCCCACCGCTATCAAAGCAGTCCAAAACGAGGCGCACCAACTTTACAACTGGCTGCTCCAACCTATTGAGGCAAAATTGCAAAAAAGTGGTGTAGATACCCTAGTGTTCGTCCTAGATGGGCCATTACGCAATTTACCAATGGCAGCTCTTTATGATGGTAAGCAATACCTGGTAGAAAAATATGCAGTTGCTCTGAGCGTAGGTCTGCAACTCCTTGACCCTAAACCACTGGTCAAACAGCATCTAAGAGCGCTAACCGCAGGACTGACACAGCCGCCACCAGGATTTTCCAAATTTGCACCATTACTTGCGATCAAATCTGAATTTAACGGCATTACCAAAGCAGGAATTTCCACAACTAGCCTACTAGATGGAGATTTTAAGAAAAAGAATTTAGAGAGTGAAATTGGTGCTGCTCCATTCAACATAGTGCATTTAGCAACTCACGGTCAGTTTAGTTCCCGTCTTGAAGACACTTTTATTTTGGATTTTGATGGTCAGATCAATGTGAAAGATTTTGATACTCTCTTCCGCAGTCAGGGTAAAACTATAGTCGAGCTATTAGTTTTAAGTGCTTGCGAGACAGCAGCAGGAGACAACCGAGCAGCACTTGGTTTGGCAGGAGCAGCCGTAAGAGCTGGGGCACGCAGTACTATAGCTTCCCTGTGGCAGATTGATGATGAATCGACCGCAATGTTCGTCAGTGCTTTCTATCAAGAACTCAAGAGTGGGAAAATTACCAAAGCCGAAGCAGTCCACCAAGCCCAGCTACGACTGTTCAACCATCCTAACTACAAAGCACCAAGCTTTTGGTCTGCCTATGTGTTGATTGGTAATTGGTTGTAATTTGGAGACTGCAAGTATCTTTTTTCAGACATCTGTGCAAGTGAACTACTCCTAGTAGCATAAAGCTGAACTAGGAGCTTCTGTAATCACGGGGGAATGCCCAAACTTAGACTTTCGCCCAAGTTTAGGACTTACCTCCCCTCCTACAGCAGAGACGGCTGAACCTTCCGCCTTTATCATTCTGATACCCTCTGCTCTTATGTTCTTCGCCGCATTCCCATCACGATCATGATGAGCATTGCAATGAGGACAAGTCCACTCACGGACATCCAATGACAACTCACTGATTTGATAAAAACAATCAGAGCAGAGTTTGGAACTGGGGAACCATCTATGAATTTCAATCAACTTCGCACCTTTGCGTTCCAGCTTATAGGCTAAGAAATTAGTAAATGTTCCCCACCCAACATCAGATATTGATTTTGCCAATTTATGATTGCGTACCATGCCTACTACATGAAGATTTTCTACTATGACAGCTTGGCTATCGCTGACCAACTTATAACTAAGTTTATGTAGAAAATCCTGCCGCGAATTACTGACTCGCTCGTACACCTTGGCAACAACTTTTCTATATCTATTCCTTGACTTACTTCCTTTCTCTTTACGTGCTAATTTTTTCTGCTTACGTTTGAGGTTTTTCTCATGTTTAGCAAGGTGTTTAGGATTATCATATTTGGAAACTTTTTCGCCGTCAGTGACGACAGCAAAGTGCTTCAAACCTAGATCAATCCCATATATCTTACCTTCTGAAATAACCGGATTTTCACCCGCAGTCGCTACAAACTCCTCTACCCCCTTTAGCGTCTGCTCATCAATTTCAGTCAGAATAGATGCAAGGTATTTGCCAGAAGGCGTTTTGCTTACAGTAACAGTTTTAATTTTCCCCTCAATCTCCCTGTGTATTTTGGCTTTGACTATCCCGATATCGCCAGGGAGCTTGACATTACCATCTACAATCAATACGTTTTGAGGATACTGGATAGACTGTTTTCCAAACTTAGATTTGAATTTAGGAAATCCAGCGCGGCTCTCAAAAAAGTTTTTGTACGCTGTGGTTAGATTTAGTGTTGTAGCCTGTAAAACTTGACTGTAACAATCAGCTAACCAAATCGTATCAACAGATTTTTTGAGCGATGGAAGAAGTGCGTTGAGCGCTGCACGGCTAAGTCCTTTCCCTGTTTCCTTATAAGTCTCAATTGACTTATTCAGAGCATAATTCCACCACCAACGAGCGCAACCAAAAGCCTGTGCTAATTGAATTTGCTGCTCAACTGACGGATATAAACGGACTTGTACAACCTTGTGTAACACTCAACATCACCTCCTTGATATCTGTACTCTACCATAAATATATATTGTGGTAAAGTAATCAAATACAATAATTAGTGGCATCTCTTACACCCCGCTTCCTTATCAACCACAGGTTGATATTAGTCGGAGGTGTTTTCGTCATCAAGAAAGCTATCCATCCCCGCCCTGTAGAGGGACGGGGAATTCCGCCGAATCTGTTAAATGATGACATATAGCCTTCAATGAGGTCATGGTGTATTTATCACATTTGATTCATCACTTATATGAACATTTTAATGCTATCTTCCACCTTTCCTTACCCACCAACGCGCGGGGGAACCCAAGTCAGAACATTTAATTTACTGAAATACCTGAGTCAACGCCATACTATTACCCTAGTGACTCAACGCGAAGGCGATGTAACAGACGCAGAAGTATCAGCATTACGTAATTATGTGGCTCATTTAGCCATTTTTGAACGCCCGCTAGATTCGGGAACCACTGGAATATTGAAGAAAATAAAGCGATTTGGTAGATTTTTACAACAAGGGACACCGCCAAGTGTACTCAATCGCTACTCACTTGAGATGCAAGCATGGATTGATAACTGGGTGGAAGCAGGGAAATGTGATGTAATTACCTGTGAGCATAGCGTCAATGAAATTTATCTGCGAGCGCATTTTCAGAAACAGCTAAAAACTATAGTTAATGTTCATAGTTCTGTATACGCTACCTGTCGTAACCAACTAGCAACAGGCATTTCGGAAAATTCCCTCAGAGACAAAATTAATCTCCCACTTTTGCGTCGTTATGAACAAAACTACTGTGCTAAGTTTTCGGCAATTGTAGCGACAACAGAAGAAGATAAAATTCAACTACAAGAATTTAACCCTAATAGTGCAATTACTGTTATTCCCAATGGCGTAGATTTAGTTTCTTTCCCCAAGCGTACTACCGATCCAGGAGGACATCGCTTAATTTTTATCGGAGCAATGGATAATTTGGCAAACATTGATGCTGTCTGCTTTTTCAGTAATGAAGTTTTGCCAGAAATCCAAAAACTTTATCCTGATACAACTTTCGATATTGTCGGTTCTCATCCGGTATCAGAAGTTTTAGCACTTAATCAAAAACCAGGAATTCATGTAATTGGGCGTGTGCCTTCGATGGTAGAATACTTGCATCTATCTACCATCTGTGTTGTACCCATGCGAACTGGGTTTGGCATTAAAAATAAAACTTTAGAAGCAATGGCAGCTGGTGTACCGATAGTGGCAAGCGATCGCGGCTTAGAAGGATTAGCTGTCGATGGTGCTAGTCATCCATTACGGGCATTACGAGCAAATAAATCGGTGGAGTACATCACCGCTATTAGTCAGCTATTTGATCGTCCACATCTACGTTCAGAATTGTCTCACAATGGCAGACAACTGGTAGAAACACAATTCACTTGGGATATCGCGGGTAAAAGCTATGAAGAAGTTTGTCTCAAGAGAGAGTAACGCTAATTCATCTAGGACTTATACAAGAGTTACGGAATGACGAACCGCAGAGGCAATAGAGTTGCCATTGCTTTGGGCGGGTTCCCCGACTTGTAGTAACTGGCGCGACACGGAGAAATGAGAGCTTGAGAGATATTTTGCGTAATATCATGTCCGGTTAAACACTTGTCATTGCGTACTCCGTTGGAGAACCCGTTCGCGAATAGCGTCTCCGAAGGAGAAGGGTACGGAGTGAAGCATAAGTCCTTCGGACACGCTTCGCGAACGCAGAGTCCTGGTGATTGCAACTCTTGGAGACGCTGCGCGTAGCAAGATCCCCGAAGGGGTACGCTCCACTTCGTTGCGATCGCAACGACATATCGTAAGTAATTTGGCGGACATGATATGAGATACTTCGCTCGCCATCAGATATTACATTTAATCATGCCTACCTCCCGATCGGCAATGTACCGGACATGATATTATGGATACTTTTCCTATTTCGCCAGCTTAAGAAAGTCAAAAAATAGATAAATTAAATCTTGCTTTCAAACTATTCTCATGTCATAATTACTATTAACTCCGGTAAACCTACTGATTTATCGTTATTTAAGGTTATACTTGAATAATTGAATTATATCTTGTTGTCTCTATAGATTTTCATCCACTAATATAACCAAATTTTAAAGTTAAAAATCAATTCCTTTTTTCTGGAAAAATTAACTTAAGCTCAGGTGAAATATGTCAAATCAAGACACAATATCTAATTGGGAACAACTGTTAGAAATTGCCCAAAAAAATACCTCTGCCCGACGAGTACGTAGACCAGGGCAATCGCCATCTACTGCTCCCATTCCTAGCAGTCTTCATAAACTGCCGCAAGATACAGAACCGCCAGTACTTCTCTATCGTGATACTAATTCTTGGTGTCCCTTTTGCGAACGAGTTTGGTTTGCTCTTGAAGAAAAAGAAATTCCCTTTGCGACAGAGTTTATTGACTTAACTAATAAGCCTAAATGGTATACAGATTTAGTTCCTACAACCCTTGTTCCAGCAGCCAAAATTGAGGGAAAGTTAGTTTATGAATCCAAAGACATTCTCTTAGCATTAGAAGAACAATTTGGGACTACCTTACTCCCTGAAAATCCAGAGGAAAACGCTGTTGCTAGGCAGTGGCTTGAAGATGCTGAAACCAATGGTGTAAGAGATATTGCCTACAAATTTCTGAGACAAGCCCCTGAAGATCCTCAAGAGTTAGCAATCTTACAAGCAGATTTTGAAGCTAAATTAGACGAGTTGGAGCAACTTCTTGGAAAGTATCCTGGCCCCTACTTTTTGTCAACATTTAGCGTAGTAGATATTACCTATAGCCCTCACTTAGATCGTTTGGCAGCTAACTTACCCGTTTATCGAGGATATCACATTAAGGGAAATCCCCGTTATCCTCGCATTAACACTTGGTTTGAAGCACTCAAACAGCGCCCTGCCTATCACCGCGTCAAATCGGATGATACCACCAACAACTTACTCTTGCGTCGTCGATGGGGTGTAACACCAATCGGCAATCCCTTACCACCAGATCCAGCTACTAGCCAAGAAATTCAATTTCGGGCAGAAGCGGCTGAGAGATTGACTGATAACCGAGAAGTTGCTTTAGGAGACATCCTCAAAAACTCCGGTGTGCAAGCATTGGCAGTCAATGGCGACACAACAACCGTTAAAGAAGCGGTTGATTTTCACCTCAGATTGCTGGCTGACTATCTCATTAATGGCAATGGCGCACCCCTACCCTGGGGGCGCGTAGGCGGCAAAGATAATGCCGATCCGATTGTGTCTGCGGTTGGAGCCATCACACTCGCATACGTGAGAAATCGCATCTGTGCGCCCCGCGATATGAGCGCTGGTGCTGCAACTGCATTCCGTGCAGCAGCAGATAAGGTTTTGGCATCTCTTTATTAGCGAATTTAGCTATCCCGGAAGAGTCTTTCCCCCAGCTGTACACCCCACCCCAACGGGGCTTGGTCATTGCGAGCGTTCGCGGAGCGTCTCGTAGAGGAGCGAAGCAATCCCAAGGGCTGTGATTGCTTCGCTTTGCTCGCAATGACGGGTTTTAGATCATTCATTTTTTGGAACACATAAATTTACCAAGGATTGCCAACCATTGTGAATCCAGCCCAATAATAAGGATGCATTAGTGATTGATCGGCAATATCTTCACCGTCAGTAGGTAAAGGTAAGTTTCCTACTATTCCCAAACCTTCCAATTGACCATTCTTGACATAAATCTGTCCTTTGGCCATAGCTACTTGAGCTTGTCTCAAGGCTTCTGCTTTAATTGAAGATTTCTTCAAGTTGTCATAAAATTTTGTCATCAATGCTGCTGTACCAGCATCATTGACTGACCAAAGACTAGCAACACTGGTTTTCACACCTGCCAGCACTGCCAAACCAGCAAATCCCAGTTCAGATTCTTCATCGCCTAATGCTGTTCTACAAGCACTCAGCACCAGCATTTCAACTTCGGGTTCATTCAAGTGCAACTGTCGTAATTGGTTCAAGCGTAACTTGTCTTCCCAGAGTTGAATATAGGAATTACTCAAAGCGCCTGTAGTAAAATCAGCATGGGTTGCCATGTGAATAATCCCAAAAGGTTGTTGACGGCGGACAGTTTTGAGATTTGCTAATGTGGCTTGCTTATCTAATAATAATTTGCCCTGCCAGAGTTTAGACAGCAATGTTGATAATTCTAGAGGAACTGCTGGTAAAGGCTCTTGTCCTTGAGTACTCTGAGAAACCCCTAGTGCTAAGACTTGAGATTTTCTAATGTCTTTATAAAGGGTGTTAGTCAAGCTAAGACTGGGCATCAAACCAATACTATATTTTTCTACCAAAAACCCCTTCCCATCGTGAAGTGCTGCCATTGGAGTTGAACGTAACCCAATGTCTGGCAAAAATACCAGATTATTGATTCCTCTTGCCTGTAAATCTGCCTCTAGTGGTGCAATAATCCAGCGATAAAGTTGTTGAGATGAGCGCAAATAACCGTTACGGCTACGATTTTGTGGACTAACAATTTGGTCACGAAATTCTTGAGCAACTTGGAGAACTTTGGCTCTGGTCGTTTCTGGGATGCGCTTGCGGATAGGATCGCCTTTTCCTGTTACTACCACTATTTCTAGTTGGTCGCTATCCTGTTCTGCTAGAGTATTCAACTGTTTAGTCAATTTTTGAGCTTTGCCTAAATTCCTCTCTGGCACAATCTCTACAGGGACAAAACTGATGTAAATAAATGCAGGTTTAACACCAGTCGCTTCCTCAATTTTGCGAGCAATGTCTTTAGCCTCATCTAGTGTTTTGATTCTAGGAGTCGGGATACCTAAATGGTTGGCAAAATCATCGGTGAATTTATCTTCGGGGAGGGGATCTGTAGTAATAACGGGATTATCAATCTTAGGATTATGGGGGATCGGTTCAACTGGTTTAGGGAGAATGCAGCCGAATGAGCAGATGGGAAGAATCCGGGGAGGAGTCTGACTGACATTGATTCTTATCTGTACGGGTGCAGAAGAGGAAACAACATCATTTGCACTAATGGCAAAGGCATTTAGTAAACCATTAGTATCAGTTGGAGGAGTGTAAACTAGAGTGTCTGTCCCAGATACGGTAGTAATGCCAGGTTTTACGGGAACACCATTCACCGTTAGAGTTCCAGCATTCAATGTATCAATCCGAATGGAGGTAATATCAGTATCAATATCGGTAACTTGTGCTGCTAGACTGGCCAAGGTAAAAGGCACTGACTGGTTAGTTTGAGTATCGGGTAGCTGAGAATTGGCAGTGAGTTGGGGAGGTGTATTTACAGAAGTGATTGTAATTCCTGCTGGGGTATTTAGTGCTGGGCCTCCATTAGGAAGTACTGGAAAACTATCGGTGGAGATAATAGAACTTCCACCATCGATCGCAGATGTTGTCCCGTTCACAGTAGAGTCACCCACTTTGAATGGAGTATTAGTTGTTCCTCCACCATGTTGAATTGCGATCGCACCGTTTTGAGCGGTAGTGCCATAACCATTACCTACAGCAATAGTAGAAATACTGCTATCTCTATCTGCATTATTCACAAAACTACCCGTCAATCTGACAGCACCAGAACCAGAGGTGCTAATTGTCACTTGACCCCCAGTGCCTGTACCATTGTTACCATATCCGAAGCCATTTAACACAATTCCCTCAGTTTTAATTGAACTGAGTGAGATGTTACTGGGTGTATTTGTAGTGTTGCTAGATGTATCGATGCGGACTGAACCACCAGTAGCGTTGCTGTTTCTGACATTGGAAATGGCGCTAGTGTCAACATTTCCCAGGCTAACAGCGCCATTGGTGCTTGTAACAGTAACATTGCCGCCTGTAGTTATGTTATTACTTTGTCCTCTAGCAATCAGATCGCTAGCAGTAATATTGTCTCTTGCAGATAAGGTGATATTACCACCATTGCCATTAGTAATAAATTGACCCTGGTTGTTAAAGAAGCTGCTACTATTGATGATTCCTAAAGACAAGCTAGCTCCTGAAATGGTGATATTTCTGCCATTGGTTCTAATGGTGTCGCCTGTCCCCATTGTAAAAGCACCTACACCATTACCATCTGCATCTGCGGTAAAAGCGATCGCACCGCCACCATTATTAACAAAATTCAACGATACCCCATTAGCGATCGCAATATTATTGGTCGCTGCCAAATTAACAGCAGCATTCTGATTTTCTAAAGCGTCTTTGGAAATTGTAAAAGTTGCTGGGGAATCGTTCTGAAAGATTTGAGGCAGAGAGGTATCTTCAGCTGCGTTAGTACCATCTACAATATTGATATCGGTTGGATCTAGCAACAAGTTACCAACAATACCATTCTTCGCACTCAGGTCAGTATTGCCACGGTAAACCAGATTCTCTTTACCCGACACTTCTGCAAAACCACCATTGCCGGAGTTAAGCCCACCACGAGCGGTAATATTGCCAGAGAATCCCGTTGTCTTGTCACTCCAAACAATTACCCGTCCACCATTTCCATTCAAATTGCTATCGGCATTAATGACGGAGTTTGAGTTTATGTAAGTATCCTCGGCGTTGGGCAAAGTCCCTTTACCTTGGTAATCGCCGCCAATTAACACAGTACCGCCGCCATTGGTTCCAGAGGCGTTGATTTTGCCATCAATCACGGCAACTTTTTTACCCAGAACACTTACTGTACCCCCTATTTGACTGGATACATCAACTTTCCCCGAAACAATGGTTGTCCCTGGTGTTGTGGGAATAGTATTGTTAGAGCTTGTTAATTTTACAGTCCCGTCAGGATTGGTTGTTAACCCAGTGTTACCAACTGTGAGTAATTCCGGTAAAGATGCAATGGGGATTGTCCAGTTATTGGGTTGCTTACTACTAGAGGCGAGGGGCTGAATTTCCAGACTCAGCAAATTTCCTGGCTGACTCAGACGCACCCAATTTTGTCCAGGTACAGATGTGACAGTAATCTGCCCTCTTGGTGCTGAAATTTGCCCGGTGTTGACCACAGTACCGCCCAATAAGGTCAAATTCTGCCCAGCACCTACTGCCAAATTTCCGGCATTTGCGATCGCTCCTGGCTGGTTTGTACTAAAGGCAAAACTATTGGGGTTTCCAACTAGATTAGCGTAGTCATTAACACCAATAGCATTGAACCAACTGCTGCCAAAGCCAATACCATTAGCTGTTGTCACCGTGAAAGCACCAGGCACATTTAAACTGGCGTTCGATCCAAAAATAAATCCGGCTGGATTCATCAAGAAGAGGTTAGCATTGCCACCTGTTACCTGAATTAAACCATTGATGACCGAGGCATTCCCACCTGTAATGCGACCAAGAATATTTTGCAGCGCTGGACTAGCTTGAAAGTTGGCGATTTGTTCAGGTGAAATCCCAAATTGTTGGAAGCTGTGGAAGAGATTAGCACCATCCCTAGAAGTTGTACCGCCAGTGATATCAATTCGATTGCCGTTAGGTGTAACAATTGTGCCTGTCCCATCGGCAGCAGGGACAATTCGTTGTGCTTGGGCTAATCCTGCACTCATGGCACTCACCAGAGGCACAACAGCTAGCACTGAAGCGGCAATGTTGTGCAGGAGAGGTTTTTTGTGCCGCAATATAAAGCGACCTGTAAGTAATTCTACATCGATTTGTAACTTATCTGCTAATCCGCGTCGCCAAAGTGCTTGAGCGATCGCCTTTGCAGACCAAAGTATTTGTTCTTTTTTTCTAGTAACAGAGATATTTTGAGAATGATTCCGGTACAAATAGAGTGGCTCTTTGACTCGTAGCACTTGGGCTACTTCTGAAAGTCTCAGACATAGGTCATAATCATAAGCACTGCAAGAGAACGATTCGTTAACACCTCCGACTCGGTCGTAAACCGATCGCCGCATCAAGCGGAAGTGAAACGTCATAAAGTTAACTAGCAGACCTACTGGGGAGTAGGGAATACTACAGCGATGACCATAACCGATAACTTTGCCATTTTGATCGATATTTAAATAGTCGGTGTAAACAAATCCCGTTTCTGGGTGATGGTTTAGAAGTGTAGCGGTTTGGGCTAGAGCGGTGGGAGCAAGGATATCATCATTATCTAATATACCGACGTAAGTGCCGCTAGTTTGGCCGATCGCTGCTTTACAAGCCGCAGCAACTCCTTGATTGTCTGCTTCCACCACCCGCACTCGCTCATCTCGTTGAGCATAAGCGTGAGCGATCGCCACCGATCCATCTGTGGAACCATTATCCCAAATCAATAACTCAAAGTTTTGCCATGTTTGCGCTAAGACACTGGCGATCGCTTCTTCAAGGTAAGACTTTCGGTTGTAATTGACGATGACAATGGAGATCAGTGGTAACATCGAAATATTCCCAAGTTTTCAACCTGTTACTACAATATAGTGCTAGAGACTATCACTGAGAAAAAGATGTGTGCTGACATATATTGACATATATTTTGAATGACTTTTTAACTCCTAAAAAGGCACAGAGTCAACAGCCTAGTCTTAAACCTAGGGCGTATTTTCAAACTGCTCGTTTAGCCTCCTAACTTTTTAGATCCCCCTAAATCCACGCCACGTGCTTCAAGTCGGGAAACCGCAAGGGCGCAGTGGCTCCCCTTAAAAAGGGGGACTTTAACAGACTCTTTGCCCCCCTTTTTAAGGGGGGTTGGGGGGATCTAAGACTTTGAAAACACGCCCTAGCCCTTTCAAGATGGGTAAAAATTTTGCTAAATAGACTCGTTTTTAACCTCTTAACTCTGTGTTCTCTGTGCCTCTGCGGTTAAAAAAAAGACTTTTTAACCGCAGAGACAATAGAGTTGCCAGTGCGCCCTTGCGGTTAAGAGACTTGTAGCAACTGGCGCGACGCAGAGAGAAAAAAGAAATTTTACAAGTCACCTTAAAAGGGTTAGTCCTAGCTTTTGTTAATTCTTTTTCATATCACGAGCCATATTCAGGAAGTAGTCGTCAATTTTGGCATTAGGACGACGGCGGTTAGTGGTAAGAAGTTTAGCAGTGTTATCCCGATTCGTTGCAATTGGCTCTTTTGCAGAAGCTTGTTTTATGCCTTGCACCGCATCAGATTCCAAGAAATAACCAGACTTAGTAAATCCGAAAAGCTTGGCAAAAAAACCAAATACATTTCCGACGAAATTGGAAACACTTTTGAATAAAACACCAAACAAGCCTTCAATACGAAGGAACAAGTTCTGAATACTTTGAGTTAGACGAAGCATGACAGCACCTTCAATCATTGCCTATTATCATTGTTACTCAATTGCGATCGCCAGATTGATGCCATAGCAAAAATCTACCAGTGGGTAGGCGTAACCCCGATATTCCCACTCTGCACCTTCAGGGTAGGAGTGCTAGATATTTTCCTGAACCAGCAAAACCGATTTAACAGGACGCTTAATAGGATTTCCATCCAAATCAACCTTCCCGTAAAAGGTTTTGCCATTGTAATAAAGCGAAGATGAACTGCCTCCATCCAGATTCATTGCTTTAGCAGCACCAAGAGTTTTCATAAAATCAGCTAGTGTTGGCAAGGATACCCCAGAGTTAGCAGGAGCCGAGGGTTTTTGAGCCACCATAACTAAAACAACGCTACCATCACGGGTGATACCGATGGCAGTCCTGGCATTGGGTTGGTTGCTGCCAAGTGCATCTCGTTTATTGGCATTATCCACAAAACCCTCTTTTACTAAAGTGAGTTCTGGTAATAGGCTTGGCCCTGCACCGATAGCATCGACTAATTGACAACCTGCTAGTGGTGACGCACCGTGCAGGACAATATCATAGCGAACAGTCTGTCCACATAAGTAACGGCGGAACTCTGTGCGATTGAAAATTTGACTCAGATAAGATTGTAAGTTGGGATTATTTACCAGGCGATCGTTTTCCTTGGGATTAGCTACCAACTTCCCTTGTCGGATGACATAGGATGTAGATTTTTGGTTCACTGGGTCAAAAAACCCTGCGTTTAAGATAGCTATGGCTCGATGCTTTTGGGCAAATTCCTCTACAGTGGCTACCTTCTGTGATAATGCTGGAGTCACCAAAAATCTGCCATTAGCTGGAACCAGTAGAATATGAGCAATGCTTTGGGGCAAAGTACGCTCAAAGTAGCGGATAGTTTTTGGTGGTGAAGATGCAACACTAGATATCGACGGTGTTGAGGAACGCAAATTAAACCACAACACCATTGCTAAACCAATTAATATCAAACCCAGTAGTTTAATTTTTCTCATTTGTAGTTAGCTCAAACAAAGTTAATCTAGTTCAGATACTTTAAGCTGAAAATAAGCGATTAACTTGAATTAGATTAATGTTTCAGCTATGAACAGTCAAGTCGCTTCGCTCCAATTAAAAATTAAAAATTATTAATTAAAAATTGCAATCAGTAGGGGCTTGAACCACCACAAGTCGCTTCGCTCCAATTAAAAATTAAAAATTATTAATTAAAAATTGAGGGGATTCTCTGAAATTTTTAATTTTTAATTTTGCATTTTTAATTCCCGAAGGGTGGGGGCTTGTACCCAAAATTAATTAATTAAAAATTATTATTATTCTTAATTCTTAATTTTTAACTTTTAATTTTTAATTAAAAAAAGGTCAACCAAAATCCGTAGTGAGTAATTTATAACAAGCCTATAGTAGTCTGTCAATAAATAATTGATGGATAAATTTCCTGAAGAGACGGCGATTTATTGCGGATTTGAGATCGGGTTGTTACTTAAAACTCTGTTTGTGAAATAAGCGAACCGATCGTATATAGCTTTGGGTTTAGGATATCTACCTGGTATGCAGATGAACCTAGTACAGTGCGGCGGAAATAAACCACCCATTCCAAATCAATGAAACCCTCATGCTGTATTCGTTTTTAATTTTTAATTTTTAATTCCGCCCTGCGGTACTAGCTGTATTGCTTTAGTTGCAAAGATTTACAATCAGTAATTATTGTTTAATAACTGTCTTAAATAGTTTTACTACCTGCTTAACTGTCTTAACTGTCTTAACTGTCTTCATCATTGTTCAATATTTAATTTAACTATCTGCTTAACTGTCTTAAGTGTCTTCTAATTGTTCAATATTTAATTTAACTATCTGTTTAAATGCTTAAGCCTACCTATTGCTTTTTTGCTATAACCATGAAAGATTGTGAGAACACCATAAATTACTAAACATTCATTTGTCATTATCTGAAATGAGTAATAATTCAAACAGACTTTTCAAATCCCCTATTTTTGGGCATAGGGAACTTGAGCTAAAAGTTACATAGTTCTTCATTTGGAATCAGAGCATTTTGTATTATTCCTTTGACACGAACCACCACAAGCAAGCGATATGTGGGGACGTAGCGCGATTGGTGAAGATGCTCATCAACTGCCAGTTCATCTCAGCCACGAAATGAAGACAGCAAGAAGACTCCAGAGGAGGTTACGCGCAGATCATGCAACCCTTTGAACTGCCAGAATTTTATATGCCTTGGCCCGCGCGGTTGAACCCAAACCTGGAAGCGGCGCGGGTGCATTCCAAAGATTGGGCATACCAGATGGGGATACTTGGCTCACCAGAGGAAGCCGAAAGCTCCCCTATTTGGGACGAGCGTACATTTGATGCCCACGATTACGCCTTGCTTTGCTCCTATACCCATCCAGATGCGCCAGGGACGGAGCTTGACTTAGTAACCGACTGGTACGTTTGGGTGTTCTTCTTTGACGATCACTTTCTAGAAATCTATAAGCGCACCCAAGATATGGCAGGTGCGAAAGAGTATCTCAACCGACTGCCGGCGTTTATGCCGATATACCCCATCGACACCCTACCAGTTCCTACCAACCCTGTGGAACGTGGTTTGGGCGACCTGTGGTCTCGCACCGCATTCACCAAGTCTGCGAATTGGCGGCTCCGGTTCTTTGAGAGTACCAAGAACCTCCTCGAAGAATCTTTGTGGGAACTCGCTAATATCAACCAGGATCGGGTTGCCAACCCCATTGAGTACATTGAGATGCGTCGTAAGGTTGGTGGCGCACCGTGGTCGGCGGATCTTGTCGAACACGCGGTATTTGTTGAAATTCCGGCTGAAATCGCCAAAACTCGACCGATGCGTGTACTGAAAGACACATTTGCCGATGGCGTGCATCTTCGCAACGATCTGTTCTCTTACCAGAGAGAAGTAGAGGATGAAGGCGAGAACGCTAACTGTGTCTTGGTCTTGGAGCAATTCCTGAATGTGAGTACGCAGGAGGCGGCTAACCTGACTAATGAACTGCTGACCTCTCGGTTACAGCAGTTCGACAACACCGCCATTACTGAACTGCACCCTCTCTTTGAGGAGCATGGACTAGACCCTGTGGCTCGTGTGAATGTTCTGTTATATATCAAAGGACTTCAGGACTGGCAGTCGGGAGGTCATGAGTGGCATTTGAGGTCGAGCCGCTACATGAACAAGGGAGGGGACAATTCCTCGCTACTTCTAGGTGGGCCTACTGGATTGGGCACATCGGCTGCACGGATTAGTTCATTATACAGTGCTTTGGGTTTAGGAAGGTTCAAGAGCTTTACTCATGTTCCATACCAGCATGTGGGGCCAGTGACACTGCCGAAGTTTTATATGCCGTTCACTACAAGTTTGAATCCCCATCTAAATGCTGCGCGGCAACATTCCAAGGAATGGGCCCGCCAAATGGGGATGCTGGACTCACTACCTGGTATTCCTGAAGCCACAATCTGGGATGACCACAAGTTCGATGTTGCTGACGTGGCCTTATGTGGCGCGTTAATCCATCCCAATGCGTCGGGGCCTGAACTAAATCTGACGGCGGGTTGGCTGGTTTGGGGAACTTATGCCGATGATTACTTCCCAGCGCTCTATGGGCACAGTCGCAACATGGCGGGTGCGAAAGTGTTCAACGCTCGATTGTCGGCGTTTATGCCTCTCGATTCCAGCCCCGTCCCAGACCCGACCAACCCAGTGGAACGGGGCTTGGCCGATCTGTGGTCTCGTACAGCTGGCCCCATGTCAGCAAATGCGCGAGGTCAGTTTCGCCGGGCGATCGAGGACA
Organism: Nostoc sp. KVJ3; assembly: GCF_026127265.1. Lineage (GTDB taxonomy): Bacteria > Cyanobacteriota > Cyanobacteriia > Cyanobacteriales > Nostocaceae > Nostoc. The sequence goes on from NZ_WWFG01000002.1 coordinate 2,140,485, forward strand.
TGACCGAAAGCTGGTTATGGGAACTGGCCAATCAGATCCAAAATCGGATTCCAGACCCCATAGATTATGTTGAGATGCGCCGTAAGACCTTTGGCTCGGATCTCACTATGAGCCTGTCTCGACTAGCTCAGGGCGACGAGATCCCCAGGATATCTATCGGACGCGATCGATGCGCCAGTTGGATAATTCCGCCGCCGACTTTGCCTGTTTGACCAACGACATCTTCTCTTACCAGAAAGAAATAGAATTCGAGGGCGAACTCAATAATGGCGTGCTGGTTGTTCAGCAATTCCTCAACTGCGATCTGCCGCTGGCTGTCGAGGTTGTCAACAACTTGATGACCTATCGGGCCCGCCAGTTTGAACACATCGTAGCTACTGAACTGCCAGCCCTCTTCGACGATTTCGATCTGGATACAAGTACCCGCGAGAAACTGTACGGATACGTCGAGAAACTCCAGCAGTGGATGTGCGGTGTCCTCAAGTGGCATATAACGGTGGATCGCTATAAGGAATTTGAATTGCGTAATAGTTCGGCAGAAGGACGACTGCCCAGTGGCCCCACAGGGCTAGGCACTTCGGCGGCACGGATCAGATCGTTGGTTAGTGTAGGGGGTTTAAGTTTAGTACTCGGTCAAGTAGGGTCGGGTTATTTTGCTGGTGAATAGAGTTTGGTAGTGTGAGTCCAAAGTCATAAGTTCCGTTAGAGGTAGCAAGGCGTTTAGCCTGTCCTGAGTGCCGACTTAAAAGACCCTCATAAGAGGCGGAGCATATACCAAAAGCACTCAAGATTCAGCACTGAGTTTTGTAAAGTCGTTTTGTTAGTAAAGAGTAGAGGGTTAGGTTATGACAGAATCCATCGAGTCGAATTTAGATGTTGAGAGTGGGCAACCCCAGCTGAGTTTAAGTACCGCAGCTGCACGTAATTTGGCGACGACGACCAAATCTGCACCGCAGATGCAGAGCATTACCTCGCGGTGGTTGTTGAAGATGTTGCCGTGGGTGCAAACGAAGGGTGGCACTTATCGGGTGAACCGTCGGTTAACCTATACCATTGGCGATGGGCGCGTGACTTTTACCAACACCGGAGCCGAGGTACAGGTGATTCCCCAAGAACTTGGTGAGTTGCCATTACTGCGAGGGTTTGACGACGTTAATGTGTTGAACGCCTTGGCGGGTCGCTTTGTTCAGCAAGAGTTCGCACCTGGTGACATCATTGTGGAGTTAGGTCAGCCAGCCAATCAGATTTTCCTAATCGCTCACGGCAAAGTCAACCAGATTGGTATTGGCAAGTATGATGAGCAGACCGTATTGGGTGTATTAGCCGACGGTGACTATTTTGGCGATCGCACCTTGCTAGAGCCTGAAAGCAATTGGAAATACACAGTTCAAGCACTCACCCGAACCACGGTATTGGTGCTACCACAACAAGCGTTTCGAGAACTGCTTAACCAGTCACAGTCATTGCAAGCTCAAGTCGATCGCTTCAGAAGTCTCCCAGAACAAGAACAAAACGAATACGGGGAAGCTGCCATTGAGGTTACATCAGGGTACATCGGAGAGCTTGAGTTACCAGGAACCTTTGTAGATTACGAACTCTCGCCCCGCGAATATGAGTTGAGCGTGGCTCAAACCGTGTTGCGGGTACATACTCGTGTCGCGGATTTGTACAATGAACCGATGAATCAAACCGAACAACAATTGCGGTTGACTATCGAGGCATTGCGAGAACGTCAAGAAAGCGAATTGATCAACAACCGCAACTTCGGGTTGCTGCACAACGCCGATTTCAAACAGCGCATTTACACCCGCAACGGGCCACCTACTCCCGACGATCTCGATGAACTGCTGGCTACTGTATGGAAAGAGCCGGGATTTTTCCTAGCACACCCCCGCACCATCGCCGCCTTCGGTCGGGAATGCAATCGTCTTGGCGTTTACCCACAAAGTATTGACCTGGGTGGCCACCGCGTACCTGCTTGGCGGGGTATACCTATCTTCCCCTGCAACAAGATCCCCATTACCAATGCCCGCACCAGTTCCATCCTCTTGCTTCGTACAGGTGTGGAAAAACAAGGGGTAATTGGCTTACATCAAACTGGTATCCCAGACGAATATCAACCCAGCCTGTCCGTTCGATTTATGGGTATTAGCGAAAAGGCTATCCTCTCCTACCTGATCACCGCCTACTACTCCGCAGCTGTCCTCGTTCCTGACGCACTCGGTATCCTCGAAGACGTGCAAATCGGACTCTGAAGATTATTGCCGAATTTTGGATTGAAAGATTCAAAATTCCAGGATTTACGCAAAATCATGAAAAAACGAACCGCAAAGGACGCAAAGGACACAAAGAAATAAGAGTTTCAGAGAGTTTTTGCGTAAGTCCTAAATTCAAAATTTAAATGTGTCTTTTCGCGCAGTCAACTTAGAGACAGGGCAATAGAATTCGCGGCTACACAAACTCTCGTCCGCCGATCGCGACTAATGGAACTCAAATATTTTTGAGGGCAAAATAAGCCTAAAACCCATACAGGGAAAGGGAAATACACCAAATCACCAAAAATGGCTGAAACCCAGATATATCAACAAACAAAGCAGAACGATGTCAAAGTGTATCTGTATATAGATTTGAGGCGATTTTTGGGGTGTTGTTTTGTCTTAAGAAAAAATTGAGTGTTTGAAACCCACCTGCGTGGGTTTTGCTTGTGTAGAGAAGCCAGTGCGTTGGGCGGGCAATGCCCGACTTTTTCGCGCAGCGTCTCCGACAGGAGAAGCAACTGGCGCGCGGTTTCTAACCGCCTTTTGTTAGTAACTAGAGAGTGAGGATGAGGTGATGACAGAATCTATCGAGTCAAATTTGGATGTTGAGGGTGGGCAACCCCAGCTGAGTTTAAGTACCGCAGCTGCGCGTAATTTGGCGAAGACGACCAAATCTGCACCGCAGATGCAGAGCATTACCTCGCGGTGGTTGTTGAAGATGTTGCCGTGGGTGCAGACGAAGGGTGGCACTTATCGGGTGAACCGTCGGTCAACCTATACCTTTGGCGATGGGCGTGTGACTTTTACCAACACCGGGGAGGAGGTGCGGGTGATTCCCCAGGAACTTGGTGAGTTACCATTGCTGCGAGAATTTGACGATGTTGAGGTGTTGAACGCCTTGGCGAGTCGATTTGTTCAACAGGAGTTCGCACCAGGTGACATCATAGTACAGTCAGGCCAGCCAGCCAATCAGCTTTTTTTGATTGCTCATGGGAAGGTGAACAAGATTGGTGTTGGCAAGTATGATGAGCAACCTGTGTTGGGTGTATTAGCCGATGGTGATTATTTTGGCGATCGCACCTTGGTAGACTCCCAGAGCAATTGGCAGTTTACAATCAAGGCTCTGACCCGAACCACGGTATTGGCACTACCACAACAGGCGTTTCGGGAACTGCTCAACCAGTCAGAGGCATTGCAGACTCACATCGATCGCTTCAGAACTCGCCCACAAGTCCCACAGAACAAGTATGGTGAAGCTGCGATCGCGTTAGCTTCGGGGCATATTGGGGAGACTGAGTTACCGGGAACCTTTGTAGATTACGAACTTTCGCCCCGTGAATATGAATTGAGTGTTGCCCAAACCGTTTTACGGGTGCATACTCGCGTCGCCGATTTGTATAACGAACCGATGAACCAGATCGAACAACAACTGCGGCTGACTATCGAGGCATTGCGGGAACGTCAAGAACATGAGTTAATCAATAATCGCGAATTCGGCTTGCTACACAACGCCGACCTCAAACAACGCATCTACACCCGCAACGGCCCACCCACCCCTGACGACCTCGATGAACTGCTGACTCGGCGGCGGAAGTCAAAATTCTTCCTGGCACACCCCCGCACCATCGCCGCCTTTGGTCGGGAGTGCAACCGCCTCGGCATTTATCCAGAAAGCATTGACCTGGATGGCAGCATGGTGACTACTTGGCGAAGCGTACCTATTCTTCCCTGTAACAAAATTCCTATTACTGATACTCAGACTAGCTCCATCCTTGTACTCCGCACGGGAGAGGAAGATCAAGGCGTTATCGGCTTACATCAGACTGGTATCCCCGACGAACATCAACCCAGCTTGTCTGTCCGATTCATGGGCATTAGTGAAAAGGCTATCATCTCATACCTTGTCACCGCCTACTACTCCGCAGCTGTTCTCGTCCCTGATGCACTCGGCATCCTCGAAGATGTCGAAATTGGACACTGAAGGAGGCGGAGCATCTTATCAATCTACTTAGGGATAAGTACTCAAACAAAATTAATTACACAATATCATTGCGAATGGAGCGTAAAGCCTTCGGCATAGCTTCGCTTAACGCGGTAGCGTCTCGTAGAGATAGCGAAATGAAGCAATTGCGGGGGCTGGGATTGCTTCGCTCGCAATGACTGTAATTAATTCTGCATGGTTACTTAGCAAAATTAATTAACCATTTCCTGTAACTGATTCTAAGTCTGGAGACAGCGAATGTGTGTCTCTGAATGTTGAGGCAGGTAAGTAGACTGTAAATTGAGTACCTCTGCCTACCTGACTGTAAACATTGACAAAACCACCATGATTATTGATGATGCCCAACGCCGTGGAAAGTCCTAAACCTGTACCTTTCCCTATCTCTTTGGTGGTGTAAAATGGTTCAAAAATCCGTTTCTGGACTTCCGACGACATCCCCGTACCAGTATCTGTGATCACGATCGCAATATAAGAACCCACTTTAGCATCAATATTGATTTGGGCAGAATGTTCACCAATCACCAAATTTTCCGCCGCAATCCTCAGTATACCGCCATTGGGCATAGCATCACGGGCGTTGATTACTAAATTTATCAGCACCTGATGCAGTTGAGTTGTGTCTCCACGGACATACCACAGATTTTTAGGGATATCTATTTGGCAGATGATGGATTTGGGGAACGTTTGAGCGATAATTTGCTCCATTTCTGCCATCAAAGGCTGAATTTGCACAATTGTCCGTTTGCTTTCAATACCCCGTGCAAAAGATAACACTTGCTTGAGCAAGTTAGCGCCGCGTTTAACATTATTTTCTAGCGTTTGCAGTATTTTCTGACTCTGGGAATCGGGCAATTTCTTCTGCAACAGTTGAACTGACATTAAAATTGGCGATAGTATATTGTTGAGATCGTGGGCGATACCGCCAGCTAACGTACCGATACTCTCCAAACGTTGCGATCGCAGAAGTTGAGCTTCCAGTTGTTTCTGCTGAGTAATCTCGGTATTCACACTCAAAATGGATTTGGGTTGTCCACTATTATGTCGGATCAGTGTCCACCGACTTTCAACGATAATTACTTTTCCTTCCCTTGTCAGTTGATGCAACTCTCCCCGCCACTCACCTGTATTCATCACCTGCAAGTAAGCATCTTCTAGTTGCGGTGAAATCTCTTTATACAAAAGTTGCAAAACATTCTTATCCACAACTTCCTCAGCCTTCCATCCGTAAAGACGTTCAGCACCTTGATTCCAAAATAAAACTTGATTGTGGATATTTCGTACCAAAATCGCGTCAGTTGATACATCCAGTAGTGCCGCTTGTTCGCGGATTTTCTGTTCTGCCTGTTTTTGCTGGGTTATATCTCGCATCACTGCCAAATGGATAAACGTACCATCAAATTCGTTAGGCAGTGGTACAGCATGAGTTTCCATGTAGCGGCGAGTGCCTTTAAAGCCAATGATTTCAAATTCTAAAGTACCTTTATTCCCTTGGCAGATACTTTTATGCAAGTCGGCAAAAGCTGCTCTATATTCTGGCACAATTACGGCATCAATTGGTTTACCAATCAATACATCAGCACTTTTCACTTCCATTATTGCCAATCCATAGGCATTAATTTCTAAAAGGGTACCATCCCTGGCAATTAACTTGATGCATTCTGGTTCTGCATCTATCATCGCTCGTAAACGATTTTCGCTTTGGCGTAGGGCCAGTTCTGTCTGCTGAAGTTGCCTGATATAACGCCATAACAAATCATACAGCAGCACCACCAGCACTAAATCCAGAATAGCAGCGATAAAAAATGTCACTATTGCCTTTTGAGAACTTGCTTGTGACTCCTGCATTTCCTGGCGTAATAAATTTTGCTCCACTTCTAAAGAGTCATCAATTATCTGTTGGATTTCTTTGGCAATTTTCTTGTCTCTACCAGATAAGATTAACAGCCTAGCTGCTTCTAATCCTTGGTTTTGTCTGAGGTAAATTTCTTGTTGCAGAATGTTGAGCCAGTTGGTAATTTTCGGTTCCAGTATAGAAATCCATTGCTGTTTTTGATGGTTATTAGCAGTTAAATTAGTGAGAATCTGAATATTATTATTAGTTTTTTGAGCAACTGTAAGATAGGTTTTCAAGTCATCCGCATCTGCTGTAATTAAATAATTACGTTGTGCTGTTTCAGTATCTTTGAGGGCAGATTTGATACTTTCAACTTGGGTAATAACTTTGTATGAGGATGTCACCCATTGCTGGTTGTGAATCAGCTTAACAGTGTTGCTATATGAGACTATAGCATTAGTCAAAATAACTGCTAATGCTAGGATGAATATTGCTTTCAGCCTTTGAACTCGATACCCTTTTTTGATCATGCGATCGCCCTTTCTATCGCAAATGACCTCCATGAGTTAAGATTGGAGATTAAAAACAAATACTGATAATATTTTAGGAATTTTGATAACACGGGTAACAAAATACAATCTTTTAGAGTTGTAAATATCTGGATTTTTTGGGATGATGATTTATACATAATAGTCACAAATAAATCCGCTAGTTTTTAATATAAATTCATTTCCAGTAGTATAACCAATGCACTTTGGAATCATCAAAAAACAAATCGCATTCGCGCAGCGTCTCGCAAAGAAGAACGCGGTTCGTTAAAAAAATGACTTTGGCAAATAACTGTGTAGCCAAGCCAGTGCGGTATTCTCTACGAAACGCTGCATCAACACGAATATAGCGGTTCTCATTTATGTGAGGTACACCCGTAGGGCAATTCATGAATTGCCCCTACGGATGACTTGACATGATTCAAACAATATGTTAATAATTATAGTTTGTGGAAACTTTACTTCTTAATATAAGCTCTTGGCTAACGTCATTGTCATAGGTGCCCAATGGGGCGATGAAGGAAAAGGTAAAATAACTGACTTACTCAGTCGTTCCGCAGATGTTGTGGTTCGTTACCAAGGGGGTGTCAATGCTGGACACACAATTGTAGTCAAAGGTCAAACCTTTAAGCTGCACTTGATTCCCTCTGGTATTTTGTATCCAAATACCGATTGCATTATCGGTTGTGGAACAGTCATCGATCCACAAATTTTGATCGCAGAAATCGACCAACTAAAAGAATTAAATATTTCCACTGACCACCTGCTGATATCTGAGACAGCCCACGTAACGATGCCTTATCATCGGTTGATTGACCAGGCATCCGAAGAACGACGGGGAAGCTATAAGATCGGCACAACAGGTCGGGGCATTGGGCCGACTTATGCTGACAAATCTGAACGGACTGGCATTCGGGTTTTAGATTTAATGGATCCGGATGGGCTACGCGAGCAGTTAGAGTGGACGATTAATTATAAAAACGTCATTTTAGAAAAGCTTTACAACTTGCCGCCTCTAAATGCACAAGAGGTAATTGAGGAGTATTTGGGCTATGCAGAACGTTTGCGGCCTCACGTTGTTGATACATCGTTAAAAATATCCGATGCAATTGGGCGACGGCGCAATATTTTGTTCGAAGGCGCACAAGGTACGCTCCTTGACTTAGATCATGGAACTTATCCCTATGTCACCTCCTCTAACCCTGTGGCGGGTGGGGCTTGCGTTGGCACAGGGGTAGGGCCGACAACGATTGATCGGGTAATTGGGGTGTCGAAAGCCTATACAACACGGGTGGGAGAGGGGCCATTTCCCACAGAATTGGATGGAGAGTTGGGAGAATTGTTGTGCGATCGCGGTGCCGAATTTGGCACAACCACCGGACGCAAACGACGCTGTGGCTGGTTTGATGCGGTCATTGGTCGCTATGCCGTGCGGATTAACGGCATGGATTGCATGGCGCTCACCAAACTGGATGTCCTCGATGAATTAGAGGAAATTAAAGTTTGCGTAGCTTATGACATAGATGGTCAACGCAGCGAACACTTCCCTACCAGTTCTCGTCGATTTGCTAGATGTCGCCCCATCTACAAAACCTTACCAGGCTGGAAAGTGTCAACAACCCACTGCCGCACCCTGGAAGACTTGCCACAGCAAGCACTGGACTATCTAAAATTCCTCGCCGAATTAATGGAAGTCCCGATTGCGATCGTCTCACTAGGAGCAAGCCGCGATCAAACCATAATCGTAGAAGACCCCATCCACGGGCCAAAACGCGCTTTATTGAAAGCCGATGGCACACCTGCTACCTTGCTAAGTGCTTAGTTAAAAGTTAAGAGTTAAAAGTGAATAGTTAAGAGTTAAAAATCAAGAGTGAACAGTGAGTAATTAACTCCTAACTCCTAACTCCTAACTCCTAACTTTTAACTTCTAACTCCTACACTCTAATTAACAACTAACAACTTCTATGGCTATTACAGTTGAATCTCAAAAACGTCCAGAAGGCAGCAAGCCAAGAGCTTTGCGCCGTTCTGGATTGATACCTGGAAATTTGTACGGTCATAAAGGTACAGAATCCATTTCTTTGACCATTGATGCTAAAACTGTTGAGCGTTTGCTCAAAAAAGTTTCAGTCAACAATACATTGATTGAATTAAACATTGCTGATGCACCTTGGCGCGGCAAAACCCTACTACGGGAACTTCAGATTCATCCAGCAAAAGGTACACCCTACCACCTCAGCTTTTTCGCGGTTGCTGGTCACGGCGACACCACTGTAGAAGTACGGCTGCGTTTTGTGGGCAATGCTGTTGGTGTTAAACAAGATGGTGGTGTGTTAGACACCGTAATCACCGAATTGCAAGTAAGTTGTGCGCCAGAAAACATCCCAGATGTAATTGAAATCGATGTCACTAACCTGCAAATTGGAGACAGTTTGAGTATTAGTGATATACCCTTTCCTGAAGGTGTTACACCTCTAGCTGAATCGGAAAGACTTGTTGTGAGCGTTTTGCCACCGCAAATTAGTGCTGAAGATGCTGGCACAGAAACTGAAACAGCTTCTTAAGCTAAGTAAACTATGTAATAATTTTTGATGATACCAGGGGGGAACTCCTGGTTTTTTTGTATTTGAACCGCAGAGGCGCAGAGAGCGCAGAGGAATAGAGATGACAGAAGCGACTCTTCCAGTCTTAATTCAGCAAATGTTGCAGCCGGAATTTTATCCCCATGAGGTAACAGAACCTATTGAACTAATTCAAACTCACATTTCTTATGTGCTGCTAACTGGGGATTACGCTTATAAGCTAAAAAAACCTGTGAATTTTGGCTTTTTGGATTTTTCTACTTTAGAGAAGCGGCAGCATTTTTGTCAGGAAGAGTTGCGGTTAAATCAGCGGGGTGCGGGTGAACTATATTTAGAAGTTTTGCCTATAACTCTGGTAGGAGAGCAATACCAATTAGGAGGAACGGCTGAGGCTGTAGAATATGTGCTGAAGATGCGCCAGTTTCCTCAAGAGTCGCTATTGAGTACATTGTTTGAACAAGGTAAGTTGAATGAGACAAACCTAGATGAGTTGGGGCGGGTGGTGGCTCAATACCATGCCAAAGCGCAGACAAATGATTATATTCGGAGTTTTGGTGAAGTGCCAAAAGTTAGGGCTGCATTTGACGAGAATTATCAGCAAACTGAAAAGTATATTGGTGGCCCCCAGACTCAAGCGCAATTTACAGAAACAAAGCAATATACAGATAAATTTTTTGCTGAACGTCCAGAATTATTTGCTAGCAGAATTCAAAATAACTATATTCGTGAATGTCACGGGGATTTACACCTGAAAAATATTGCTCTGTGGCACGACAAAATCTTGCTGTTTGATTGCATTGAGTTTAACGAGCCATTTCGCTTTGTTGATGTGATGTATGATGTGGCGTTCACGGTGATGGATTTGGAAGCGCGCCAACGCAAAGATTTGGGTAATGCTTTTTTGAATTCCTACATCGAGCAAACCGGAGACTGGGAAGGCTTACAGGTACTGCCTCTGTATTTAAGTCGTCAAGCTTATGTCCGGGCTAAGGTGACATCATTTTTGCTAGACGATCCAAGTGTACCGACGGCAGTAAAGGAAGAAGCGACAAAAACCGCTGCTGACTATTACAAACAAGCTTGGGAGTATACTAAACCAAAAGTTGGAGAACTGATTTTGATGTCGGGGTTGTCGGGTTCTGGTAAAAGTACCACAGCAAGACATTTAGCCCGTCAACAGGGAGCGATTCACCTGCGTTCTGATGCGGTGCGGAAACATTTAGGGGGAATTCCTCTATGGGAAAGAGGTGGCGATGATTTGTATACGCCTGAGATGACTGAGAAAACCTACACAAAGCTTCTAGAATTGGGAATTATCCTTGCTCAACAAGGTTTTTCGGTGATTTTGGATGCCAAGTACGATCAACAGCATTTGCGGCAAGAAGCGATCGCTCAAGCTACAAAGCACCAACTTCCCCTTCAGATTATCCAATGTACAGCACCGCTAGAAGTTCTCAAAGCGCGTCTTAACAACCGTACTGGTGATATTGCTGATGCCACTGCCGATTTATTAGCCTCACAAATCAAACAAGCTGAACCTTTTACTGAAGAAGAACAACCCTACGTAAAGATTTTGGATACAACTCAAGAACAAGAGGCACAATTAAAATAATTTGTAATTCGTAATTCGTAATTTGTAATTGAATTGAAAATTACGAATTACCCCTGATGTGAATTAGAAACGCTTCTTTTCTTATAAGGGTTTCTAGATTGCCCAAAATCATTGTTTTGGGACTGCCTACGAAATTACAAGGGTTTCAAGACTTCATTCACATTAAGCGTGAATTATGAATTAGTAATTAGTTAATAGCTTTTTTACTCTATGGCAGACAAAAAGAACGACTTTTTTAGTATTTCTCCCAGCTTCTTTTCTCAGTTGTTATTTGGGGCATTTTTAACATTTATATTAATAATGACCGGCTCCGCACCAGCCCTGAGCATTTTCTTAGGAATCATGGGCGGTTTCATCCTGAGCTGGATCACAAATATAACCAGTAATAGCGCCCAGCCTCCAACTGTCGCCTCCTCTGATGGGGTTGATACAGGGCTGAAATACTGGTTATTTTTCATGCTTGGCTTTGTATATTTAGGATATCCAGCACCCATGAGTATCTTGCTCGGTGGAATAGGCGCTTTAGCTGGAGGCTGGATTACTGCTTGGTGGGGAAGCAAGGAAGAAACTAGAACTCAGTTGCAAGTTGAAGAATTAGAAGAAGGCGAAGTTGAACCAACGAACGACAGGATCAACAAACGGCAAATAAGAAAAACCGCCCGCCGTTACCGTCGCTCTCCTGGAAATAGTTTCAATTTTAGGTTTTGGGAAAAGTAGTAATTTGGGCATTGGGCAAAACAGTTCCCCTTTGCCGTTAGCGGGGCGTTTAGCCCGTTCCTAGTGCTGAGTAAAGAAGTGAGATTGCCCACTCAGCACTCATTCATGAGGGGGATAGAGCATTGGGCAAGGGTATAAAATCTTAGGTTTGCTCTATGCCAATACTTGTAAATTGTCGGAGGTATTGACTAGTGGTCTGTCTCATTAAGTTTGCAAGGTTTGTAGTGAGCGATTTATCGCTCAATTTCAAGCACTGAAGTGCTTACTACAAACTTTTATAATGAATACAGCGCAAGCATTTTGTTGATTTGGAATGGGTTGGTTTATTTACGCCGTGCTGTACTAGTAGGATTTAAAGGTTTCCAGCCTATCTGGGTGAACCCAACGTCTAAGGGATTCGCCAGTAGTCTTGTGTATCTGAATTTGGACTTGTTTTTGACTGAATTTGATGATTTGAGCAGGTATTTTATGAGCATAAGTTTGACTTCCACGAGAGTTGTAGTTCCAGATCACCTTTTGTCCTGGTTCAAATTCCATTACTATCTCCTGATGGGACTGTAGCCTAACTTGAAATCATTAAGGTTAAAGGATTTCGTCTTTGAATCGAGCGTGAATCTCATCAATAGAGCGTTCCATTTTCTTCACCATTTTGGGATAACGCAGTTTTTGAATGACAAGCCATCCAAACCCCGCAACAAAGTACATTAACACCAAGTAAGGGAAGGTATTGTAAGGTGCTGGTGGCACTGGAAATAGAGTACTACCCGGAATTCCGACAGTACCAAGGACAGGAATCATCATAAAAACTACGCCTAAGACTGAAAACAAGATATCTATTGAGCGGAGTTTTTTGATGCGATACAAGTAAATTGGGGCAGCAATTGAAACCAAAATATATACGACTAAAAAACCATAAGTGCAAAGTGTTCCTGTGTAACCCAAAATTTCAAAAGGCTTGATGCTAAATAGGTTCAACGCACTAGGAACTATAAATGTAATCAAGGAACACAAGGCAATTGCTGTGTGGGGTGTCAGGTTAGAATCATGGGTTTTACCCAGAGAAGTGTGAAACAAACCATCCCTTGCCATCATAAACACTATCCTGGCTGCTGGATTGATACAAGCAAGAGTACAAGCGAAGAAGCTTAATAATGCACCAATACTAATTAAGGTTCCTAATAAACCCACACCTGCTTGATTTGCCAAAAATGTCAGTGGCTCTTCAGTTTTGCCCAAATCTACGGAACTACCACTAAATCCCAGCACTTCGACATACGCCATGAACATGAAAAATACACCAGACCACATCGTGCTTTGGATCAAAGATTTGGGAATATTTTTCAGTGGTTTTTTCGCTTCATCTCCTAAAGACGTAGCACTTTCAAAACCCGAAAAACCAAATACAACCAGGACAATTCCTAACGAAATACCACCAGGGGTAGCTCCTTTGAGGGTCAGTTGGGACAGATCAATTGCAAAGCCCTTGTGTGCCCAAACAATCATCCCCAACAACAAAATTGAAACTACAGAGATACCTTCAAGTACCAGCATCATCTTTGCTGATAACTGAATGTCTTTATAACCCACATACCAAGCCAGAATTGTCCCCAGTGCGAACAATGTTAAAGTATGGGTGTGTATGCCAATATGACCCAGCAAAGATTCACCAAAAATTGCAAAGCCAGATAAGGTTGACATCCCGGTAAATAAATAACCCAGAATCAGGCCCCAGGCAGACATAACACCTGCTGTAGAACCCAAACCTTTGACAATATAGGAGTATAGCGATCCTGGAGAAGCAGAACGCCGCGCAAATTGGTTAATGTTGACAGCAACAAACAACAGCCCAATCATCCCTAATAAGAAACTCAGCCAAGTTCCGTTACCTGAACTGGCGAAGATTAAACCTAAATTAGCGGCGGGTGTTGTTGTGGGTGCAATTACTGCAACTGATTGTGCAAATACTTCCCCATAAGAAAGACATTCTTTTTTTAAGCCATGAGCGCTCTGATTAATTTTTAGCTCGATTTCCTGAGTCATATACAACCTATCCTCACTCTTATTTGAATCCAGCGGATATAGGACTAAAGCCTAAAACTAATGTGAATAGGTACTGACTACAAAATGCTGATTTAACTTTATGAAATCTCACTAATAAGAGCAAATGTTCTTAATTATTAATTAGATAAATAAGATTTATCGAAACAGAATTCAGGAGTCATATCATGTCCGGTTAAACACTTGTCATTGCGTACTCCGTTGGAGAACCCGTTCGCGAATAGCGTCTCCGAAGGAGAAGGGTACGGAGTGAAGCATAAGTCCTTCGGACACGCTTCGCGAACGCAGAGTCCTGGTGATTGCTTCACTCCACTTCGTTGCGATCGCAATGACATATCGTAAGTAATTTGGCGGATATGATATCAGAATTCAGAATGGATTCTGAGCGAAAAACGAGAAGTATTGACTATCCACTATGTTTTTATAGGACAGGACTTACGCAAAATCATAAAAAAACGAACTGCAAAGGACGCATAGACGCGGAGCGGCTTCCCGCAGGGTAGGACACAAAGAAATAAGAGTTTCAGAAAGTTTTTGAACCTATTTCTCGCCGAGTCGGAGACAAACTTAAACTTTAGTTTAAGTCAGGGAAAGATTCATCAAACTCAATTACACTAATTGCTTTTGCTGTAATTTTACTAATTCATGAGGTGCGATCGCTCCATTCTCTGTAATGATGGCTGTAATCAACTCAGCCGGAGTCACATCAAAAGCTGGGTTGTAAAAATCTACACCTTCAGGTGCGAGAATGCTATCACCGACTTGGTAGATTTCTGTTGGATCGCGTTCTTCAATGGGAATTTTGCTGCCATCAGCTAATTCAAAATCAACGGTGGAAAGGGGCGCAGCCACAAAGAAGGGGATATTATGGGCAATAGCAGCGATCGCTACACTATATGTACCAATTTTATTGGCAGTATCACCGTTAGCAGCAATTCGGTCAGCACCCACAACTACAGCATGAATCAAACCCTGTTTCATGCAATGGGCTGCCATATTATCAGTAATTAATGTCACTGGAATACCTTCTTGCACACATTCCCAAGTGGTGAGTTTTGCCCCTTGCAAACGGGGACGGGTTTCGTCGGCAAATAAACGTTCTAAACGTCCTTCCCTCCAAGCAGAACGGACAACACCCAAAGCAGTGCCATATCCAGCCGTAGCTAGCGCCCCAGCGTTGCAATGAGTAAGTAGCGTTAGCTTTTGGGGGGTAGTGGGTAAGACTGCCAAACCATTATCACCGATGGCTTGACAGGTTTGCAAATCTTCAATGTTGATTGTTTGGGCTGTTTGGAAAAGGGTTTGCTTAATTTCTTCTACAGTTCCCAGTGTTTCGTAGGCAACTTTGATCATCCGACTAATTGCCCAAAATAAATTTACCGCCGTCGGACGAGTAGAACGCAACAACTGGGCAACTTTGTCTAAGTTTTGCAGAAATTCGTGGCGATCGCTAGTTTGAATTTCCCTTGCACCAAGATACATTCCGTAAGCCGCAGCTACACCAATTGCTGGCGCACCTCGGACAATCATCGTTTTAATCGCCCGCGCCATGTCTTCACTGCGGTGGATTTCCACCAGTGTATATTCGTTAGGTAAGCGCGTTTGATCGATTAGTGAAACCGAGTCTTTGTGCCAAATAACGGGATAAACCTGGTTTGTAGAAGTTGTCATAAAAATAGCCAATAATCTTTTTTAACTTTAATAGCTTTATGAAGCTCTTTTCTATGCAGCTTCATTTTAAATTGGTATTAGGTGGACACCAGAAGAGGTTTTTGCTAGAAATCCCAAGAGACTCTAGAATTCCTCGCATTACCTCTGTACAGTACATCCAGTGTCCCAAATCGTCATACATTCGATCGGGATTAAACTCTACATTGTAGTGCAGCACATTGGGAAGGTCTAAAAACTCATCATCGCTTTGAGGAGAAAGTAGCAAGAGATGAAATGGCTTTCCCTGACATTTTTTTTCTAGCTTTTCGACCAGAT
This sequence comes from Nostoc sp. KVJ3, assembly GCF_026127265.1. Classification (GTDB taxonomy): domain Bacteria; phylum Cyanobacteriota; class Cyanobacteriia; order Cyanobacteriales; family Nostocaceae; genus Nostoc. The sequence continues at coordinate 2,156,082 of NZ_WWFG01000002.1, forward strand.
CGATTACGCCACCGCGATCGCTAATCCCTGTGCGGACGAAAAGCACTTTGTCGCAGTGCTGCAATGCATACCAAAACCTTTCAGAGCGGGCGGTGTACCGAACGCGCATCCGTTCATGGATGGGGGACATATCGTTTGTTGGATCATCTGTCTCCTCGACCTCATGGGCAAAGGATAAACCTGACCACTTACTATGGTAAATTCTCCCTGCATCAGGGCTGTAGTGCAGAAAGGCAGGGTTCCACATATCATAAAAACCATTTTCAATGGCATCCGCAACATCTGCAATATTGGTAGTGCGCGTCAGATCAAAGGGAAAGGCAGGGCCATCGTATTCCATTTTATACAGCATCATGCGGACGGCACAGCGATCGCCAAGGGGGAGAATGGCGACACGGCTAATATCTGATAACTTACATTTGTATTGAAAAAATATCGCAGACTTAGGTGGTGCTTTCACCCGACTTTCTAGCCCATCTTTGCCAATCATCATTGTCCGAAAGGGAATATCGGGATGAAGCGGATCTTCGTAAACACCCGATGGCATGGCTTTAAGGGCTTTGCAAACCTCTGTCCACATGGGTTGAATATTGTACTCGTTATCTGATTCGTTGATCGCCCATATCTGCCGTTCGTTTGCTTGCAAAATCCCTAGATGCCCGTCATAGAATAAAACTTGTGAGTTGTTCGGCAAAAATAGATTGAAGCCAGCGCTATATTCTAAGTCAGCACCAGGGGGGATGTTTACTGTAGTTGCGATCGCTCCATCTTCTTGTACGGCAAAGAAAGGGAGTGTTCCAGGCTGGGTATTTTTGGCAACGTAAATACCTGGTATCAATCCAGCCCTACTTTGCAGTACAGTTTGCAATTCCTGCCAATAGGGAGCGATGGTGTAACTGTATTGTGATGAATTAACAATCCGTAAACGCTTCTCTTCAATACAAACAGAGATATGAAAGCCGGCATTGTCAAAGTAGATGGGAAATTCATCCGGTTGTCGAAGACGTTGTTTTTGCTTTGTTAATTCATCTTTGTCGATGTTAAATAAGTCTTGGTCGATTTGCTGATACATCAGGCTATGACCAACTGTGTTTGGGTGAGCCGGGTCGAAAGATATCCCCGCTTTCCATCGTCCTTGTCCATCATCCACGGCTGTCAACCAATCAAGTATGGGTATGCCCCAACTTAGCATTCGCTTGTGTGTATCTTGGAGCAACCAGTAATGTTCTAGAGAATAGTCGCCATTGGAATAAACGCCGCCCAGAATCGGCATAGCTCCGATGTCGCGCGTCATTTTCACCAGCTGCTGCAAACCACTTTCAAACCGCCGTTGTACTGCTCGCCGTTCGTGAGGAGGACAGTAGGCTAATCCTTCGTTACCCAGAGACAGGGCAATGATTACAATATCTGGTTGTTCTGGGATTACAACCGATCCAAATCGAGCGATGGTTCTGCTGACATTTGCCCCCACTTCTGACACATTTACCAGTTGATGCCCATATTTTTGCTGTAAAGCCTGTGCCAATAACCAAACCCAACCTTTGAAAAACCAGGCTTTATGACCGAATGCGACGGAACTACCAATGACCACAATTTTCAGACGATCAGCCCCTTTTTCAACGGGCATTTTAACAGCAGACTCATCAATGTATCCAAAGGGATAAGGTTGTAAATAACCGAATGCGCCATCATCCACAATAACCGTGCTGGAATGCTCGTTAGGCTCAATGGGAATCCATCGGTTTGTAGCTAGTAAGCTCTCCCATTGGGCATTACCATTTGGATTGAGACGCACATACTTGTATTCAACTCTTTGGAGATTGCTTGATTCTTGAATGTCAATATCTACCCACCATAAAGGATAGCGATCGCTACTTGTCCGCAGTTGGATACACTTTGTAATATCCCATAGTCCCAACTCTGGAGTAGAACCCACAAGAGCGATAAATTCGCCTGTTTGCGTGTATGCACTGATCTGGAATCGATACATAAAGTTTGTCCTGTTTTAGTGAGTACGATACCAAACAGTCAGGCTGAATCTTTAAATCTACTTTGAAAATATTACATAGAACTTTTAAGAATCCGGTATGAATCTTGTTAAGTATATTAAAGCTCTAATTTAGTTCACTATAAAGTTACAAGCAGTAAAGCTTTTCAGCAATTACAGCTAATTTAGGTAAACAAACCACACGGTGGGGAACATTGCTGTGCCTTTACAATAAAAGCTGCTGTAAATTAAATTTTTATAGAATATTTTATACCTGTCAAACAAAATATATTGTATTTAAAGTATTTGCACAACTAAGAACAAATCAACAAAAGGATAAGATTTAGTTAAAATTTTCTTTTGATAGCACTAGAATACGCCAATACATGGTAGTGAATAGACCATGCGGTAAGGGTACAGGGTCAACTTAACGCGAAATGGGCGGTTAGAAACCGTGTCTATAAAAACAAAACATCGCTCTATTGTTTTTCTTTTATATATATTGACTGTAATCTCCTTGTACTTCAACTTGAAGTGTGGAAAGTTGGAATTAGTAAAGGCACGGTTTGACCGTGCCTTAATTCGCAAAAAGTATTATTTTGAAAGGTTTTGCTTTACAGGAAATTTAATACTGGCGTAAAATTGCAGACAATGAGCTATCTTTACGAAGATCCATCAAGTCTGCCAAAGAGTCTGTGCGCGTATCCAAGTGGTGCTTGTGTTCTGCTGGTAGAACCGTCACCAGATGTTTTGCTTTAGGTTGCATCTGCATCAACGGCATTAGTTGTGGCTGTGGCACAAAAATTGGCTGGTTCTTGGGAAGGCGTGGTTCCAATCTTTGGTACTGGCTTTGTGCCAAACGTGCCTGATGGCGCTTAACCTGTTTTTGGAATTTTGGCGGTTGCGCTTTCCGGTTGAGCAGTTTGAAAACCAGCAAGGAACCACAACCACAACTGAGGACGATCGCAGCTACCATCCATAAAGGTGTAGGATTACTATTCTCAGAGGGCACATTGATTGGTTCTTCAACTATAACTGGGATTTTTTCTGGTTCTTCTTGTGCTACCTGTCCAGCATTACCTAAGCTATACAGGGCAAAAGCACCACCACCTAAAAACATGGCTAAACACCCAGTTAGCAATAGCCAAGGATGATGTGTAACCAGATATATCAGAACATTCGAGCTTTGTTTTAATCTCGATTTCCTGTTTGTCAGCTCTGGAGTAGCCCTTCTGAGTCGGGTTGGCTCGCGCTGTACACTCTGACTTTTTTCCATGATTACTTTCAGATTTGTACCCCTCTAGTCAATAAATTGTACTGGAGGAGTCAAGCATCAGGTATCCGTAACAAAACTTCCGATTTCAGTAGCTTTTTTGTAAAACAGATGCTACCAAATCCGGCTAACTTTTGTCAAATTTGTCTATTTCTTGTGACTTCTTACCGTCATAATCTCAAATCAGTTGGCTTATTTTCTTTCAGAGCTTGGAGAATGCCTTTCTAGAGCAAGTTGAATTAACCGATCGACTAATTCGGGAAATGAGACTCCACTATGGGCCCAGAGTTGGGGATACATACTCGTCGCTGTAAACCCTGGCAACGTATTGATTTCATTAATCAATACTTCTTGTGTGGCTTCCACATAAAAGAAATCTACCCTTGCTAAACCCGCAGCGTCAACAGCTGCAAAAGCTTGCAAAGCCATGTCTTGAATTTGACGAGCGATCGCATCTGGAATCGGTGCGGGAATCAGTAAATCTGCCCGACCTTCTGTATATTTAGTTTCATAATCATAAAAATCGCTGTTATATGTAATCTCTCCAACGATAGAGGCTTTTGGTTGATCATTACCTAAAATGGCACATTCGACTTCTCTAGCTACTACACCAGCTTCGACAACCAGTCTTCGATCGTAACTGGCGGCATTATCTAAGGCGGCTTCTAATTCTTGGCGCGATCGCACTTTGGCAATACCCACTGATGAACCCAAATTAGCAGGTTTGACAAAAGCAGGATAACCTAATGCTGCCTCAATGTCATCACAGAGTTTTGGAAACACGCAAGGATTAGACCAAACCTGCGCTCTAGTTATCGCCTTATATTTTACCTGTGCGAGTCCCGCTTGCTCAAAGGCAATTTTCATCGCAATTTTATCCATCCCCATTGCTGAACCTAAAACCCCAGAACCAACAAAGGGAACTTGCATCAAGGTGAGTAACCCTTGAATTGTCCCATCTTCACCGTTGGGGCCGTGGAGAACGGGAAACCAAATATCCACTTGGGCAACTTGAGAGGGAGATTGCCATTTACTCAGGGTTTGGGCTTGAGGGTTGGATGTCAGATTTACCTCAGAAGTTGATTGTTCAGCTTCCAGAAGGGGATTGCCGGTTTCTAAAACCTTTTGGGGTGCTTCTCCCGCTAACCATCGTCCATCTTTTTGGATGTAAAAAGGCAAGATTTCGTACTTACTAGCATTTTCATCTGCACTCAAGGCTTTAGCGATCGCCCGTGCTGATTTGATTGAAACTTCATGTTCTCCCGAACGACCGCCAAACAGTAACCCCACGCGCAGCTTAGTCATTTTCGGTTCCTCGACACTTCTCAAGCAGATAGCGTATCATAACCTACAAAAGTTGCCATCTTTTTCTTTTATTTCTTTTACGGTTAGGACTAGCTCTTTGAAAGTGGCTCAATAGTTCTGTGGTTAAATTAATTACTTTTAAACCGCAGAGGCGCAGAGAACACAGAGTAAAGAGATTCAAGAGAAATTTTTGGCTAGAAAAAACTTTACTATTTGAGGTGTCAAAATTTTTTCAGATATTCAAAACCATTGGGCCAAAGCATCTATCCTCGCAGCAGCCAAGCAAAATATATTCAAAGGTTATCTAGACGGGACTTTTCGTCCTAATGCACCTGTGACTCGTGCTGAATTTGCGGCGATTATTTTCATAGGCTTACCGAAACAGCAATTATCTCGTCCGGCGATAACCTTTACAGATGTACCCGCTAATCACTGGGCCGCTAAAGCGATCGCCCAAGCATATCAGACAAAGTATCTGTCTGGGTATCCCAATTCTATTTTCAAACCCAATGAACTAATCCTGCGTGTGCAAGCAATAGCTGCTTTAGCTTCTGGGTTAAATTATGGGGTTACAGTAGAGCCGATAAATACGTTAAAAAAATATTACAGTGATTTCGCACAAATTCCCAGTTATGCTGTCAGTGCGATCGCAGCCGCAACCGAAAAGCGAATTATTGTTAACTACCCCGATATCAAAAGTTTACAGCCCAATCAAAACGCTACTAGAGGCGAAATAGCAGCATTTATTTGTCGGGTTCTCGAAATTCCTACCGTACCTGCTAAGTATATTCCGGGTGTAGAGTTGTTTGCGATTCCACCACAATTTGATGCTGCTGATGATTTTGTGGAAGGATTCGCCCGGGTGCAAAAAGGTAATCAGTGGGGCTATATCGACAAAACCGGAAACTTTGTGATTTCGCCACAATTTGATGAAGCTCATCCTTTTTCAGAAGGATTGATATTAGTAAAAGAAAATATAAATAAATCAAGCCCTACATAATTCATGGAAATTCGTGGTATTTGGATCACTACAACAGCTAGCCAAGTCTTAAACTCTAGACAAAATATTGCTGAGGCGATGAACTTTCTCGCCGAAACAGGATTTAACGTAGTATTTCCTGTTGTTTGGAATAATGGTTCAACTAACTATCGTAGCCAAGTAATGAAAGAAAAATTTGGCATAGAAATAAAACCAGTTAAGGAATTTCAAGATAGAGATCCTTTAAAAGAATTAATTGAAGAAGCCAAAAAAGTTGATATTGCGGTTATCCCTTGGTTTGAATATGGATTTATGAGTTCTTATGGAGAAAAGGGTGGCAAAATCATTCAGGATAAACCAGAATGGGCAGCAATTGATTATGCTCGGACAAACCTTAATCTCAATGGTTATTATTGGCTAAATTCTCTTGATAGCGAAGTGCAAGACTTTGTATTAAGTTTATTCTTAGAAGTCGTAACAGAGTATGAAGTTGCCGGCATTCAAGGAGATGATCACTTTCTCGCTTTACCAATGGAAGGTGGTTATGATGAAAAAACTGTTAAACGCTATCAGGACGAGTTTAATCAACAACCACCAAAACCGCCAGAGAGAAGAAATTCTCAAGATCCACCAGATCCACAATGGCAGAATCCACAATGGAAACAATGGGCACGGTGGCGGGCTGATATTATTTCCAATTTTTTAAACCGCTTCTATCGGCAAATAATCAATATCAACCCTGAATTAATTATTTCCATGTCTCCTACTATTTATCCTTGGGGTTACGACAACTACCTACAAGATTCTCAAACTTGGATTGATCAGGGATTAGTCGATTTAATTCATCCACAGTTATATTACAAAGAATTTGAACTTTATAAAAAAGATTTAGATAGGCTTTTAGCTAATCAATTTGCAAAACAACAATTGCCATATTTAATTCCTGGTGTTCTTTTAAAAAAAGGTATATATCGGATTACTCCAGAACATTTAGTACAGACACTAAACTATAATCGCTCTGTTGGTCTTCAAGGGGAAGTTTTATTTTTCTATGAAGCTTTGCGAGAAGATAATAATGCTTTAGCTAATATTCTTAAATCAGGGATTTACTCTACACCTGCTGGAAGATTTGACCAGAAAGAAATTAAAAAATATGGCTTTACTCATCGACGAATAAATGGTAATTTTACTTACACAAATACATCACAAGAAATTAGCATCAAGGCTCAATTTGATTGGGTTGAGCCATTTTCCGAAGGGATGGCAGCCGTCAAAATGGGTTATAAATGGGGTTACATCGATAAAGCAGGTAAACTGATCACCCGCCTTCAATTTGATATTGCTGAACCTTTTTCAGAAGGATTAGCTGTGGTAAAAATTAATAATAAATATAGGTATTTTGATAAAACTGCCAACCTGTTAACTGCCTTACAATTTGATGATGCTAAATCATTTGTGTTAGGGATGGCAGCCGTAAAAATAGCTGATAAGTGGGGGTATATTGAGAAAAGAAGCAAAATCATGATGATTCCTGCTCAATTCGACGATGCTAAATCATTCGCTGAAGACTTAGCCGCCGTAAAAATAGCTAATAAATGGGGATATATTGATAAAACAGGTAAAATTATCATTCAATTTAGCTTAGATGAGGCGACAATTTTTTCTGAAGGATTGGCATTAGTAAAACAAGCAAATAAATTTGGCTATATAGGTAAAGATGGAAATTTTATTATAGAGCCACAATTTGACGAAGCTGATACTTTCTCACAAGGGTTAGCTCCTGCTAAAATGGGAAGTAGATGGGGATATATTAATCAGTTTGGTGAGTTTTTAATTCCGCCAGATTTCGATTTTGCTAAACCTTTTTCTGAAGGCAGAGCATTAGTTAATGTTGGTGGAGAATTCAAACAAGATAAGGAACAAGGGAAAGTATCTTTTATGGGAGGTAAATGGGGATACATTTGCAAACCCTAAGAAGATATTTGTAAAGTGTAATTTCTTACTTGTCTGAGTGACTGAAAGTCGTGGCTACACGAGACTTTACCCACGTAAGTGGCTTAAAATCTTAATTTTTAAACTTCCAGCCTTCAATTAAAACAACCGTGTTGTCAGCTACAGTTATATTCCAGGAAATTGAGCAACAATATTAATGAATAACTAGAAATGCAGCCCTACCTGTAAAATGATGCTGCCGTTTCATGAAACCTAGAATTATCGTTTGCGGCTTAGGACGAACCGGATATAAAACCTTTCGTTTGCTGAGACAACAGGGAGCCTTCGTTGTTGGCATTCATCATCAATCTATCCCTGGCGAAACAGCACCAGATGTGATTGTTGGCGATTTACAAGCAGCTTCTACCCTAACAGCAGCAGGGATTCAACAGGCACACACTTTAGTCATCGCTGGATCTAAAGATGCTGTGAATTTGTCAATTATGATGCAAGCGCGAGTACTAAATCCCCAGATTCGGATTATCAACCGTTTTTATAATACAAATTTAGGAGAGCGCCTAGATCAAAGTTTGCCAGACCATTTGAGTTTGAGTGTTGTGGGTTTAGCAGCACCTGTATTTACTTTTGCAGCACTGGGAAACCAAGCCATCGGACAAATCAAATTATTTCAGCAAACTTGGCCGATTCACGAAGAATACATTGATGAAAACCACTTCTGGAATGGTCTAAAGCTGAGTGAATTGTGGGAAGATCGATCGCGGATGCTAATTTATTACTTGCCAGTAGAAGGTGAGATGGATTTGGTGTCAGGTGTAATATCTGGACAGGAAATCAAAGTAGGCGATCGCTTAATTATTGGTACACAACCCCGCATCCGTTCCCCCCGGAGATCGTTAATTAAAAAACTGCTGAAAGTCCTCACCAATTTTAGGCAGTTTCAGGAACACGGGCGATCGGTAGTCATGGGGGCTGTTGTACTATTGGCAGTGATTGCGATCGCTACACTCACCTATACATCGGCTGAGTTGAGTTTGTCTCCTGTGGATGCTCTATATTTTTCTGTAGGCATGATTACTGGAGCGGGTGGTAATGACAAAGTAGTAGAAAATGCTCCTAACAGTATTAAGTTATTTACCGTTGTGATGATGCTGGTTGGAGCAGTAGTGATTGGTATTTGGTACGCAATGCTCACCGATTTTGTCTTAGGAAGCCGCTTTAAGCAATTTTGGGATGCAGCCAGAATACCCCACCGATATCACTACATTGTCTGTGGCTTGAGTGGTATTGGATTGAGAATTGTCCAGCAACTCCACGCTAGTGGACATGAAGTGGTAGTAGTTGAACCTGATTCTAATAATAAATATATCAACACCGCCCGCGAATTAGGTATCCCCGTTATTCAGGGAGATGCCAGCTTTCGCACAATACTGAAAGCCAGCAATATAGATTCTGCCGCCGCCGTACTTGCTGTTACTAGCAATGATGCTACCAATCTGGAAATTGCCCTCAAAGCTAAAGGTTTGACACCAAGCATTCCGGTAATTGTTCATTATGCCGATCCCGATTTTGCTGGCATAGCGCAACAACTATTTGGCTTCGAGGCGGTACTGAGTCCGGCTGAACTAGCAGCCCCAGCTTTTGCTGCTGCTGCATTAGGGGGACGCATCCTCGGTAATGGCATCACAGCTGATAGTCTTTGGGTAGCTTTTGCAACCGTGATTACACCTTTACACGCCTTTTGTGGTCAGTGGGTAAAAGATGTAGCTATGTCTGCTGACTGTGTACCCTTATACGTAGAAGTAAATCACCAAACTCTTCACGGGTGGGATTTATTAGAAACAAATCTCAGTCCTGGTGATGTTTTATATATGACAATGCCAGCGACACGTTTATATCAATTGTGGCGGGATGACCGAGTTTGCGAAACACACGCTTAAATAATTCGTAATTCGTTATTGGGCATTGGGCATTGGTTATTAATTTTTGTTTCTGACTCCCCCTGCCCCCTGCCTCTTCTCACCCCACTCCCGTTTATTTGTTAACTACTCGTTGTTGATATTCCTGCTCGGTAATCATATCGAGAGTGTTTTCTAGGCGATCTACAAATACGATCCCGTCGAGATGATCGGACTCGTGTTGAAAAATTCTAGCGATAAAATCGGTTAATTCTTGCTTTTGTAAATTGCCTTGACGGTCAGTGTATTCCACTTCAATAGATTTATGACGAGGAACTAACCCCCGAATTCCTGGAACACTTAAACAACCTTCCCAATCTTTGATAACTTCAGTTGAATGAGCAATGATTTTGGGATTAATCATAGCAGTAGGTTCCATTTCTGGGGCGTTGGGATACCTGGCATTAGGACGAGAAGCCACAATAAATAAGCGATAGGATTGTGCTACTTGAGGCGCAGCAATTCCCACACCATTAGCCTTAGCAACAGTGGTAATTAAGTCTTCAATTAATTTTTGGATCTGCTCATCTTGAATATTCTCAACCCAAACAGCTTTTTGACGCAATGTTGGATTGCCTAATTGAATTATTGGCGCTAATTCAGTCATTGGAAAACTCCTAATTCTTGTACAGACGCGATTAATTGCGTCTCTCTTAATTCTTATACAGACGCGATTCATCGCGTCTCTACAAAAATCATCCTTCACGTCTTGCGGGTAAAGCAGCAGGTTGGACTCCTACTTTGACAATTTGCCCATTGCGTTCCACTTCTATTGGTAACTTAGTACCGATTTTGCTATTTTCTACTAGCTTTTGTACTTCTTCAATTTTAGTAACAGGCTGGCTATTAATGCTTTTAATCACATCACCAACTCGTAACCCAGCTACAGATGCTGGCGATCGCGGCACAATCTCAATCAACAAAACGCCCTCATCTGCTGTAAGATTTAAGCGATCGCCAGCTATATTTTTAATTCTTTCTTTATTTTCTGGTGTCAATGTCACCATCTGAACACCCAAATAAGGGTGATCTACTTTACCTGTAGCAATTAATTGCTGGGCAATTCTCTGCACAGTATTAATGGGAATAGCAAATCCCAAACCTTGAGCGCCGCGAATAATAGCTGTGTTCATCGCAATTACCTGGCCACGAGTGTTGAGTAATGGCCCACCAGAATTACCAGGGTTAATTGCAGCATCCGTTTGGATGTAATCAACCCGTTTATCACTAGCACCGATGTCGCTACTAGAACGACCTGTAGCACTAATAATTCCAGCAGTCACGGTATTATTCAAGCCCAACGGGTTGCCAATAGCTATTACTGCTTCTCCTGGTTGCAAAGCATCAGAGTTACCCACGGCTAGAGTTGGCAGATTATTAGCATCAATTTTGATTGTAGCCACATCTGTAACTGGATCTTCACCCAGTACTTTCCCGTCAAAAGTCCGGCCATCTTTAAGTGTGACAGTCACGGTATCAGCACCATCTACTACATGAGAATTGGTCACAATTTGACCTGAAGAATTAATGATAAATCCAGAGCCGCTACCTCGTTCTACTCGTTGTCGAGGCTGTGGCGCACTGTCTCCAAAAAATCGGCGGAAAAATGGATCGTTAAATTCGTCTGGTACGCGAGAAGTGATTGTTCGGGAAGAATCAATGCGAACTACCGCAGGCCCCACCTGTTGCACTACTTTTACCACAAAATTAGGATCTCCAGATGACGAGATAATTGGCGGGGGGACAATTACTGGATTGGATTCTATTGTCTTTTGGGTTTGAGTGTCGCTTTGTCGAGTCTCAAAGGTCTTGGCTGGTAAAAGAGAGCAGCTTCCCAAGAACACCACTCCTACGCCATATAAAAGCATCCGCAACCTATAGGGTAAACCCCTAGGATCAATATTTTTAGGCGCTGAGTGATGGTTTGTTGTCTTCATGTGTCGTTGCTTCTCCGTGTCAATCGGTGGATGTTAGAATCTTGCCTACCGGGTATGTCCCAAAATGATTACAACTTAAAAGCTTATTCTAGGTCTAGCGTGTGTCAGACGATTTTAGATTTTAGATTTTGGATTGACCTTCTATTGTGATGATTAGCAGCAAAGGTAGTGGATAATGGAAATTCCTATAGAAAGTCTGTGGAGTCAGGTACTAGAGCGCCTACAGCTTGAATTATCCCGACCCACGTTTGAAACTTGGATCAAAACTGCTAGTGCGGAGCGATTAGAAAATAATTGCTTGGTAATCCGCACTCCTAACCCTTTTGCTCGTAATTGGTTACAGAAGTATTACATCAACACCATTGCTCATGTAGTCCAAGATATTCTCGGTCATCCTGTAGGAATTTACATTACTGTTGCTGAAGGTGATGAAGTTTCTCATTTTAGTGAACGAGATGTTTCTTGGGAATCACCAAATCCTAGCAGTGTTTCTCAATCTGTTTCTCATCATAATCAAAAGACGACTGAATTAAACTCTAAATATGTATTTTCCCGATTTATAGTTGGTGCTAACAATCGCATGGCTCACGCTGCGTCTTTAGCAGTTGCAGAATCTCCTGGTAAAGAGTTTAATCCTTTATTTTTATGCGGTGGCGTAGGTTTAGGTAAAACTCATCTGATGCAAGCTATTGGTCATTATCGCTGGGAAATTTCGCCTAATTGCAAAATATTTTATGTTTCGACTGAGCAGTTTACTAATGATTTAATTACAGCAATCCGTAAGGATAGTATGCAAACTTTTCGAGATCGTTATCGAGCTGCTGATGTTTTATTAGTTGATGATATTCAGTTTCTCGAAGGGAAAGAATATACCCAAGAAGAATTTTTTTATACTTTTAATACTTTACACGAAGCTGGTAAACAAGTTGTGATTGCTTCCGATCGCCCTCCTAACCAGATTCCTAGTTTACAAGAACGTCTTTGTTCTCGGTTTTCTATGGGGTTAATTGCAGATATCCAAAAGCCGGATTTAGAAACGAGAATGGCAATTTTGCAGAAAAAAGCCGAGGATGAAAAGATTAGTCTTCCGCGCGATGTGATTGAGTATATTGCTTCTAACTATACTTCTAATATTCGAGAATTAGAAGGAGCTTTAATTCGGGCGGTGGCTTATATTTCTATTTGGGGTTTACCGATGACAGTGGAAAATATCACCCCAGTTTTAGAACCGCCTAACGAAAAAATGGCAGCTACCCCAGAAGCAATTTTAAAGGTTGTGGCAGATAATTTTGATATTTCCATAGATGACCTCAAAAGTAATTCACGACGGAGAGAAATTAGCTGGGCGCGTCAAGTAGGAATGTATCTTATGCGCCAACACACATCTCTGAGTTTGCCGAGAATTGGGGAAGAGTTTGGTGGTAAAGACCATACAACGGTAATCTATAGTTGCGATAAAATTACCCAACTCCACCAGAGCGATCGCACTTTAGCACAAACTATCCGCCAACTGAGCGATCGCATCAATCTAACTAGCCGTTCTCAAAAATCTTCCTGAAGATAGATTAGAAGTTTTCCACAAGCAACAGCTTAATCTTTAGCATTAATGGTTGAACAATTAGTCCAGAATATTAAGTAACGTATAAAAATTGATTAAATTTAACTTAAATTGTGGACAAAATCTTACTTTTTGTGGATAAATCTGGGGAAAACTTGATATTTTACTGATAAAACTTAATTAAGCATAATTACCTTGTGGAAAAATGTATGAGTTTTTCCACAAGTTTTCCACAGGTAGTTAACTCGCTTTTCGCGTCGCTAACGCTAGTCGCCTAGGTTGGGAAACTCGCCTACAGCGCTGGACTCACCGCAACGCACTGGCTCCCCTAGAATACCTAATTTTGTTCAAAAATCAAATAGGAGTCCTATATTTGATTTGGAGAAAAAACTCAGTGCAACTCAAAAAGGCTTCTTCCCTACTCCCTACTCCCTACCTACGCAAATAATTTCATAAATCAAATCGGATAGACATGATATTACCTCTTTTTCCCTTCAGGGTAATCAACAATTATTCTTGCAGACGAGCAATTACACAGTGCATAACTTTAATTTCATTAACAATTCGATCCAGTTCGGTGGATAAAGGAGTTTGTTCTCGAACAGCTTTTAATGTGGAAGTTAAAGTGTCAGAATTTTTGGCAATCTCTGATAAGCGAGCAGTATGTAGCTGTTCAATTTGGTTGTGAATTGCTTCGAGATAACTATCTAACGCTGGTAAAGGTTGGGGTAGCTGTCCTCGCCCAAGGGCATCTGCTAAGTCTTCTAAAATCTGGATAATGGTATCAGTAAGTAGCTTGAGTTCACTAAATTGGTACTCACCGCTAAATTCTCGCTTATGTTCTGCTAGAGTTGTAACCGAACTGAAAAAGCCACGAATGTATATTATCAGCGTCATTACAGGTTCAATTTCTCCCTGAACGTGACGCGGTTCGCTAAACAATCTTTGAGCAGCAGCATTTGCGTTAGCGTTCTCTAGTGCCGCTTGATGGCGTAGCATATTCATAGAATCAGTAGAAGCATTCTGTTGATGCAGATAATTAGCTATTACTTGCTGAAAGTAGGTAAGATTGGCTCGAATTGTCTTTTCTAGTTGTGTAGGAAGTTTTTCTCGTTCCCAATGGGGAAAAAGCAAATAGCTGCCAAGTAGCGCTAAAACACCTCCAAGGAAGCTATCGAAGATCCGCAATACTCCAACTTCCCAGCCACCTGCACTAATAACGTTGAGTAGTAAGATGATGGCGGGAGTTAGTAGAATAATGAATATGCTATAGCTTAACGATCGCACCGACATAGCAACAAACACCAACGATAAGAAACAAATTGCGTAGGTGTAGCCCGTTGTAGACATCGCTAATGGATTTTTAAGCAGTAAAACCAAAGTAATCCCAATAATTCCACCCAAAACTGTACCGATGACTCTTTGGACTGTTGTCTCAGATGTTCCCCCAAAGTTGGGCTTGAGTGCAACTAAAGCTGTTAGTGTTATCCAGTAACCTCTAGGTAGTGGCAATACTGAGGCAAGTAATTCCGCAAATGTTGTGATTATTGCCAGGCGCAGCGCATGACGAAACAAGACTGACTCAAAAGTGAAGTTATTTCGCAGTGGCTCAATAATTGCAGCACGCTCTGACTGAGCCGGGGGAGAAATGTCTCGCTGGGCAGTACTGCGCTGTTTTCCCTGAATTAAATCCGTCACAACATCAGCATCAATATGAATTTGCTGTGCCAGCTTGGTCAGACTAGCTGTAATCTTCCTAATATTGACTACATCGGGATATTCATCTATTTGAACATTTATGGTTTGATTAAAGATTTGAGCGCGCAGAACTTTCCACTGATGTTCTAGTGCTTCAACTGTTCGATCTAAATCTTCCAGGTGAACTGAGTTTTTTCCTTTGGCGATGGCTTCTGACAACATTTGCAGAGCAATTGCCAACTCTTCTATCACTTGTTGAATTTCTTTCTCTAATCGATAAAATAGTTGATGTTCGGATGCGATCGCTAGCAGTTCGCTCAATGCCACAACAGAATTGACAATTTGATTTACATCTTCAATTAATACGAGTAAATTATTTCCTCGCAGATTAGCTCCTCTTTGCCTAGTCCAAATAGTTGTCCAGACACTGCGAGCAGATGTCAAATCCTGGATGACGGTATCTTGAGCTTGTAAAAATCGCTGTGTCCACTCCTGACGCTCGTTTGGGTTTAATCCTCTCTGGCTTGCCAAGCTGACAAATCGGCTCAATGACAAATAACAGTTAGCGACTATCTGCATTGCAGGTACATCAGGACGCACTACCCACAATCCTAATAACAACACACTTGTCCACGTGCCACCAGCCAGACATAATACACAGTGCTGGATAAGAGTAGACCAATTAGAAAATGAAGCAAATTTAGCAAGAGAGATCACAAACATGATTGATGTAACTAAGCTGACAGATGCAGCTACGTTGCCATAGATACTTGCTAAACCTGCGATAAATATTACCAAGAAAGTTGTCGGGATAGCCAACCAGAAATGATTGCTAACCAGACTGGCAATTAGGAACATCAGAGTTACGCCAATGGTAGCTGCGATCGCCGCAGTCGCTCTCTGGCGATATGCTCCGTCAACATTTACCATTCCAACGAACCAAGCCGCCATAGTAGCGATCGCACTTTCAGATGGATGACCAGTAATGATCCCAATTCCAATGGGGACACCAAGGATAAAAAGGCTACGCAATCCTGAGAAAATGGCGGGTTTACCTGGCTTGAGTTGAAACTGTTGCAACAACCAACTGAGAGGACGTTTATCTGTAGATTGCATTATTGCCTGGCTGTCTATAACAAAGCAGATCGCCTTTTACAGCATTTTAGCTACATAAGTGCGTATGCAGAAAGATTTATGTCATTGCGAGCGGAATGAAATGTAACGAAGCAATCCCAAGGTCTTGGGATTGCTTCATTCCGCTTTGCTCCATTCGCAATGACAGATGTATATTTAATTTTGCATTACTACTTATATAGCAGTCCTAAATCATTCGGGAGACACAAGATCCCCGACTTCTTACAGAAGTCGGGGATCTGCTGGTTCATATTTAACTTCAAAGAGGAAGAGCAACGTTTTCTGCCACCCCTTTAAGTGGTAATACAAAATAAGTTAGTTCTGCTCCCGATGGGTTAATGACACGCCCTAACCCTCTGGCCTTAATAGCCAAAGTATCAAAGCTTTGTTTTTGACCATTTTGAAGGTTTACAGGTGGTAGCACCAACGTTAACTCTAGCTGACCTTGATCGAAGTTTGGCTCTAAAGTAACAGTAATCAGTAAACCTAAAGCACTTTTTTGTTTCCTGATTGCATTACCTCGAAAAGTTAATTCTCCTGATGGGCTACGATAAATTAGTTGGGAAGCTCCTGGTGGATCATCTACTCGCACTGGCCCTGGCGCTTGTGGAAAGAAGATAATTTGTGTAGTTCTGATACTGTCGGTGAAGGTATATTGATTTGCTTGATTAAACTGAGTTGCATCTGCTAGCTTTTGGGCAGGTTTCAAATCAACTGCGATCGCCTCAACAGAATTTACTGCTCCAACTATTGCGATTAGAAGAGTTGATGTAGTAGTTATAAGCAGCCGAGAAATTTTAGTTCTCATGGTGGTGTAATTGATGATGTGGTAAACGCAGACATCCTTGGCACTATCAATTTTATGCTGACAGTTTTTTGAATAACTCAGTAACTGACAACATAAAATATAGAAATCCGGTTTGATTTTTGAACAAAACTAAGTATTTGTAAGGGGCGTTAGCGAACCGCTAACGCAGCGCCAGTACTCGCACGTGCGACTGCCTCCCCTACGGATCTTTTCAAAAATCAAATAGTATTCCTATAGATATTTACGTGTACTATACAGTACTAAGGTTAAGAAACAATACCCTTATTTCTTCAGAACTAGCCCTTTCAAGGTGACTCGTATACACAAAGCTTAGTCCACCTGCTTAAAGCAAGCGATCGCAAATATCCTACCAGATGTGATTATTCATTGCCCCAAAAGTTCCATGATGATGCCTGTGCATTTAGGATTTCGGAAATATGGGCAGCAAGAAGTCAGAAATTTATTGCTCAATCGAGGTATAAATCTAGATGTAGAGACATTGCAATCCAACGTCTTTAAGAGGTTGTTTTAAAAGTGATTTGCTGTGACTTTAGGCACTTTTAGATCCCCCCTAACCCACGCTAGTCGCTCCACTTGGGGAGACCCCAAGACCCCGCTGGCTCCCCTTAAAAAGGGGGAACCGGAATCAAAGTCCCCCTTTTTAAGGGGAGCCACTGCGTTGGGCGGGTTCCCCGACTTGAAGCACGTGGCGTGGATTTAGGGGGATCTAAAACTTTTGATACCGACAAGAGGACTTTTCCAACAACCTCTACATAGGATTTTGAAATTACCCAATAGGTAGCAGAATTTATGTCGTGCCATACTGGTCAATAAAATATATTTTTAATTATAATACTTGCTTATTCTGGAATTGAAATTTTCTGACGTGTATTTACACGTAGATGAAAATCAAATCTAGAACTCTAATAAAAAGTCACAGATAACAAGTTAATGACACAACCCAACTCGCAAGATAAAAACAACTTTCTTTACCCTCGTAGTCGATATTATGGTGAATTCCAGCCAGAGACCTTAGTATTTAATGCCAATCTCCAAGAATTTGCTCAAAGAATTAGTTATATCTCTTGTCTACAGACAGGCGGAAAACTATCTCCAGAAGAAGCTTACGAGCAAATTAGAGCGCTTTGGAAACAGTTGAAACACAGTAAAAAAGAACTATCTATCGGTATCAATAAATGAAAAACTCCACGCCACTTGCGGGATAGAGTTTTTCGGCATTGAACATGGGCAAGAACCACTAATGCCCAATGCCCAATGCCCCATTCCCAGTTAATTCACTTCTAACAAAGTCCAGAAGTAGCCATCTGGCGCAATAAAGGATAAACTCATCTCGCCAAATTCATTACTAATGATATCTGTAACTTTTTGTACAGTACTTGCTTGGATGCGATCGCAATATTCCTGTATTCCCTTAACGCGATAAGTGTATAAAGACATACCCAAGCTACCTGGTTGGGCTGCCTCAAAGCGCGATTCTAAATTAATAGATTCTGGGAATCGAATAATATAGAGTCTACCACTGCGTGCAGCCATCAAATCAGACTTAGAAGAACGCGGATCGTCAAAAGTAGTAACAATGAACTTTTCACCAGGATTAAGATCAAAAATATCTCGACCTGCTGGCGAAGATTCATAGCTAGTTTCCACATCATCACGCACACGCAGCAAACCCAAAACTTCCTCATAAAACTTCAGGGTTTCTTTGCTGTCATCCTGAACAATAATCCCCATGTGGGTAAATTGACTAACCTTGAGAGCCGCATTATGGTTAACTTGTCCGTAATCTGGCAGCGTATAGCCAAATCTTTGAAATAAAACCTGTCGAGCTAAGGGTTGTAATAGTAGCATTTCTCGCACACCAACTGCTGCCTCAATAAAAGGACGGCTTTTTCTATCTTTGTTGTAGATCACTTCCCAATAAGGATTAGTATGTCTAATAGGCAAACCTGTCGCTTTTGCATCCTCTATATGATTTAAGATACTTAATACATCTGCCGTTAAGCTTGTCGCCCAGCGATTTCCCTTAATTTTCATTGATGCAATTCCCAAACCTTGATGGGTGGGGTTTTGCCAAACCATCAACCTAATCAAACCATGATCTGCATTTTGATGATAGAGGCGGATTGAGCGTAAAGACGAATTTACACCATATAATTGATCAGCTATATCTGCGGTTAATTCACCCACTTCACCAATGCGATAGCCAAATTGCTCCCAATACTGAATTGCCGAAATCGGCTCTGGAACGCCAATACAGACTTCATAGATCCCTTCAATTGCGGTTTGTTGTTCTTGAGTCATAACAATTTTGGATTTTAGATTGGGTCAAAATTCCTCATTTCCTCGTTCCCGTGCAGAGCATGGAAATGCTTGATTAGAGACTCTGCCTCTAGTAATATTATTGAGTCATATCATATCCGGTTAAAGCAAATTAGTTGCTTGATAACAAGACAAAGGTTGCGAGTACGTCTTTAGACATTAGCAGACATAATTTTTATGTTTTTTGAGGAGCAGCCTTTAGAAATAAAAGGTTTTCTTGGTATAAAAAGTACATTAATGTTATTTTGAGTGCGATCGCACTCAAAAATAGGTAATTCTAGTCAATTACCTAAAATTTCAAGTGCTAAATAATTACCCCAATTAACTTTGGTAGGTCGATTATCTGTATACTTAATCTTGTTAATGAGTCGGAATCTTATACCATCAGTGTAGTAGCAGCATCAGTGTAGTAACAACTGATGACTTTATAATTTTCATGGGTTCAACGGGTAAAGTTGAACCCGGTATTTTGTGGTGGTCTTTTTCAAAAATCAAACCGGATTCCGATATTCAATCTATAACAATGCCTGTCCAAATTTCACAAAAGGAACAATATGCCAGGAAGTACATTAGCAACTGCTCAAAATATTGGTGTTCTTACATCTTTTAACTACAACGATGCTATAGCAAATGCAAATCCAATTGATTACTACAAATTCTCCCTAACCAGCACAAATAATATTACTTTGCTTTTGAAGGGAGTAACTCAAAACTATGTCAATGCATTCATCTATTACGATAGTAACAATAATGGATTGATTGAGAGTGGAGAACAACTTTACTCTGATTATGCCGGTTCCGGTCGAAATGGTCAAATTACTACAACATTAGGAGCCGGGAATTACTATATTGGAATTACTCAAAGCTCCACCAATGTCAACTCTAACTATTCCCTACAATTATCAGCAACATCAGCACCTCCTTCTATTACTTCAAACCCTGGGAATACACTCAGCGCTGCTTACAATATTGGCAATCTAACTGGTAGTAAAAGTTTCACAGAATTTGTCGGGAATGTAGACCCAGTTGATTACTACAAATTCTCTCTGACAGGCACAAGTAATATTACTTTGCTTTTGAATGAAGTCAGTCAATACTATGTTAATGCAGCCATCTATTACGATAGCAATAATAATGGCTTGATTGAGAGTGGAGAACAACTTTACTCTGATTATGCTAGCAATAATCGCAATGGTCAAATTACGACAACCTTGGGAGCCGGGAATTACTATGTTGGAATTTCTGCAAACACCAATGTCAACTCTAACTATTCCCTACAATTATCAGCAACATCAGCACCTCCTTCAATTACCTCAAATCCTGGGAATACACTCAGCGCTGCTTACAATATTGGCAATCTAACTGGTACTAAGAGTTTCAACGAGTTTGTTGGCAATGTAGACACAGTTGATTACTACAAATTCTCCCTAACAGGCATAAGTAATATTACTTTGCTTTTGAATGGAGTCAGTCAATATTATGTTAATGCAGCCATCTATTACGATAGCAATAATAATGGCTTGATTGAGAGTGGAGAACAACTTTACTCTGATTATGCTAGCAATAATCGTAATGGTCAAATTACGACAACCTTGGGAGCATCAGGGAATTACTATGTTGGAATTTCTGCAAACACCAATGTCAACTCTAACTATTCCCTACAATTATCAGCAACATCTGTAACTCCTTCCATTGCCTCAGATCCTGGTAGCACACTCAGCACTGCTTACAATATTGGCAATCTAACTGGTACTAAGAGTTTCAACGAGTTTGTTGGAAATGTAGACACAGTTGATTACTACAAATTCTCCCTAACAGGCACAAGTAATATTACTTTGCTTTTGAATGGAGTTAGTCAATATTATGTTAATGCAGCCATCTATTACGATAGTAATAATAATGGCTTGATTGAGAGTGGAGAACAACTTTACTCTGATTATGCTAGCAATAATCGCAATGGTCAAATTACGACAACCTTGGGAGCATCAGGGAATTACTATGTTGGAATTTCTGCAAACACCAATGTCAACTCTAACTATTCCCTACAATTATCAGCAACATCAGCACCTCCTTCAATTACCTCAAATCCTGGGAATACACTCAGCACTGCTTACAATATTGGCAATCTAACTGGTACTAAGAGTTTCAACGAGTTTGTTGGAAATATAGACCCAGTTGATTACTACAAATTCTCCCTAACAGGCACAAGTAATATTACTTTGCTTTTGAATGGAGTCAGTCAATATTATGTTAATGCAGCCATCTATTACGATAGCAATAATAATGGCTTGATTGAGAGTGGAGAACAACTTTACTCTGATTATGCTAGCAATAATCGTAATGGTCAAATTACGACAACCTTGGGAGCATCAGGGAATTACTATGTTGGAATTTCTGCAAACACCAATGTCAACTCTAACTATTCCCTACAATTATCAGCAACATCAGCACCTCCTTCAATTACCTCAAATCCTGGGAATACACTCAGCACTGCTTACAATATTGGCAATCTAACTGGTACTAAGAGTTTCAACGAGTTTGTCGGAAATGTAGACCCAGTTGATTACTACAAATTCTCCCTAACAGGCACAAGTAATATTACTTTGCTTTTGAATGGAGTCAGTCAATATTATGTTAATGCAGCCATCTATTACGATAGTAATAATAATGGCTTGATTGAGAGTGGAGAACAACTTTACTCTGATTATGCTAGCAATAATCGTAATGGTCAAATTACGACAACATTAGGAGCAGGGAATTACTATGTTGGAATTTCCGCAAACACTAACGTCAATTCCAACTATTCCCTACAGTTAGCCAACAATACCAGCACAAGCAATCAGCGTCTCACTGGTAATGCCCTGAATAACACTTTGATTGGCGGTGACGGAAATGACCAACTCCAGGGTTTAGCAGGAAATGATACCCTTCAAGGAGGTAATGGTAATGATATTCTCACAGGTGGAACTGGTGATGACTTACTCTGGGGAGGACTCGGCGATGATATTCTCACTGGTGGAGTCGGGAAGGATAAATATCTGTTCCAAAGTAGTGGAGTTTTTAACACAAGCTTAGGTGTTGATTACATCACCGAATTTGAAGCAGGACAAGACCAGATTGTGCTGAGTAAAAACACCTTCAATGCTGTTACTAATACTGTGGGACAAGCTTTAACTGACTTTGCAGTTGTCACTGATGATAAATTTGTCAACGCCAATAAAGCACATATTGTCTTTAGTCAAAGTAGTGGCAGCCTATTCTATAACCAAGATAGTAATGTTCTAGGTACAGGAACAGTGTTTCAGTTTGCTAGTTTAGGGAATCCTGATATTACTCTCAATAGCAGTAATTTCAGTCTAATTGCCTAGTTTTTTAGGTATTAAGATGTTCTATGCACATTTTAATACCTTTGTCAAAAATAAATTGAAGAATAATTTTTGGTTTCTTAGCTAATTTTAATCACTTTATCAGGACTAATTCAGAGCGATCGCAGATTATGGTCGTTGATGTAGGGAATCCCGTACTGGAGTTGATTGGCCAGTTAACCGAAAAATAGAAAATAATAGATATATGGACAAACGGTATTTTTTGCAAGCTGGTGCAGTAATAGTCGGCACAGCATTGTTATCAAGGTATATCAATTTGGAGTCAAAAGCGATGACAACTTCTAAGAGTGGATTTGAAATTACCAAACCGGAAGAAGAGTGGCGCACGATTTTAACGCCAGAACAGTTTAATGTGTTGCGTAAACATGGAACTGAACGCCCTCACACTAGCCAATTGGATAAGGAATACGACAATGGCACTTATTATTGTGCAGCGTGTCAACAGCCATTGTTTACCTCCGATACCAAATTTAACAGTGGTACTGGCTGGCCCAGCTTTTTTAATCCTATTGAAGGTGCGATCGCTACTACTGTAGATAAGTCGTTATTTATGAGCAGAACTGAAGTACATTGTAGTCGCTGTGGTGGCCATTTGGGTCATGTTTTTGATGATGGCCCTGCACCCACTGGCAAGCGCTACTGCATGAACGGCGTTTCGCTGAAGTTTGTTCCTGCTTGATTGAGTTGCGTAGGCGTAACCCGTCTTAGACATCGCATACACTAAGTAGAGCGGTGTAAATAATCAAAGTTTTGTAGTAAGGGCTTCAGCCCTTATTTGTTCTCTGCGCGAACACTACAAAACATATTTAAAAGTTATTTACATTACTTAATCTAGTTAGGACTTACGCAAAATATCTATCAAACTCTCATTTCTCCGTGCCGCGCCAGTTGCTACAAGTCGGGGAACCCGCCCAACGCACTGGCAACTCTATTGCCTCTGTGGTTCGTTATTGCGTAATTTTTACGTAAGTCCCGCTAGTTTGATTTATTCTCGCCTACTTACTCAACACTAACTTAAATTATCAGATTTTGAGGCTTGACCAAGGTTGAACAAATCTTTGACATAACTTTCCCCGCTCAATGCCACTGGACAAAGTATTGTCAATTAAAAAAAATGCAACTCTTGGTCTTCCTTAAAGCTATTTAGCTAAATCATCCTATTTGTTTGAATCGTTTTTCTCCTTTTTGTCTTTGGGATCTTTTTTAGGTTTTTTAACCTCTTTATTACTTTTTCTTTCCTTAGACATGAGCGTTCTCCAACTAGATTATTCAGTGAAAGCTTCCACATTATGCCGTCAGGAAATCAGGAGATGACTTACCTGATATTCTTTTATGGCAAAAAAGAAAGTATCAGACACAAATGCTATTAACTACCATGATAGGGTGTTGTTTGATTATTGCTCCAGCAATTTAATCCGCTGCCACCAAATATTCAGGGGATAATAGACCACAGGTGCCCACAGACTACTAAGAATAGCAGAGGCTAGGGCGACACGTTGGTAATATGTCCAAACATCTGTGAGATTGCGCTCATCCCCTGTCAAGGTTAATTGTAAACCAAAGATAGTTTCTGCCAAAACTGCCATACCAAAGACAATTACAGCAATCGAAATAAAATCTTCTTCGATAAAACGCTGTTTTTGGAGCAGACCAGTTAAAATTCCCACTATACCTAAACTAATGGCATGAGTCGGGTTAGGTGATGTCATGGAATCTTGAAGTAGCCCTAGAACTATACCTGCCAATGCTCCAGAAAACATAGAGCGCTTCACACTCCAAGCTACTACCCAAATTAACAGCCAATTAGGGCCAATCCCCAATAATTCCATACCTGGGAACCGGGTTGGCAATAATAGTAAACATAACAGAACAGAACTAGCCGTAACTATCCAACCCAACAATCGCCGGACACCGGGATGCCAGCGAGAAAGCGGCTGGATTCGGAATTTCGATTTTCGCTCTGACGATTTTGGCTTTTTCTGCCTGCCACCAACAAATGCAGGAATCTTCATTTTTCTAGAGATTTTATCGAAGAATTTATTTAGACTTATGCGGTACTTGATTGACCGATTTTTGGTTTTCTAACTCTTGGTTTTCTGGCTTGGGATAAACTGCTACCCAATCAAGAGAGCGGATTGGCGGAAAAAGCTCAATTTTTGCCACTGATGCGGGAAGCTTCTTTAAATCCAGCGACTTAATGCGTCCTACTGCCAAGCCAGATGGAAATTTCTGACTATAAGTAGATGTGGAAACTAAATCTCCTATCTTGACATTTGGAACTTTTTCATAAAACTCCAGCACAGCTTCTGCCGAAGAATCTCCTCGCAAAACACCTTTAGCTGCTGTGCGGCTAACTGATACACCAACTTGACTTTTGAGGTCACTGATTAATAATACGCGGCTAGTATTGGGAGTTACACTCTCCACTAAACCAACTAATCCGCCATCTGCCTTGACTACAAAGCCATTCTGAATCCCTGCATTTGTACCGCGATTCAGAGTAACTTGTTGCCACCACTGGTCAGCACTCCGTCCTATCACCCTAGCTGGAATTGGCCGTGATGCCAGTGGCTCTTTTTCCACATAGCCTAATAAATCTTGTAGCTTTGTCTTTTGACTTTCCAAATCTACTATACGGGTTTGTAATTCTAATATCCGGGCATCTCTAATCCGTTCTTCTGGAGTTGGCCCTGACTGTAACATCTCTAACGGACGGGTAATTGCTTGGTATGTCTCAAGCACCAATTCACCTTGAGTCTGTCGCAATATGTAAGCACTACCAACAACCAAAGCTAACAACCCGATTTGCAACCCTTTACGATCCCACCAACGCCGTATTGTAACCATATATACCTGTCTACTTATACAATTAAGTTCTATTTGGATTGTATTTATATAGAACCCAAATAGAACTCAAATAGAACTCAAGTATGATATTTTTTTGTTACATATTGCGAGAGCTTTCGGTAACAACCCGTTCTAGCTGTTTGAAGTTTTCTAACACCCGACCTGTTCCCAGCACAACACAGCAGAGAGGGTCGGCGGCAATGTGAGTTACTATTCCGGTTTCATGGCTAATTAAGGTATCTATGCCTTTGAGCAAAGCACCACCACCAGCTAACATGATACCTCTGTCAATAATGTCTGCTGCTAGTTCTGGCGGTGTCCGTTCCAGTGTCCGCTTCACAGCTTCTATAATTATTGATAGCGGCTCCATCATACTTTCACGGATTTCTGGGCCTTTGATGGTTACAGTTCGTGGTAGACCAGAAAGCAGGTGTAAGCCGCGGATTTCCATCATCGCATCATTATCATCATGAGTTGGATAGGCAGAACCAAGCCGAATCTTGATGTCTTCGGCAGTGCGTTCACCAATGACCAAGTTATGAACTTTTTTAATATACTGAATGATCGAATCAGTCAGTTCATCTCCAGCAATGCGTACTGATTCGCTGATAACCGTACCCTGAAGACTCAGCACTGCAACTTCTGTTGTACCACCACCAATATCGATAATCATGTTGCCAGTTGGTTCCGCTACAGGTAGTCCTGCACCAATGGCCGCGGCTACAGGTTCATCGATTAAATACACTTTTCTAGCTCCAGCTTGGTGCGCTGCATCCATTACAGCCCGCCTTTCTACTCCTGTTACGCCACTGGGAATACCAATGACAATTCGGGGTAGAATTAAAGATTTACCTTCATTTACACGCTGAATAAAACTTTTCAGCATCAACTCGGCTATGTCGAAATCAGCGATTACACCATCGCGCAAGGGGCGGAGGGCAATCACATTTCCAGGTGTGCGGCCGAGCATTTTTTTGGCTTCTTCTCCTACTGCTAGGGCTACCTTTTCGTTGACATCGATAGCAACTACAGAAGGTTCTTGTAGTACAATACCTTTACCAGATACATAAACCAGGGTGTTAGCAGTACCGAGGTCGATACCCATATCCCATGATGTGCGAAAGTTCCTAAAAATACCCACGCGTCTCTAAGCCCCCTATGTGCGATACTTCTTGACTACAACCGTAAGAGTTGATTTGATTATGTTTGTATCCTGAGTTGAGTAAACTAGACTATCTTTTTATATGATTCCCAGGAATATTTACTATGACTCAGGTTTTTGTTTTTTATATTCCCTAGTTCGCTTAGTATATCCGTATACTTTTATGTGTTTCTCCAAGTAGTTATGTATAATTTTTCAAGTCAACTATATTGTTAACTGTTTAACACATTATTTTCAAGTGTTTCACAATTCGCTATGATAAAAGTCAGAATTAACGAGTACACCTGTACTGAAAGGTAACAGCTATGAGTATCAATATTGTCACCCTTGTTGGTCGTGTAGGCGGCGACCCAGATATAAAATATTTTGAGTCTGGTAGTGTTAAGTGTAGATTGACACTAGCGGTAAAAAGGCGATCGCGCAACAGTGACGAACCTGATTGGTTCACGCTGGAATTATGGGATAAAACGGCTGAGGTCGCAGGTAATTATGTGCGTAAAGGCAGCTTAATTGGCATCAAAGGTTCCTTAAAGTTTGACACATGGAGCGATCGCCAAACAGGAGCAAACCGTTCTACCCCGATTATTAGAGTAGACCAATTGGAATTACTCGGCTCTAAGCGAGATGGAGAAGGCGGTGCAGGAGATATGTCTTCAGAACATTTTTAATTAATTGGGCATTGAGCATTGATTATTAGTCCTTTGCCTTCACAAATGGCAAAGGACTAATGACTAATAACTAATTTGCAGCGTTACCGATGCTTCTACTTGTTGTTCGCCACCAATTACAGGGGTGGAAGTATCAGCTACCTTGGCAGCCTCAGCCCTTAAAAACATGGGTGGTGGAGGCGCACTAGCATTATTAACTTGAATGCTGACTATTTCTTTGGATTTGAAACCCAAGGCACTGAAAACGGCATCAGCTTGCTGCTGGGCATCTTGAGTGGCTTCTTTTAATGCTTGTTTTTGAGCAGATGCGATCGCTTCATCATTCGCAACAAAACTAATACCGTTAATTTCTGTTGCACCCGCTTTCACTGCATCATCTAATAATGTACCAGCTTTCTCGGTGGGAATTCTAAAACTCACAGTGTTATTAGCACCATAGCCTGTAATGCGCTGCACGTTATTAGTATAGCTGTAAACTGGGTTCAGCCTGATACCAGTAGTTTGTAATTTCTCGACATTTTGGCTTTTGAGGAACGCAACTACAGCCGACGACCTCCGAGCGGCTTCTTGCTGTACCTCCTGTGCTGTTTTCCCTTGAATCTCTACTCCTAAACTGACTTGCGCCAATGTTGTAGGAATTGTTTCTACTCCGCGACCACTGACACTAAGGGTTCGCCACAATTTATCTTTTTCTTGCGCCAATGCAGGTAATACAAAAGCTGCACATATCAGCAGGGCTAAAGGCAGTATTTTCCACAAATTTCCAGATGGAAATTGAGAACCGGGTAAAGCGGCTCTAGTCATAAGATTTGCACTCCTCAAAGTATCCACAGATGTTTTTGACAAGCGTACATAGCAATTCTGTGGTAGCTCCACAAGTTTTTCACAACTGAAGTGCGATCGCTAGATACGATTTGTATGTTCTTACTTTGACATTGCCATAGTCAAAAGCTGAGATGGTTACATTTTTTGAAACTAAAAAAATTACACTAGCTTTTTTGGAGATTTTGTGATGGCGTATTGGCTGCTAAAAACGGAACCGGAAAATTATTCCTACTTCGATTTGGAACGGGATGGCAGTACAATTTGGGATGGAATCAACAATGCCCTAGCCCTGAAATATCTACGTACCATACTTCTTGGGGAATTGGCGTTTATTTATCACACAGGCAAAGAACGGCAAATCATAGGTGTGGCAGAAATAGTTAGTCAACCCTATATCGATCCAGCACTCAATGACAGTAAACGGGCAGTTGTAGATGTACGGGCATTACGCAGAGTACACCAACCTGTCACTTTAGCCCAAATCAAACAGGATGAGAAATTCACAGATTTTGATTTACTGCGACTTCCAAGACTCTCTGTAGTTCCGGTTTCCGAAGTCTATTGGCAGCGCTTGCTTGAGTTGACAAATGGCACAAATTAAGTTTTTGAAGCTTGCCAATTACGTCTTCACAGATAGATATTTTTCAGAAACGCGTCAGAATCAAAGAGAAGGATTTTCACAGAACCCATGCATTTGTTAGATCCAATCAGCTTCTCTTTTCCTCTGCTGGCTACCGCAACACAAGCCGCAGACAGTTCAATGGTAGTCGAAGCAGTGCTACTAAGCTTAGTAGTCATTTACCTCGCCAGTAAAGTTGGTGGAGAGTTATCAAACCAAGTGGGTTTACCGCCCGTCTTAGGCGAACTCGTCGGTGGTGTAATCGTAGGTGTTTCTGTTTTCCACCTTTTAGTGTTTCCAGAAGGCGGCACAGACAGTTCTAACTCTTTGATCGTGTCTTTCCTTCAAATGACTGCTGGTTTAACTCCTGAAGCCACTCCAGCCGTGTTTGCAGCCCAGTCTGAAGTCATTTCTGTTTTGGCAGAATTAGGTGTGATCGTTCTGCTGTTTGAAATTGGCTTGGAGTCAAACTTAAAAGACTTAATGGCAGTTGGCATCCAAGCCACCGTTGTCGCAGTAGTGGGGGTAGCAGTACCCTTTGCTGCTGGGACTGTGGGACTGATGACTTTGTTTGGTATCGATGCTGTACCCGCAATTTTTGCTGGGGCAGCTTTGACTGCTACCAGTATTGGAATGACTTCTAAAGTGCTGTCAGAATTGGGGCGACTCAATTCTAAAGAAGGGCAGATTATTTTGGGGGCTGCCGTAATTGATGATGTATTGGGAATCATCGTTTTAGCGGTAGTTGCCAGCCTAGCTAAAGATGGTGTGGTGGATGTCAGCAAAGTCATTTACTTGATTATCAGCGCCACTGGTTTTATTTTGGGAGCAATCCTACTAGGGAATGTTTTCAATAAGTCTTTTGTAGCGATCGCCGATCAACTCAAAACACGTGGTGGATTGGTCATACCAGCGTTGATTTTTGCCTTTGCTATGGCATATCTGGCCGCCGTTATCCACTTAGAAGCAATTTTGGGAGCTTTTGCGGCGGGTTTAGTTTTGGAAGAGACAGATAAGCGCAAAGAACTGCAAACGCAAGTCTTTCCCATTGCTGATATCTTAGTGCCAATTTTCTTTGTGACGGTTGGGGCAAAAACTGATTTGGGAGTTTTAAACCCAGCAATTCCCGACAATCGTGAAGGTCTAATTATGGCAACCTTCCTGATTACAGTAGCCATTATCGGTAAAGTAATCACAGGCTTAAGCGTGTTTGGTCAACCGGGAATCAACCGTTTAGCCATCGGTGTGGGGATGATTCCCAGAGGGGAAGTTGGCTTAGTATTTGCTGGTGTCGGCGCAGCTAGTGGCGCTCTCTCGAAACCATTAGGGGCAGCAATTATCATGATGGTTATCTTGACAACCTTTTTAGCTCCTCCTTTGTTACGATTTGTGTTTCCAGATGATTCTCAAATTGGGGATGCAGACTCAGAGCAACTGGTTTTAGATGGTTCCTCGGCAACTTCTTTGTTAATTGAACCACCTCAGTCAAGAGTGTCGCCATCAAATGATAGTGGCAATTTGGAAGTTACTCCCGAATCTAGCGATCGCTAATCAAAGTCTTGGGTAAATTCTGACTGAGTTCTGAGTAATTTTCCCTCAGAACTCAGGACGATAAATTCAGTAATATCACCGGGCTTTGAAGATTTTGCAATTATCCAGTGGAAACTTCTCTCTCCAAATTTCCGTCCCATCTGATTGTAGAATAATCGTCTGTTTATAATTTCTACCAGCATTCGGAATGTTATTTATTTCTAGTCTCCATTGGCTTGTGAGCCTTAATCTGAATATTTTCTAGGTAATTGGGGAGTAACACCCATAAATTTTGCTAGATCGTCTAACAGTAATGGGAATTATCTACTTAGTACATTGATGGCAAAAAATAAAAAACAGTTATCAGTGAACGGTTATCAGTTATTAGTTTTCTAGCTTCCTTGGGAGTCAGAATTACTACCTATAAAGGTGGCAGATTTTATATTGAGATTTTGACCCAATATGAAACCTGATAACTGATTTAAGCGTGTCTTTATTCCAGCTTAAAAAATCAAACAAGGCATCAAAGGTCAAGTCTAAGTGGTGACAGTGTGATGATTTACCAATGAGTTGAGATATTGACGGCTCCCATGAACGTGAATTAGGAGAAAGAACTGTGAAATTACACTGGTTACTACCCAGTACTATTGGAACTATCTTCATGCTATCGTCGCCAGCAATGGCTGCGAGACTTGAATCTTGGCGCTTTGATGCCAATCAAAACAGGCTGGAAATTAATACTGTAGGAGCAGTTCAACCCCAAGCACAACTGATTTTTAACCCGACTCGCCTAGTAATTGATTTACCAGGAACTACATTTGGTCGTCCGCAGCTAACCCAACAGGTGGGCAAGGGAATTCGCTCAATCCGGGTTGGGCAGTTTGATGCAGAAACAACGCGCATAGTTGTTGAACTGACTCCTGGTTATACTTTAGACCCCAAACGAGTGCAATTTGTGGGGACAACTGGCGAACCCCCTGCGGGGACACCTCGTGAACGCTGGACTGTACAATTACCTAGACCAGAAGTTGATAAAGTAGCCTCATCTCCCAGAAGTGCTTTCAGTGTTGTTACCCCAGACTCTGACTCTCAACCTAATATTTCCAGGGTGGCCGCGACGACACGAGGGGCGACTCAAATTGAAAACTTACAAGTAACAGGTGATGGGTTGTTTATCCGTACCAGTGGTGGTAATCCTGCCATTCAGGTAATTCGCAGCCGCGATCGCGCTACCATCTTCTTGGATATCTCTGATGCATCTTTATCACCACATCTGGCGCAACAAAATAGTATCCCTGTTAACAAACATGGTATTAGCCGGATTGAGTTCACCCGAATACAAAACCAACCTCCTGGTGTCCGCCTGACTTTGCGGGTAGATAAAAATAGCCCAGACTGGCGAGCAACTAACAGTAACAGTGGTGGTTTAGTAGTTCTACCCAGTCGTGTTGTCCGATTGCCTGGAAGTAATAATTCCGACAATCAGTCAGATGCTATTTCCTTTCCCAGCAGACTATCTGCCAGCAACTCGCCAGCTACAATTGAGTCTGTGCAACTGGCTGATAATGGTAGACAGCTGCTGATTAAAGCTAACCAAAGTTTATCTGCTACGACAAGCTGGGATAGATCCTCCAGCGTGTTCCGCGTCACAATTAACAATGCCAAGTTAGCTCCCAGAGTCACAGGCCCGAATTTTGCCCCCAATAGCCCCATTTTGCGGGTACGGCTGCAACCACAATCAGGCAACACAGTCGTTGTTTTAGTTCAACCAGCAGCCGGAGTACAACTTGGACAACCCAGGCAAATTGGCGACGAGCTTTTGGCTCTCCCAATAGAAGGTTCTCGGCGAGTTGTCACCCTCCCCGGAAGAACCTCCTTTGGTTTACCTGGGCTACCACCCCCAAACCGAGGGCCATTCCCAGACCCAAACAATCCCAATCCGCAGCCCCAATTTCAACCACAGCGCCGAGTTACTAATGGCCGAGTGGTAGTCATTATTGACCCAGGACATGGTGGCAAAGACTCTGGAGCCCTTGGCATTGGGGGGGCACGAGAAAAGGATGTGATATTGCCTATTGGTAAAAGGCTGGGTGAGATTTTGCAGCAACATGGCATACAAGTGATTCTGACTAGGGATTCTGACTATTTTGTTACCCTTCCGGGACGAGTGCAATTAGCAGAACGAGCTAATGCTGATGTGTTTGTCAGCATTCACGCTAATTCAGCCGGGGCAAGTCGTCCTGACGTGAATGGTTTGGAAGTCTATTATTACGATAGTGGTCTGGAGCTTGCTCGCGTTGTCCGTAGTAGTATTCTCCAAAGTATTGGTACTCTCAAAGATCGGGGAGTCCGACGAGCCAGATTTTATGTCCTCAGAAAAAGTTCTATGCCCTCCATTCTCGTGGAAACGGGTTATATGACTGGTCGAGAGGATATGGCTAGACTCAGAACCTCAGCTTACCAAAATCAAATGGCAGAAGCGATCGCTCGTGGCGTTCTTCAGTATCTAAAGAGAAGATAAGTAATTTAATCGAAACTTTTGAGTAAATACATCTAATCTTTACCATTTTAGTAGTAAAACAATTTAAGTATTCTTGCGGCGGGACAGGAGTAGCTTCTTTGTTATTGTCATCTGATGCTTTGCAATTCAAATTTATCTGAGCTAATGGCATGGCAAAATCAGAAGAGCGTGCTATATTTTACGCCATTAGCTGTGTCTTAATAACAGCGCAAAACTCAAGGTAAGCGGTGATGGTGTGAGGATTTGCCAATATGTTGAGATGTTGACGGCTCCCATGAATGTGAATCAGGAGAAAGGACTGTGAAATTACACTGGTTACTATCCAGTACTATTGGAACTATCTTCATGCTATCGTCGCCAGCAATGGCCGCGAAACTTGAATCTTGGCGTTTTGATGCCAATCAAAATAAGTTAGAAATTAATACATCAGGGAATGTTCAACCCCAAGCCCAATTAATTTTTAACCCCACTCGTTTGGTAATTGATTTACCAGGAACTACATTTGGTCGTCCCCAATTAACCCAACAGGTAGGCGGCGCAATTCGCGCTATCCGGGTTGGGCAATTTGACGAACAAACAACACGCATAGTCGTTGAACTGACTCCTGGTTATACTTTAGACCCCAAAGGAGTACAATTTGTTGGTAGAACTGGCGAATCCCCTGCGGGGACACTTCGTGAACGCTGGATGGTGCAATTACCTACGCCAGTAGCCGATAATAATTTTCCCTCAAGAAATACTGGGGGTCAACCAGAACAAGCGATCGCCACAGCAACTTCACCGAGAACATCTCCACCAGTGTTCTCCCAAAGAGATATTTACAACGTAGTCACAACCAGCCCTGTCAATCCACCTAGAAATAGAATGCTTGTCGCCAGGGTGACTCAAATTGAGAACTTACAAGTCACAGGCGATGGTTTTTTCGTCCGTACCAATGGCGGTAATCCTCAGATTCAGGTAAATCGTAGCAACGATCAAAGGGCAATTAACATCGACATTGCCGGCGCAACTTTATCACCAAATCTCAAGCAGCGCGATTTGTCAGTTAATCGTTATGGTGTCAGCAGCATTCAGTTCAGTCAACTACAAACCAGCCCATCTGTAGTTCGCCTGACTTTACAGGTGGACGAAAATAGTCCAAATTGGCGAGCCACTACTAGCAGTGTTGGTGGTTTTGTCGTTCTACCTAGTCGTGGCGTTGCCCAATTGCCGCCAGATAATCATAGTCCCCGCCCCATACCATCCAGTACAGCTACAATTGAGTCTGTACAACTGGCTAATAATGGCACACAACTACTAATTAGAGCAGACCAAGCTTTATCTGCTACAGGAAATTGGGATAGAAGCTCTGGTTTGTTCCGCATCACTATTAACAATGCTCGATTAGCTCCCAAAGTCACAGGCCCGACTTTTAACCCTAATAGCCCTATCCTGCGAGTCCGTCTGCAACCACAAGAATCCAATACTGTCGTTGTCTTGGTGCAGCCAGCAGCCGGAGTACAAATTGGGGAACTCAACCAGGTTGGCGACGAACTTTTGGCTCTAGAATTACAACGCGCTCGTAGCGTCACACCACCCATTGCTTTACCTGGGCTACCATCGCCAAACCAAGGACAATTTCCAAACCCCACAGATAATCCCCGTCCCATATCTCAGTCACGACCGCACCCCTCGGTTCCCAAAGGGAAATTGCTAGTAGTTATTGACCCAGGACATGGTGGAAAAGATTCAGGTGCCCCTGGACTGGGTGGACTTTTAGAAAAGGATGTAATTCTGCCTATTGGTAAAAGGGTAGGAGAAATTTTAGAACAAAATGGTGTACAAGCGGTACTAACACGGGATGCCGACTTTTTCGTAGAACTTCAAGGACGGGTAGAAATAGCCAAGCGAGCGAATGCGACTTTGTTTGTCAGTATTCACGCTAATTCTGTTGATAATCGCCCTGATGTCAATGGGTTAGAAGTATATTATTACGATAGCGGTTACGCTCTGGCTGAAGTAGTCCGCAATACCATCCTCCAGAACATCAGTACTATCAAAGACCGGGGAACCCGCAAAGCCAGATTCTACGTTCTCAGAAAAAGCTCTATGCCCTCAATTTTGGTAGAAACAGGCTATATGACTGGTTACGAGGATAATCCTCGATTGGGAACACGAGAGTATCAAAATCGGATGGCAGAAGCGATCGCTCGTGGCATCTTAAAATACTTACAGCGTTAATATTAGGACAAATTACTATTAAAAGGTGGTATTTAGACTTCTTTGGTGGGCAGAATTTAGTGGTCAATTAGCCAATTGTCTGCTAAATTCTGTATTTTAAATCCCAAAACCTAAATTATATCTGCCTGTGTATTCATCTTCGATCTTTGAAGCGAATCTTGACGATTTTTCGGCTCTTGAACCCCAACGTGCCCCAATTGGCATCTTTGACAGTGGTGTGGGTGGATTAACGGTACTGCGCCAACTGTATCGGCAACTCCCCAACGAATCAATTGTTTACTTTGGGGATACAGCTAGACTTCCTTACGGAATCCGTTCCCAAGCAGAAATTTTACAATTTACGCGCGAAATTCTTACCTGGCTACAACAGCAACAGGTAAAAATGGTAATTATGGCTTGCAATACCAGTTCTGCCCTAGCCCTAGAAACCGTGCGTCAAGAATTCAACATCCCCATTTTGGGAGTAATTCTACCGGGTGCAAAAGCTGCCGTGCAGCAAGGAAAGCGGATTGGTGTAATTGCTACTCCAGCGACGGCAAAAAGTAATGCTTATAAACACGCCATCCTCGAAATTGCCCCTGATGTGCAGGTCTGGCAAGTTGGCTGTCCTGAGTTTGTGCCACTCATCGAGCAAAACCGCATTCATGACCCCTATACGGCTGAAGTGGCACGAGCCTATCTAGAGCCTTTACTAGAGAAGGAAATTGACACCTTGGTTCATGGCTGTACCCATTACCCCCACCTTACACCAGTATTGCGATCGCTTCTCCCCTCTCAAGTCAAGCTAGTTGACCCAGCCGTTCATGTCGTGGCAGCTTGTGCCCAAGAGTTAGATTTGTTAGGGTTAAGAAATACTCACCTCCCACTGCCAACTCGCTTCGCTGTTAGCGGGTGTCCGCAACAGTTTTCCCAATCAGGAGTACAGTGGCTAGGCTATACCCCAATGGTTGAAGAGGTTTGCTTCACTGATACCGCTATTTCCCAACTCCAATAAAACTATGTGAAGCAAATGAGAAGTTAAACCTCGTCTACCTTGAAAACCGTAGTTTTTTTATTATGAGGGTAAAGCACAAAACTCAAGCCAAGGCTGATTAATATACCCTTCTTAAAACTCCAGTTTTCAAAATGGACGCGGTTTAGCACAACTCCAAGGACTGCTTTAATCTGTATTAGGAGTTAAAAGTTTTTAATTAATAACTCCTAACTCCTAACTTCAAGCTACTGACTGTTAACAGCTTCACTCACTTTTGCCCTTACAGATATATCCTGCTTATATTTTCCTTCGGTAGATGAAGGGAAACTTGTAGGAACAGTCTTTGTACCCGTTCGCTTTGCTAGTGCTAATAATAGGTAGACTGTGAACAAATATCCAGACGCTAAAATAAAAATCATCATAGGTATACTTCCGTAAATCATTGTTCTACTAGCACCTTTTCAAACGAATATAAAATTCCATAAAATTAGTAGAACCTCAGACAACCAAGTGCATTCTTGATTGCTGTAGCTTCCTATGGTAATAATTACCTATAGAGGCAAAACCCTCTACGGACAAAAAATTTATTGTCTAATGCGACTTCTTGCAGACCATATACCCAACAGCAGTTTAGATTGCTATTTAGCAAGCCAAAACTACGATTCTCATCGGTCTACTTGATCTGCGTTATTTTTCTCACACTGCTGTGAAAAGAGCAATGCTCGCGCTCAACGTGCGCTGAAGACGTGTAGCGGCTTCCCATAGGGATATCGCATAGCTCCAAACCAGGAGTTTTGCATATCATAATCTAAATCAAAGAAATAATTTCTTTAATCTAAACTACGACTAATTATTTTAGACTCACATCACCGAGTATGTAAAATCACTTAGTAATTAACCTACTTTTGGGGGTGTGAATATCTGAAAAATTTATAATTCCTATATTTTAGCGTAACACAACGACTCGGAATTTGAAGCCCATTTGACTGCTAAATTTCAAATTTTTTGAGCAGCTATAATTCAGTCTTGAAGAAATTTAGTTTTACCATTGGCGACATATTTAAATCGTATCCATTTTGTCAATAAGTAATATTGCTTAAATTTTCTTTTGAACTGTGGCGGTAAACGTGTACCAGGAAACTACTTAATACAATTTAAGCTTATATTTATTCTCATATACGGAGAATTCATGTTTTAAGTGAGTTTAAAACCTGAGTCCACAAGAAGTAAGCATAATTGCTTATTGACAAACGCACTCTCTATCTTAATTATCACCCATAGACTTATGAAAATGGGATTAACTTATGAAAACTTTGCGCTGGCACAGGGTTATCTTAAAATGAGTGTAGGATATGTAAACTTTCGTAACCTAAGTCAGAGTCCGCCCATCCATGACCCCAGCCACCTCCCTGTTTACCCCTGTGGAAGCAGACCTGCGACTACTAGCAGATAACCTAAAACAGCTAGTTGGAAATCGCCACCCCATTTTGTTTGCAGCCGCCGAACATTTATTCGGAGCCGGGGGAAAGCGTATCAGACCAGCAATTGTCCTGCTAATATCGCGGGCAACAATGTTAGAGCAAGACATTACACCGCGTCATCGCCGCCTTGCTGAGATTACAGAAATGATTCACACAGCAAGCTTGGTACATGACGATGTG
Source organism: Nostoc sp. KVJ3 (assembly GCF_026127265.1). GTDB lineage: Bacteria > Cyanobacteriota > Cyanobacteriia > Cyanobacteriales > Nostocaceae > Nostoc. The sequence continues at coordinate 2,193,421 of NZ_WWFG01000002.1, forward strand.
GTAGATGAATCAGACGTGCGGCGAGGCGTTCCTACCGTTCATAGTTTGTTCGGTAATCGCATTGCCATATTAGCAGGAGATTTTCTTTTTGCCCAATCATCCTGGTATTTAGCAAACTTGGACAATTTGGAGGTGGTAAAACTCCTCTCAGAAGTCATTATGGATTTGGCTACTGGGGAGATCCAGCAGGGACTAAATCGTTTTGATGCTGGTATCTCGATTGAAACTTACATTGAGAAGAGTTATTACAAGACAGCTTCGTTAATCGCCAACAGTTCAAAAGCTGCTGGGTTACTCAGTGAGGTTTCGCGGGAAACTGTTGAGCATTTGTATAGCTACGGTCGTCATTTTGGTATAGCATTTCAAATTGTTGACGACATTTTAGATTTCACTAGCACAACAGACACCTTGGGTAAACCTGTGGGGTCGGATCTGAAAAGTGGTAATCTGACTGCACCAGTTTTATTTGCTTTAGCAGAAAAACCATCCTTGGAAGCGCTGATCGATCGAGAGTTTGCTCAAGAAGGGGATTTAGAACAAGCACTAGCACTAATTCAAGATAGTCAAGGCATACAGCAAGCACGGGAGTTAGCTGCTCAACACGCGAAATTAGCAATTGAGCATCTTGCAGTTCTTCCACCCTCAGAATCTCACCAGGCATTGATTAACATCGCTGAGTACACACTGAGCCGTCTCTATTAAATTAGTTATTAGTTATTAGGTACAAAATAGGGTTTTAGATGCCAATCTGAACCTACCAGATGTACTTAGGTGGGGGAATTTGGCTCAATGGTCAGCTAAAATTTGAAAAATGTTCACTGATAACTATTTGTTAATCAATTTTAGATTAAGTGGAAAATTAAGCCGATCGCTTGGTCTTTTAAAGAACAAAAAGGGTAGTGACGGGCATTAATTTCTTTTCATCAAAAACTTTTTTAAAAGAATTTGAGATTTAAAATTTGGGATGTGGGATTGTATCTAAAAAATCCCACATCCCAAATTTTTCTATGCAATATCAGGGGGTATCTGTTTAGGCGATCGCAGATGTCGTAACTCTTTCTGCATACGTTTCTCTAGATCGGTTCGCCGAATTTCAACGCTATGAGTGGTCTTACCCGGCGTTTCCAAAAAAACGATACTATCTACGGGTGACAATGCCACCAATTGGAACAAAATATGGGTGACAGGAGTAATTTTAGCTAGCATTTGAGGGTCAAGCCCAGCAGGGGAAATTAGAGAGACATCCTGTATGGTAGGGAAAGCGTAAATAACTCGCTTTTCCAATCCTGGATTAGCACGATTGCTCAAAGTAGTTAAAACCCAGCTTTCCTCTGAATTTTGGAGAATATAGTATTGGGAGTGACGTAATTTTTGAGCGATCGCTCTAAGGGCAGGAGCAATTGCTGCAATCAGATTTGGTGTTATACCATCGCGGGGTGCATTGTCAATCAGCAATTGAATTTGTGCTTCTAAATCCATAATTACTTGTATACGGCTCCTGGGTAATGGCAATAACATCTATCAAAGTGTGAACAATCCCAGCCAAGTTGGGAATAATAAAATCAGCCACATCCTCAATATAGGATTGGTCTGCGTTTAGCTTATACGTAAAACCAAAAAAGCCAATACCCACAGTCCTACAGGTTGTATTTAAATACTTAGGGTCTTTTGAAAACTGAGACTATGAATTCAGCCGCAACCGTAACTATTCCATCTGCAAATATTCTGGGAGAAAATTCTAAAGGCGTGGAGGTGATCTTTCAACTCCTGTCCAAGGAGTTTCAACAATCAACCAAAGCTTCGGAACAAAATTGCCACGATGTAGCAACACGTATTACTACCGAAGTATATCGAATTTGCCATGAGAGCAAACGTATCCAAGCTTCTGGAACTGTAGAAAGCTCGGCGATGACCCTGGCTCGGCATCGGCTGCAACAGTGTCTCAGGTACTATCAGTTGGGTTCAAATCGGGGCAGGGTAGAATTACACAGTACTCTAAGTGCAATTATTTATCGATACATTAATCCGCCTCAGAAGCAATTGAGTTATCAAGGGCGACTGACTATAATTGAAGATTTTTTACAAAGTTTTTATCTGGAAGCATTAAACGCTTTCCGGCGAGAAAATCAACTTGGTGCTACTTATCGCCCTCAGACGCTTCTAGAATTGTCCGAGTACATGGCATTTACTGAACGCTACGGCAAACGACGCATTCCTTTACCAGGCCGTCAGCAGCAGCTAATTATCTTGCGGGCGCAAACTTTTTCTCAACAGCAGCCCCCAGAAACCAGCGTAGATATAGAACAAGCCGCAGAAGGCAGCAATAATGAAGGTGATGGTTCTTGGGAAGAACCAGCAGTGCATCAATTACGCTCCACAATGGCAACGCAAGCCGAACCTGAACCCGAAGAAGATACCTTGCGTTCTGTTGTGGTTACAGAATTAATGAATTATCTCGAACAACGGCAACAATCTGACTGTGCTGATTACTTTTCCCTCCGTCTCCAGGATCTCTCAGCCCAGGAAATTGAGTCAATTTTAGGTTTAACCCCTCGTCAGAGAGATTACTTACAGCAGCGCTTCAAGTATCATTTGATTCGGTTTGCTTTATTACATCGTTGGGAATTGGTTCACGAGTGGCTAGAAGCTTCTTTACACACCAATTTGGGCTTAACTCCCCAGCAATGGCAGGTATACACAGCACAGCTAGACAATAAGCAACGGTCTTTATTAGAGTTGAAGCAACAAGGACAAGCTGATGAAAAAATCGCCAAAACTTTAGGGCTGTCAATGGCACAACTTCAAAAACGCTGGTTTAAAATTCTTGAACAAGCTTGGGAAATTCGTAACTCATTAGTGTCCGGATCAGGTGCATCTACTCATGAATAGTGACTCAGAATCCTCACAATACCAGTATCTCGGTTGGTTATTGACAGATGATGTCAAAAATAACGAGCAATCGGTAGAATGTGAGGAAAATGACGGGGTAAAAAAACTCCTCAATGAAGCCACTGCTTCAATAAGCAGTGAGCCAAAATTGGGAGAAACGCCCCAGACCCTTCAATTGGGAGAAATTCCTACTGTGCAAGATCGTTTCCAAGCTGTCATTAAACGTCGGTTACAAATCCAAGTCCAAGATCACCCACCTTTGTTTCCCTGGGAAACACAATTAATCGACTATCCCGATTTTGTGGAAGAGCCGTCGATGACGCTCGTTCCTACCTGGGGGTGGATGGTACAACAGTCGAAATTGAACCTGCCATGTCCCTTACCGGAGAAAGTTTTCCGGCAATTACTGGAACAGTGCCAGGCATTGGTGACATCTTCAGTCCCTCTGGGAGCAAAATTAGTTCAAGTGGTGGAGAACTTTTTTCCCAACGAGCCACAAGCATTAAACGATATCGCAGGATTGGTGCTAAGAAGCACTTATCGCTCTGTAAGTACTCTGGAGACAATACCAAGTATTCAGAGCGATTATTCAGATTTACAACCGCGGCAACAGATGGCTTTGTCGTTGCTAGCCGCTAAACAACTGCTGGAAAATCTGACTCTACCACTTTCAGCAACCAGTCCAGTGGTAGAAAGACAATGGTTAACCACTGTCGGTAATTTGAACATCAGAGTAGAGTACCAGTATGTGGGTAAACTTACGAAGTTACTTGTTCAGGCTGAGTTACCTGTTAAAGGAACTTTGATCCTTCGGGGAAGTGGCACTTTAGCAATGGCAACATCTTCGACTCCGGGATGCTTAAGTGTAGAGTTAGGTTGTGAGCAACTTAACCCAATTTATACTCTGGAAGTTGAATTTCCAGAAATAGACCAACAACCGCTTTTGTTTGTCATTAATCCCACAGTGTGACTTTAACTACTACTGCTAGTACGTAATGCCGAATATCTTAAGGTAACTATTGCCTTGGGGCTTTTTTATTCTCTAAATACTACTAGCAACAGGGTGCTTCCTTATACTTAAGGCTTGGTTAAAGTTAACCAGTGGGTGTAGACTCACCCTCCATCCCATAATTGATTTTTTTCGTGGTTACTCGTCTATCTACCCGGTTACTAACAAAACCTGGGGAACGAGTGAGTTTCTTCTGTTGTGCTGATTTCGCTTTTGTTTTACCAAGCTACCAATTTTTCACAACGAATTTATTCGCTTGTGTTGTTTTTTTATACAAAATTTATGTTTTGACGAACCGCAGAGGCGCAGAGAACGCAGAGTGCTATTGATGAGTGGGGAAATGTAGAAATCCCAGGCTCTGGCGTTGCCAGCCTGGGGTAGTTCATCTTGTAAAAGTAGGCGCTAAACCTAGATAGATGCATGAAGGCAGGATAATAAAGCTTGTTCTAACGGGAATACTTTAAAGTAGGGCGAATAGTTTCGTTCTCAGCATTGTTTCCGTGGGATTTATAGACTCGAAATGCTCAACTTATCCTGGATGAATCGGTTTTGGCGTGTCCCTGTAGGTAATTTCTGGCGGCAAAATTTGCAGCGATCGCCTTTAATAGAAGTGGAAGATTCGATTTACTTGCGATCGCTGGTGCTAGCGTTGGTTATTTTGGGAATTGTGGCGACGGATATCGCCGCCGAAACTTCATTCAGTTTTTGGGCGTTACCCCTGAGTTTAGTTGGTGCGATTTGGAGTCACTATCGTCGCCGTGATGCCAATGTTGCAGTTAAATTCTGCATCGCCATTGGTATGTTAATAGCACTCGGTAGTTTCTTTGGGCGGTTAGTGGGAGAGTTGAATGATACGCGGTTGAGTTTGGCGGAGTTATTAATTCAACTCCAGGTGTTGCACAGCTTTGATACACCCCGCCGGAAAGATTTAGGTTATTCGATTGTTATAGGACTAATTTTATTGGGTGTGGCGGCAACGCTCAGTCAAACTTTAGCATTTGCACCTGTACTGCTGTTATTTTTAGCGATCGCTCTACCAACTTTAGTATTAGATTATCGATCGCGCTTGGGTTTGCAGCCATTAAAAACTCAAAAGGAAAAACTTACCACTAAAAATTCTTCAATTCTTAATTTTAAATTTTTAATTCTGACTTTTTTGCTAATTGTCGGTCTAGGACTGGCAATTTTTGCTGTTTTACCCAGATTCCCTGGCTATCAGTTACGGAATTTTCCTGTAAGTTCTCCGATCGAGTTAAAAGGCAAGTTTACTGGTAGTAGCATCATTAATCCCGGTTATGTCCGCCAAGGTAATGGTAATAATCAAGGTAATGGTAGCGGTGGTACAGGACAAAATAAAACAGGTGAACCGGGAAAAATAGATAATAATTTTTATTACGGTTTTAATAGCCAGATTAATCAAAACTTACGCGGCGAGATGAAACCTAAAGTTGTGATGCGGGTGCGATCGCAAGCTGAGGGTTTTTGGCGAGTATTAGGATTCGATCGCTATACAGGTAAGGGATGGGAAGTCTCTCGGAATGAAAATGTGATGACCATGAGGCGAGCGCCTTGGTCTTACCAAATTTTCCTGAATCCCCCTGTGATGACTGGTAAAACCCAAGAGATAGTCCAAACTTATACAGTGGCGGCGGATTTGCCTAACTTAATTCCGGCGATGGCTTATCCCAAAGAAATTTACTTTCCGACACCACTGATTGCAGTTGATACAGAAAATGGATTGCGATCGCCTGTGGAATTATCACAAGGTCTCACCTACACAGTAATTTCTGAAGTACCATACCGCGATCGCACTTTGTTAGGTCAAGCTTCTAATAATTATCCGCAACAAATTAAGAAGCATTATTTGCAAATCCCTCCTGAAATTGCCGAAAAAGTCCGACAACGTACCGAAGAAATTCTTGCTAACTACCATCGGGAAGGGGTATCAAAGTCTTCTAAAAGCCTAGATTCAACTTATGAACAGACTCTTTATCTAGCTCAATACCTGAAGCAACACTACTCTCTTCCGCAAAATCCCTTAGATTTGCCCTATTTGGGAGAAAAAGATGACTTAGTAGAATCTTTTTTATTCAAATATAAAGGCGGTTATCCAGACCACTTTTCAACAGTTCTCACAGTAATGCTACGTTCCATTGGTATCCCAGCGCGGTTAGTAGCAGGGTTTAGTCCAGGAGAATTTAATCCATTTACAGGGCTATATGTTGTCCGTAATACTGACGCTTATGCGATGACGGAAGTATATTTTCCGAAATATGGCTGGTTTGCCTTTGACCCGATTCCCAATCATCCCCTTATTCCTCCATCAGTGGAAGATACTCAGACTTTTAGTGTGTTGCGCCAGTTATGGCACTGGGTTGCTGGATGGCTACCATCTCCGGTGACAGGTTTGTTGAATAATGTATTTGAGACAATATTTAGATGGGTGATTAGAGCGATCGCTTGGTTTTTAGCTTTATTCTCTCAAGGTTGGTTTGGTGTATTAACTGGCTTAATTTTGACTACTACAGCAGCTTTCTTTGGTTGGCTGGGTTGGGGTCAGTGGCGAGAGTGGCGTAACCGTCGATGGTTAAAGAAATTGCCAGCAATGGAAAGCCTCTATCAACAAATGCTGCAATGGACAACCCAAAAAGGTCTAGGTAAGCATCCAGCCCAAACACCTTTAGAGTATGCCAGAGGATCGTACCAGCATCATGCCCCAGCAACTGCTGAGGTCATAGATGAAATTTGTCAAGCCTATGTCGGCTGGCGTTATGGTGGTCATACTCCTAACTTGAAGCGACTGCGAGAAAGATGGCAAGGTATCAAAAAGACTGCTAAGTAATTTAAATCCTAGCAGAGCGCAAAATTTTCAGGTTATCTCTTCTAAGAGAATATCCACTTATTTAGACAGACCTAATTAGACAAATAATTTAGATGCCAAAGAAGAAGTTTGAAGATATTCCCTTTCCTCCTTTAGTCAGCATGGATACGGATACTCCAGTTTCTGTAGACCAAGTTTCAAACATTTTGAGGGAGCGACAAAAGGGAGCTAGTATCTGCATTCGTAGTACAGAGGGACACACTAATCGAGGCGGGTACTTCTTTCATGTCCTGCCAACAGACAGCGATTTAAGCAAATGCGAGTTATACAACTTTGAGAAAACGTTAGTTGCTATATTACCTGTAGAACAGATAACCCTCTTCATGAATCATTGTTCAGGCTTGGAGTTCAACGAGTGGGTATTTCAATTCTGTCAATCAGTTGTTAATTTCCGGCTTGACCCAGCTGAACCTGAATCAGCTGAACTTGATCCTACGGAGTTTGATTCGCTTAAATAAGCCGCTTTGGTTTTTTTCCTGTTCGCTTCAATGTCAATTTTCCTTTTTTATACTCAAATTCTCTCCAAGCATATTTATCTGTAAGTAAGTAAACTTTGCTGACTGTTAGCTGGCTGAGAACTAAATTTTGTTTTTTCTGTGTTGAAACAGCAGAGCTTAATAAGAAGCAAACCTCACCTGACTGCCAACCAACTCGCTGATTCTCGTAAAAGACAGCAACAACCTCAGTAGATCCAGAAAGTCCAGGTAAAAATAAATGAGACAAAGTATCTAAACCTGCTTTGATCACTCCATTTTTAAAGGCAAGATAGTCTGCAATAGTGCGGTGAACTAGATCCGACTTAGGTGGTTCATATTTAAAGCCCTCTTGCCATATCCGTAGAAGCTTACCATAATTGCCCTCCTCCTCGTTATATGTGCTGTTTTTGCAATTGACAGCATATCTAAGGTCAAAGCCTTGCAATCCATTACCCAAATCATTAGGGGGACAATTGAGCCAGTACCAGTCGCGCAGTAAAGCAAGTGAAGATGCATGGAAAGCATACGCATGATGAATGAAGGGCGCTCGATCCCAGGTGACATCTTCAGGGTCATACCTCCAGTCCCAAGCAAAAACAATCACAAAGTCGGTTAGAGGATGAATGTCTTTTCTTAAAGTATCAAAGTTAGCAGACTTTTCTTCAGCAATGGTTTGAAGGCATTTAACCTCAACCCGAAGACCGCGAGAGCCTGAAGATGTACGAACTTCTAAATCAGGGAAACGGTTAGCGACAACGTAACTCCAGAAAATATCTTCAATCTGGTGATCTTCAAGAATGCGAGTTGCCAAACGCGCTAATTCATATTCGATGATTAGACTCACGCGATTGCGTACATCAGTAAGGTTTCTCTCATTTTCTGGAATTTTCTCGCCAGCATATATACCAAGCTTACGCCTAACATCAGTTTCATTCAGCCTTTTAAGAACTTCTGGCAGGAAGAAGTCAGTTAACCAAGATAATGTATCTAAAGGGTTGGACTCCCCCCTTAGAAAGGTTCTCAGGCTTTCAGCAGTGAGTGCCATTTCTTTATTCTCAATGGGCATAAAAGATGTTGTCTTTGGGCTTCCAATAAAAGAACAAACCAGTTCTTGTACTGACGATGTGAGCATTAATTGAGAGCGGTCTAAAAAGTTTCCAATATCCGATTTGAGGTTCTCTACTTTTTGGTGCTGACTCAAATACTGACGGCAAATTTCCTCTTGAACATCTTTAGGTGGAAGCGGAATCATTACTTGCAACAATTCTTTTGAGTTAATTCTTGGACGGCCAATACCTGCTACCAAATGCATAATTTGCCCATAAACAAAGTCTGACCTAAGTAAAACGCTTAGTATAATAGGGTCGATTAGATATGTACCATTAGATGCTTTCTTGACAGCAAAAACTGAGCATTCCGACGAGATAAAACCTGGTTCTGCAAAGCTCATTAATGCAACCTTTCGCAGGTTAGGACGCATTTTTGCAAAAACAATATCACCAGGTTGGTACATCTTTACTGAGCTTTTCAATGAGTCAGATGGAGTTGGAACTTGTTCAAATTGTCCGGTATTTGATTCAATATTTGCCAAGCCTGTATATCGAATAATTGCGCCAGAAAGTTCTTTGCATGGAGAGATAGAGACATTCCTTTCTGTACAAATATCGGCTAAACGTTTTAATGGATAAATACAAGTAGCAATTAATTGTTGGCTTTTTTTTCTAGATGGGTGATGATACTGGAAATCTATTCTATGACCATTTGTCTCTTTGTCAAAGTTAGAGTAAACATAAGCAACATAGATGTTTTCTGATTCATCAACTCGACCTTCTTTAAGGTATTTTTGCCAGCCATTTAATATAGAGGGAAGATCGCTATTAAGATAATTTTTTCCATCCTCGTCGTAACGAATGTCTTCATCCCCACTTGTTTTACGTCCAACTTTATCTGCTCTAGCAAAAAATACTGAAAGATCCCTATTCTCAGCAGATATTTTTTTAGACATTATCAAAATGGAGGCATTCACGGTAGCATACGGCATGAATGCAGTTTCAGGCAGACTGATAACAGCTTTTAAATCAAAGTTTTTGATAATAAACTGTCTTACATCAGTTGCATGAGACAAATTTAAAACACCTTCGTCAAGAATTATAGCAAGTATACCGTTTTTACGTAAAAGAGCATGGCAACGTTCAATAAAGAGAATTCCACGCCGACGAGATGATTTGCCTAATCCTAATTCAAATGTTTCTAAAACATCAGACTCAGTAAAATCGCTGCCAAATGGTGGGTTAGTGATTATCGCATCGAAACATGAAAAGAATTGATTGGCTTGATTACCAAGAGTCCCCCCAGCAGGAAGAAACACTGTACGAATGTTTTTTGCTCCGTGAATAAGCATATTAATTCCCGAAACCCAAGAAAGTCGCTCGTCAATCTCAATACTTGTAAGGGATGAATAATTTATTTGATGCCTTGCAATGCTAGAGAGAAATCCACCCGTCCCAGATGCTGGATCACAGATATCACCTTTAAGATAAGGCTGACAAGCTGAAACAATAAAATCAACAATATGAGGCGGTGTGAAAAATTGTTGATGATCGCCTTTGTCAAAAGTATTACGAACAATTTCTTCGTAAGCTAATCCTTTCACATCAAATTGTGTAGATGTGAAATTGAACGATTGAAGGGCTAAGACACATTTCATGATTGCACTATCAGAGCAATCAAGCTTACTAAACCGTTTTGGAATAAGGTTGCTGTGCTGGTGTGAAAGATGCTGATAGTATTTTCGGACGACGCAGGGATTTATAGGAAGATCAGAGTGGGAGAAGGGTGTAGATGCTCCACTGTTGTAAGTTTTATCAGATACAATCTTGGCGAAGACCAGTTTCGTGATTTCGTCAAAGCGGCTGATGATGTTGCTCTGGCTATCATTGTCACGGAAAATGTCATGAAGCCGAGATACCAGTAGGCGAATACTTCTTAAGTCGAACACATCTGACGACATGAAACCTGTCTTCTCTGAAAATAGCTTCAGCTGTTGTTGAAGTTCCTTGGGCGAGGCAGTTTCAACAGAGTTAACATCGTGCAGAGCTTTGTTCGACAAGAATTTAGACATGGCAAAACATTATAAAACCTTATTATGGGTTGAAATTCTCGAAACTATTAGCAAGCTATTTAGAGTAATTGCTGGGATCGAAGTAGATCAAAACTCTGAAGATTACCTTACAGGTTTTTATCATATTTTGTCGCAATCCTAAATTTACAACTATTATTGTCCACCGTCTGTAGACAGTTGTCAATTGTCTGGAGACAACTTACACTAAAATCATGATTTGAAGTTAAGTCCATGACAGTAGTGCAAGTTAAGCGAGTAGTGGAAGTGGTGCAGGACTTCCCAGATATTGGAAAGCGGATAAAACAGGCAAGGGAGAGAGATGAACGGTCTCTCTCACAAATTTGCCGAGAGGCTGGCATTAGTCGCGCCTATTGGTATCAATTAGAGGCTGAAAACTTGAGAGCGCCTGCAACAGAAGGAATCATCCGTAAGATTGAAGCAGTTCTAAATGTTGACTTAGGAGTGAAATTTCAAGAATAGTTGAAGATGGAAATCCTTCCGTTGTTGGCTGTTAAAAGCAATCGAGAGAGAAATATTGCTTAATTGGAGTGAAAACCTATAAATGCGATCGCTTCCATCTCAATCAAAATAGGCGATCGCAATTAGTGAAATACAATATCATTTAAGCGAATTTACCAAATTAGCTATTATTTTGAATTTCGTCTAACTTAGCCCGCACAGCCTGAATATCCTGCCACATCAACCATTTAGGCGCACCTTTTTCTTTAGAAGGATTACGCAGCAAATAGGAAGGATGAAAAATTGGCATACATAAACGCCCTTCCCACTCCAGCCACTGTCCGCGAATTTTCGTAATCCCTCGCTTATCGCCAGTGATGCCTTTAACAGCAGTTGCACCTGTTAACAGGATTATTTTGGGGTCAACTAGGCGAATTTGTTCTAGTAAGTAGGGTAGACAAGCCGCCACTTCTGTTGGAGTGGGAACTCTATTATCTGGTGGGCGACATTTATTAATATTGGCAATATATACATCCTGTTCAGTAGTCAGATGCACAGATGCCAAAATTTTCTCTAGCAACTGCCCCGATCTGCCTACAAATGGTAAGCCGGTTTCGTCTTCATTTTGACCAGGTGCTTCCCCTATAACCATAATTGGTGCTTTGAGATTACCGCGTCCGACAACAGCATGGGTGCGAGTGTCTCCCAATGGACAACGGTGGCAACTATTGCAATGCTGTGTCAACTCCGTTATGGTGGCATAAGTTCCCGGAGCGATCGCAATTTTCGCGTCTGTGGGAATTAGTTCTCGTTGATTAAAGGTTGAGTCGCCGAAGAGGCTGAGTTGGGTTTCGCTGCTCATGAAAATTAGGATTTTGGCATCAGCACCATCTGTCTTATCTGAGTTAAATACTGCTTTGGTTGGAGATTTATCAGAATCAATAGACTTTTGCTGAATACTTAATTATTTATACAAATCTTATTGTATCAGTTAATTTGAGACAAAATTCAGTCATGATAAAAGCAGTGCCGTCCTAAGATGCTGGGGGAAACTATGTCACATACCCCGCTTTTTGCCGATCGCACCCATGCGGGTGAGTTATTGGCGCGAGTGATTCATGATGTTTTGACTCAGCAAACAATTGCTTCTGGAATAAAACCTGTACCAATCGTTTATGCTTTGCCAAGAGGGGGTGTACCAGTAGCAGCACCAATCGCACATCTTTTGGATTGTCCCTTGACAATCGTCGTGGCGAAAAAGATTAGCCATCCAGAAAACCCAGAGTTAGCAATTGGTGCAGTAACTACTTCGGGAAATGTTCTTTGGAGCGATCAAAAGCTATTTCGGACTAAACATGAGGCGCGATTGCGGGAAGTGGCTTTAAATAAAGCTATTAACCAAGCGAAGTCTCTTGAAGCTCAATTAATTCTTGCTTGTCCGCAAGTGAATGCCGAGAATGCTACGCTTATTTTAGTTGATGATGGCATTGCTACAGGTATGACAATAGCAGTTGCTGCTACTGCTATGAAAGCGCTTTCGCCAGCAGCAGTTTGGTTATGTACTCCCGTAGCACCACAAAAATTGCTACCTTGGTTAGAACAGTGGGGCGATCGCACCATTGTCTTAGAAACACCAGAACCTTTCTGGAGTGTGAGTAATTTTTACGCCCAATTTCCCCAAGTAGATACATTAGAAGTTCTCCGATATCTCCAGGAACAAACAACAACGGGCGGAATTGATCTGTGCGAGTAATTTTAAATTTTGAATAAGTAAATTTTAAATTGTTTCCCCGTCTTAACTTTTTAATTACTGGAAGATTTTTTTATTGGTATTGCATAGCTTTAGCATAATCACCCAAGGCATAGCAAGCTACTCTCAGACTAGCAAGAGCTTGTTCTTCACTGCGACGGTCTTTGATATTCCTAGCTAACAGCAAACGTTCTTCATAATATGTAATTGCTTTGTTATAGTCACCCAAAGCTTCACAAGCAACTCCTAAACTACCTAAAGACTGTTCTTCGCTACGCTTGTCTTGAATTTCTTTGGCTAACTGTAACCGATCTTCATAATACTTAATGGCTTTAGTATAATCACCTAAAGCATAACAAGCATTACCGAGATTCTTTAGCACCTGAGAAGCACTGCGAACATTTTTTAAGGAGCGTGCTAGTACTACACACTGCTCATAATAAGCGATCGCTTTTGGGTAATTGTCCAAAGCATACCAAGCATTACCCAAATTTTTGAGTACCTGTTCTTCCCCCCAATTATCTTTGAGTTCCCGCACAATCTCTAGGCTTTGCTGCTGATACTCAATAGCCTGTGTAAAGTTCCCCGAAGCTTTATAAACCAATCCCAAATTATTTAGTGCTGCCACTTGACTGCGTTTGTCTTGTAGCTGTTGGGTTATTTGCAAACACTTTTCCAGAAACTCAATAGCCTTGTTATGGTCATTCAGGTGACGGTACGAATTACCTAAATGAGAAAGTGCTTGCATTTGCAATGCTAAATCTGGGATGTTGTTGACCAAAGACAAACACTCTTGAGAGTAGGAGATAGCGCCCTTATAATCACCAGCACTGTAACTTACCAATCCTAAAAAAGAAAATACCTGTGCCTGTTTTTGCAAATCCCCAACAGCCTGAAACAGCCCCAAGGATTGTTGTAAGGACTTCAGCGCCGCTATTAATTCACCAGCTTGCTGCTGTTGAATTCCTTGCCGTAATAGCTTAGACGCTTCCGATAAATTGTCGTCACTTTCCTGTGGAGGTATTATTTCTGCTTGTGAACCAGGGTCAAATTCATGGGTAATTGTATTACGCTTCACTGGTTTTAAGTATGTTATGGGTAATTGCAGGGGAACTGTATTTTTCAATCTCTTATCCCATTCATCTTTAGACATCAACTCCTTCCTGCTAAGTCTCGTGGTAAATCTAGTGTTCCCCAAACCAGAAGTTATCTTTCATCAGGTTGGTTTAGCGCATCACTTTATCTAGGACTTACGCATTCACAGAGACACGGCATACCGTGCCCCTACGGATGTCTTCACGTAAATGAAAACCCCTATAAGATAAGGAACATTAATAATCAATCCCCCCTTGACTCTTAAAAAGCGGGGCTGTGTCCCTATTTTTGAGAGTAATGGGAGGATATTCAAGAGATAAATGCCACTAATCTACAAGTATTAATTATTTATTCAATTTCAACGCAACTTCAAAAAGTTAAGTGTTGATTTAACCAACAGGTACAGAGACATTTGCCACAGAGCCATTATTTACGATTGGTTGGCGAGTTTTCAAATCAAATTTGAAGCCATGTGGCAAAATATGAAGCTTTGCCCCGAAAATTGCCAAAGACTCATCCTTCAAAATTTCGCCCATATTATTGTACGTAGCCTCTGATTCATCAACAATCGTAACCGCACCTTCACCAATCACTTCAACTTGATTATCTGTTACGACCATAGCGGTATTCTCGTCAATACCGAATCCTAAAACAGCAGGTTCTAGTATTAAAGCGGAAATTAATCGTCCCAAGCGTCCACGCTGGGAAAAATGCTGGTCAATTACCACGCCTGGCAAAAAGCCTAAACCGGGGCCCATTTCTACAGTTTCAATTCGAGGATGTGTCTGCGAATCACCTTCCACGATCATTTTATCTGGCATCACGGCAGCTCCAGCGCTTGTGCCGGCGATAACTACACCTTCAGCGAACCGTTTATGAATCGCCGTATCGATTTCGGTGTCCTTAAGGATAGTAGTGATGCGAGCTTGATCTCCCCCAGTGAAAAATACTCCAGTTGCTTTACTGATTGCTTCTAATGCGGTGGATGAAGATGCATCTTCACGGGTTTCTGTATCAAGAATGCGAACATTCTCGGCTCCCAGACGCTCAAAAACTCTAATATAATTTTCTCCCACTTCTCTTGGTAATTCTGTCGCCGCCGTCATAATGACAATATACGCTTTCGTACCGCCAGCGCGTCGCACAAAGTCCCGCAGAATTTGGGAATCTCCTTCCTTATCTTCAGCTCCGCCAATAATTACCAATTGCCGTTTGGAATTACCTTCCACCATGATGCCCTCCTGATATGAGTTAATAAATTTCACTAAACCATGACAATTAAACTATCAAATCATCCTTCTGGTAGATTACCTGAGAGAAGGTAGGATTAAAATTTGCCTAGATGCAAAGCGGCTTGTCGTTAGACATCGCAATTAAACCAAAAGATTTTTCAGGAAAATCTCAAAATTAATTTTCGCTTACTAAATACAATCCCCAATATCAACTACCTCTAGATAGATTTTCTAGAGGCATTGTTGACTATGTTGCTAATTGCCGATTGCAAATTTCTCGTGCAATTATTGGGACTAACTGTAGTTGAGTGCAATTACGTATCTAATGGGAAGCCTTAAGGAATGCGACTTCTGTAAAGCAAATTAGTTAAGAAAAAACGTGCTTGTTCTAGTGGCAGATGCCTGGGTTTACCTTGATAGACAATTTGATACTCGTTTATGTCTGGCCCATCACCATGCCCAGAGATCAGCTTTTGGTGAAAAGCTTCCTCAGCAAGTTCTCGAATTTCATCTCTTAGATCAGCTTGTGTGCTATTCATGCTTTGCTGTCTTTTGAATACCGCATATTTATTTATACAAGTAATGGAATAGGTATTGCACCTTTCAAAGGTTATATATTTGACTATTCATGAGGAGGAAGTAACTATTCTTTATTCTCTGCTGAAGAAGCAAGATTTAATTATGTCCTGAGATAGTTACAAATGCCTACTAACAGGGTTATTGTAGGTTCTGATTAGATCAATGGCTTTGCCATGAATATCCAAAATTAATCTGAATCAACCTACAATCAACAAGTCTGAGAAACTATAACTCAGCATTGAAATTTCAGGGTGTTTAGCCAAAGGTTTGTAATCAATGGTTCTACAAAAAAGCAGTGATTTAGTCCGCGTTAATGCTAGAAGAACGGATGTATTCGATATTTTCAACTTCAAGCATTATATTGGGCCCAACCCCTATTTAGATACAGGGGCACTAGTCTTTGATTTTGCTCTAATTGACTCTAGAGAGCCTTTGCCCATTGAAGAGTACATTGCAAGGATTGGCACAGACGTAGAGCGCCTTGTCAATGGACATCGCTATCCAAATTTGGGCAGCCAAAGCTACGATTCCCATGCCCATCTTTTTGCTCAAGTTGTGTCTGAAGTCGGAAAGCTTGATATGGATTTGCACCTTAACCGTTGGAGTGTTAAACCATATCCAGATTTCATCCGAATTAGTGTCCAATCATTACATGAACGCACAACTAGAGAGGTAGTTTATTTTGTCTGGGATTGGTTTGAAGCCATTACCCAAGACGAAGACTTTAACTTTGATGAGCAGCTAGTGAGGCTGCAAAATAAATTCCGTGCATCTGTCTATGGTGGCCCTACAGTTTACGCCCTATTGCGAACAGCCTACGAAAAAGGTATTCCCGCCTTTTATTTGTGGGAAGAAGGATTAATGCAATACGGCTTTGGAAAAAAACACGTCCGGGGAGTAGCAACAACATTTAACTGTGATAGTCATTTAGATTCGGAGTTTACTACCCGTAAAGATGACTGCAAGGCATTTTTAAAAACCTTGGGTTTCCCGGTGCCTGAAGGCGATATCGTCTTTTCTGAAAAGGAAGCCTTGGCAGCAGCAAGACAAATTGGCTACCCAGTGGCAGTTAAGCCAGTAGTAGGTCACAAAGGAATTGGTGTTACGGCTGACGTACAAGACTCCAAAGAACTGGAATCTGCTTATAATAGGGCATTAGCAGCGATTCCTGAAGATCAATTAACTCGGATAATTGTTGAGAAAAGTATTTCCGGATCGGATTTTCGGTTGTTGTGTGTCAATGGCAGATTTGTCGCCGCCACAGAACGCCGTCCAGCATCGGTTGTTGGTGATGGCTACTTAACGCTTGCAGAATTAATCCGCCTAGAGAATCGCAAACCTGCACGTTTAGACACGCCTACCTCACCCATGAGTAAAATTCAGATTGATGAAGCGATGGAACTCTACCTAGAGGAACAGCGCCTATCATTAGACAGCGTGATTGAGAAAGGACGCACTGTTTATCTGCGTAAAGTTGCCAATCTTTCCTCTGGGGGTATGAGTATCGATGCAACCAAGACAGTTCACCCTGACAATATTATTTTGGCGCAAGATATTGCCCAACACTTCCAACTGACTTGTTTAGGGATTGATGTCATTACCAAAAGTCTTGCAGAATCGTGGAAATCGAGTAACTTCGCTATTCTAGAAATCAACGCTGCACCGGGAGTTTTAATGCATCTTAAACCTTCTGAAGGTGAAAGCGTTGATGTACCTTCGCATATTCTAGAAACATTTTTTGAGTCGGGTACAGATGCTAGGATACCGATTATTACCTTTAATAAAATCTCAGTTGAGGAACTGCAAGCAACAATTGACCATATCCTTTTGCAACATCCCGACTGGACAATAGGTGCTGTTTGTCGTGATGGAGTTTTTGTGAATCGCTCGAAAAAAGTATTAAGCAAAAATTACAACAGCAATGTCCAAACTTTGCTACGTCATCCCAAACTTGATTTGCTGATTGCTGAGTATGCAGAAGAAATCTTAGATGAACAGGGGATGTTTTACCAGAATAGTAATATCGTAGTTTTGGATAATCCCACTGAAACTGAGATGATACTGGCACGGGATGTCTTTGATGGTTCTACTGTGGTGACTAAAAAAGGTAACGGTATTTCTGTCCGTCGCAAAGGTTTGATTGAAGATTATACTTTGGCTGAAGATGAACCATTTACACGGGTTTATTTGAAGGAAACTGGAACAATTTTGTGAGCTAAGTTACTGCCTGGGCGACTATAAGTCGCGGCTACATGAAACTTTACCCACCTCCGTGGGTTAAAAAGCCTTCATTTTTTATTAGTTATTGCGAGCGAAGCGTCTCTAAAAGTTGCAATTTCAGTCTTTGCGATTGCCTTGCTTCGCTTGCAATAACGTTTTAAATAGACGGGCGTAAATAAATATACAGCAGATTGCAACAGGCGTGAGCGTGAGGTACAAATGATTTTAAGGGCACAGCACTGCTAATTGGTGTCAACTTAAGAAGGTAAAGCCCAAATTTGTTGAGTGTAAGAGGTTGTTTGAAAAGTAGTATGTTGTGATTTTAATCGAATTATTACCCCCCTTAATCCCCCCGATATATTGGGGGGAAATCGGAAAATCTTGTTCCCTCCCCAATATATCGGGGAGGGTTAGGGTGGGGTAAAAAAACTTTATACATCAATTATGACTTTTCAAACATCCTCTAAGAGGATGTTTGAAAAGTTTTTTTTATACGCCTAACCCTTGGAGATCCCCTAAATCCCCCTTAAAAAGGGGGACTTTGATTCCAGTTCCCCCCTTTTTAAGGGGGGTTAGGGGGGATCAACTAGTGCCTAAAATCACACTTCACTACTTTTCAAACAACCTCTAAGCGTCAATCTCAGTTTATAATTTGATAGGAGTTAGGCATTGTACAAAACAATCATGTTGTGCATCAACGTAAATACGACGTTTCAGGTTTTTATTAATAATTAATTGATGGCAAATAGACCCACGTCGTAGGGGCAATTCATGAATTGCCCCTACGACGAATATGGTTTTTCAAATCATTTATACTTGGTCTTTTCTGTCAATGCGTAAGTCCTATTTAAATAAATTGGAGTTCAGATGTAGTTAGGTCGCGCCATTGACCCAGTTGTAGGTTATCTAATTGTAGGTGGGCTATGCTGATCCTTACCAGTCGCAAAGTCGGAAACCCTACAGCCGCAGTCATGCGCCGTACTTGGCGGTTTTTTCCCTCTGTCAAGGTCATTTCTAGCCAAGCTGTTGGCACATTTTTGCGAAATCTAATTGGCGGGTTGCGTTCAGGTAGCTGTGGCTCTTGTGGTAAAAGCTTAACTTCTGCTGGTTGAGTGCGGTAATCTTGAATTTCCACACCTGTTTGCAATCTTTTTATCGCATCTGCATCTGGAATTCGCTCTACCTGTACCCAGTAAGTACGTTTATGACCAAAACGCGGATGAGCGAGGCGATGTTGCAATTGCCCATCGTTTGTTAACAGCAGCAACCCTTCACTATCCCAGTCTAAGCGTCCTACAGGATAGACATCAGCTACATTAATATACTCTTTCAGGGTGCTATGGGTGGGAGCATCTTTTGTAAACTGGCTGAGAACGCCATAGGGTTTGTAAAAAATAATATATCGATAATGATTGGGCATTGTTATTCTTCTGTTGCTCCCTTGCTTCTATTTTCTAACGTGACTTAAACATTTTTTAGGGGAAAATAAGCGTTCAAATCAGGACTTACGTAAAATCATGAAAAAACGAACCACAAAGGACGCAAAGGACACAAATAAATAAGAGCTTCAGAGAGTTTTTGCGTAAGTCCTACAAATATGACCCCACGTTTAAGATGCGTTGGAAACTTCATAAAATTAATGATTGCAACATATTCTTGGGTCAAGTCAAGACGCGATGAATCGCGTCTCTACAAATGGTCTGTTTTGGTATTATTTTATGCGATCGCTACTATTGGAAAAAGGTTTTTTCTTATACCTAACCCACCATAAGCACGTCACCTATTTTTCTTGAAATGTCCAGACTCCTGCATCCCAATCAGAATCTGTTGGGGGTGATTGTAACCAATGCTGACAACGCAACAGATGCAACATCGCAGCTTTGTCTTGGTTATCAGCTGTCAAAACTTTGGCAAACTCGGCTCTAGCACGAGAAAACTGCCGACTGAGATAATATTCGCGTCCTTTGTGATAATGCTCAATTACTTGCAATTTTTCGCTTTCAATGGGATTGGAACGCAAACCCAGTAATTCATATATTGCTACTGGCTCATTTCTGCCCTTGACACGAATATAATCTAGTTCCCTTGCCCAAATATTATCTTCGCATGGTTTAAAAGTGTTATGGCTAATAATAATATCGCAGCCATATTGTTTACTGACACTTTCTAATCGGGAGCCAAGATTAACGCCATCGCCAATGGCGGTAAATTCCATCCGTTTACTAGAGCCAAT
Organism: Nostoc sp. KVJ3; assembly: GCF_026127265.1. GTDB lineage: Bacteria > Cyanobacteriota > Cyanobacteriia > Cyanobacteriales > Nostocaceae > Nostoc. Next base: position 2,213,365 of record NZ_WWFG01000002.1, read on the forward strand.
ATTCCCACTAATGACAGTATCGGAGTTGATGCCAATGCCGATTTTAATTCTGGGCTTATCATCTACATAGCGACGTTGATTAAATTCGTGCAGACGATGGCGCATTTCTAAGGATGTTTGCACTGCCATCCAAGCGTGTTCTTGCAATGGTAGGGGAGAACCAAACACAGCCATGATTGCATCGCCGATGTATTTATCAAGAGTGCCTTTATGTTTAAAGACTGCCTCCACCATTGATTCAAAATATTCATTGAGCATACTTACCACTTCTTCTGCTTCTAAGTTTTCCGTCAAAGTGGTGTAGCCGCGAATATCCGAAAATAAAATTGAAACTTCTTTGCGATCGCCTCCTAGTTTAGCATCATCCAATTTCAGCAATTCTTCGGCTAATTCCTGGGTCATGTAGCGGTACATGGTACTCTTGAGCCGCTTTTCATCACTGATGTCTTCCATCACCACCAGCGCCCCCCGCACTTGCTCTTGGTCGCTAGCATCGGCAATTGTGTTAATGGATAAATTAATACTGTGCTTTTCTGTACCAGAAGTTACGAGTGTGCGATCGGGGTAATATTGCTGGCGGTCTCTTAAGTCAACTGCATGTAAAGCATCTTGATACCACTTGCTAAAGTCACCTTCTTTGATGGCGATCGCATCAGTAACTAATTTACCTTCTAAACGGTCTTCTAATTCCAGCCCTAGCAGACGCTTGGCGCTTTCATTGGCGGCGATAATTAATCCAGCTTTATCAGTGGAAACCACTCCATTAGAAAGACTACGCAGAATATCTCGTTGCATTTGTTCTTGTTGTTTGACTGTGGCAAACAACTGAGCATTTTGCAGCGCCACTCCTGCTTGAATATTAAAGGCTTCCATGAACTCTTCATCGTTGCGGTCAAAGCTAGCTTGGAAGCAGTCGGGAGCTTTGGGCCAATCAACTGGATTATAAGCTGGAAAATCACCAGTTTTCTTTTTATTTACGAGTTGGGTAACGCCAATCAGTTGTTGATCGGCGTTGAATACTGGCATACAAAGTAAGCTACAAGTGCGATAGCCGTTTTGTTGGTCTAGTCCTTGGGCTGTCTCTGAGTCAGGATCGTCGTACAAATCAAAGGCAATATTTAGTTTCTTGCCAGAAGCCGCTACTATACCCGCAAAGCCTTTACCTACTGGAACTCGCAACTCTTTCGTTGACCCATCATCTTGAGTAATTTTCGTCCATAATTCATGGCGATCATGGTCTATTAACCATAGGGTACTGCGATCGGCATTCATCAGTTCCTTGGCTTCATCCATCACCCGCTTCAGGGTGTCTTCTAAGTCGAGACTGCTTTGAGAGAGGGACTTGATGGCCTTCATTAGCGCCGCCACTGCTCTTTGTTTTTGGGTGGCGACATAAAAAGAGCGCGAAGATTCTAAAATTAGGCGAATTGAAGGGGCAAATTCTTGAAATAATTGTTCGTCACAAGAGAGAAAACCTTTAGTATCAACGCGCTCTGCAAGGGGAGCGGCGTGATTATTGCCAGATTTTAATTTATTCAGTAATTGGACTACTGCGACTAATTGCCCATGTTCATTTAACAGTGGCAAAGCCAGCATGGTGTAGGTGCGGTAGCCAGTTCTTTTTTCTTGTTCTTGGGCAAAATGCGATCGCGGATCGTTATAAAAATCAAAAGGAATATTGATAACTTGTTTAAAAGTAGCAACTTCCCCAGCAATCCCTTTATCGGCAGGGATGCGAATTTCTAAAGAGCGATCGCCTTCCCCCTCAGCTAAAATAGACCAAAGTTCTTGTTTTTCTTCGTCCAATAAAAATATCGTTGTCCGGTCTGCCCCTAGTAATTCCCCGGTTTTTAAGGTAATCGAATGCAACATTTCTTGCAGAAGAGTTTCAAACCCCTGAGAATCCAGCATTGATAGGGTTTGATGGACAATCTGTAATTTTTGCTCAACATCCTGAACGACCTGCTTAAAAGTATCCTGAGTCAGGGGAGCAAGAAAGGTAGAAAAATTTCCTTTTCTTGTGGCCAGAGCGCCCACAGGAGCAGAATTTGTTTGTAATTCGAGGTTTTCTTGGTTGTGAACACCAATCACCAAATCGGTGGTTTCCCCATAACTTCCTTGATACACTGACATAACTGGTATTTTATATAGCAGGATGAGATTTTAGATTTAAGAATGAGATGAAATTTATGTAAGTTGTGCTAAAAGCAACAATGGCTTTGATATTATCCATAGTTTAATCGCTTGTTTAGCTAGCGTCATCCTGTGAATCAGGGTGGAAGTCAATTACCAACAAACCTATCTTGACCACAACCCCTTCCCACTGACGCATACAGATGATGAATAGAGGGTCAAACCCCTCTGATTTAATCGCTCAAACAATGTTATTCACGGCTCGTAGTGAGCAGATTCAGCCCTCTCTCCGAGATGCTACGCAAACAAAGTGTATGCACACAAACCTAACCCCCTTACAGAAGGGGAAGAGGGAAAAATTCAAAGCCTCTCTCCTCTTAGGCTACCGTGTACACACAAGTCTGAGGTAGTTGATAAATCTCGGTTTTACCCCACCCTAACCCTCCCCTTCGAAAGGTGGGAAAAATGAATCTTGCACTGTGTTTCTATCCCGCCTCGGAATGAATTCCGAGTCTCATAGCCTAAGTCAACTGAAAGTAGACTAAATAATTAATTCAGTCCACTTTCAGTGGAGTTTCGCTATCAGCCCTGAACTTCAGTTCTGGGAGGGATATGGATGGGTGTGACAGTTTCACTGGAGAGGATTTTTCGACTTGTGTTTACACCGTAGCTAATATATCGGGGAGGGTTAGGGTGGGGTAAAACCTTTGTTAGTCAGTCCGAGTTGTATGTACACCGTAGCCTTCCCTACAAGACAAGGAGTTGGGGGTTAGGTCTGTATTCCATGCAATACAGACCTCCAGAAATTAAATATGGGTTATCCATAACTCTTGTAGAGACGTAGCAGTGCTACGTCTCTACAATCATTTTTACCAGATGTCTAATTGAGAACCGCTATAGAAGTCAAAAGAGTGTCAAGTCGCTTCGCTCCAATTAAAAATTAAAAATTATTAATTAAAAATTGAGGGGATTCTCTGAAATTTTTAATTAATAATTTTGCATTTTTAATTCCCGAAGGGTGGGGGCTTGTACCCAAAATTAATTAATTAAAAATTATTATTATTATTCTTAATTTTTAATTAAAAAAAGGTCAACCCCACAATCTCCGACCTGCTTTCCCACTTAATTTTTGATGAGTATCTTTTAACAAAGCTGGGATATCTAACTTTTCTGGACACCGAGGCAAACAGTCACCGCATTCTGTACATCGGTTCCCTTTCATACCAGGAAACCAGTGACCGGCATTTTCAAGCATTCCGTAACGATATTGACCATAATCTTTCATGTTGTATGCTACTGCGAGATTACGTAATCGCAATACCTCTGGAATATTGATATTTTCTGGACAGGGCAAACAGGCATAACACTGACTACACTTATCAGTTTTCAAAGTAACTTTTTGGTGATTTTCTAACCTTTGGAAAGCAGAATTTTCTGCTGATGTTAACTCTCCATCATTATCAGCGATTTGCAAAGGTTCCCTTAATTCATCTGGGTTAGCTGGCCCGATACTCAAAGTAGTAATACGGTTGTCAGAAAGTAAAAATCGATAGTTTAGCTCTAAGGGTGAATACGGATGACACAGGTCTTTTAGGGTCTGGGGTGGCGTGTAGAGAAGTCCTCCCTTATCAGCAGGGGAAATAATGAAAATGCCCATGTCATTTTCGGCGGCTAGTTGAATCGCTGGTGCGTGCCGTTGAAAAAAATAGTAATAATGCAGATAGACAAACTCAAAAAAACCTGTGTTGATTGCTGCTTGAATTAACTCTAATGTCCCGTGAGTGGAAAAACCAACGTGTCGGACTCGACCATCAGCAACAGCTTCATTCACGGCTTGCATACAACCATTTTTGGCTTGCACCCACTCCAAATGTTGCCAAGTGTTCAAGCCATGAATACCTAAGCAATCTAAATAATCTAGCTGTAATCGTTCTAAGGATTCGTTTATGCACCGACGCATGGTGTCAGCATCGGCTGTGGCTGGAATTTTGGTAGTGATGTAAAGCTTCGTTCGGGGTACTGACAACCCAGCTTTTAACGCCCTACCAAGATACTCCTCGCTTTTGCCGTAACCTCTGGCGGTTTCTAAATGATTAATTCCTAGCACTAAGGCTTGTTCGATGGTCTGGTGAGCATTTTCAAAAGAAGCCAAGTAGCGCATTGTTCCCAGAGAAAAAACCGAGAGGTGTAGATTCGTTTTCCCAAAGCGTCGGTATTGCATCTTTAACAAAGAGTTAGGAGTTAACAGTTAACAGTTAGGAGTTGAAGCAAATAACTCATAACTCATAACTCATAACTCATAACTCATAACTTTGATTTAGCTGTCGCCATTACCAAAGCGCTTAATCAAATCTTCGGGACGGAGATTAGAAATAAATTCACGGAAGGCTTGTTGTTCGGCTTCATCTGCATCTCGATCAACAGGAATAGAAGCATCGGCAATCACTTCTTCCATTACCCATATAGGGGTATTTGTACGGAGGGCAATAGCGATCGCATCGCTAGGACGTGCGTCAATTTCTTTTTTGACTTCGCCTTGCTGGACAATTAAAGCTGCATAAAATGTATCCTTTTGCAGGGAATGAATGATCACCTTTTCTAGAGTCATATTCCAAGTCTCTAGAAGATTCACAATCAGGTCGTGAGTTAAGGGTCTGGGAGGCTTTTGATTCTCCAGTGCGCCCATAATTGCCCTAGCCTGTTCCTGACCAATATAAATTGGCAAAGCCCGCCGATCTGAAGAATCTTTCAAAAGGACGATCGGGCTGCGGGTTATGGCATCTAATGCTATGCCAGCGACTTTCATTTCAATCATTGCCTAAGCCTCTACAATGCTTTGAGAGCCTTGGATGCTGTGTAACAAATAGTACCCCTTCGTAGGCGGTTTAGCGAGAGTAATAAACATAAGCATTCGTTCTCTATAATTGCTTCTATTAAACTCCGAACTTGTGGTGAAAACCAGAGTAAGTCAAATCGGTCTTCTTAGACAATAACCTTTTTACCCAAGTATGCCTCGTGAAGGATGCTAATGTGTTAATATTCCTATGCGAAAAAAAGTCAGAAAATATACTTGGATATTCGAGATTTATGTGACAATTACCAATTGATTTCAGGCAAAAATAAGCAATAACTAGAGTTAGTTTGACAAAAAAGCCGTGTTTACAGGATTAATCCAAGCATTAGGAACGATGGAACCCTTGGGGGGCGATTCTTGGCAAATTACTTGTGTAAGCCAGTCGGGTGAAGTAATTATGCAAGATTTGGCTTATGGTGACAGTGTTGCAGTAGATGGTGTTTGCCTGACAGTAGAAAAAGTTTTAAAAGACGGGTTTATCGCCACGGCTTCACCGGAAACGCTACGCCGCACGACGTTGGGAGGTGAGCAAACACAACAGAGATATGTCAATTTAGAAGCATCTCTAAAGGTAGGTAGCAAAGTTGGCGGTCATTTTGTGATGGGTCATGTAGATGGCATTGGTAGATTGCTAGTGGCAGAACAAACGGCTAGTTCTTGGGAAATGACCTTTATTGCTTCCGTTGCGATCGCTCGGTACATTGTTCCTAAAGGTAGCATTGCGGTCAATGGCATCAGTCTCACAGTAGCCGCTTATGAGCCAGAACTTTCACAATTTAAAGTGGCGGTAATTCCTCTCACTTATGCCGAGACAAATCTTCGCTATTTGATTTCTGGCAGTTTGGTGAATCTAGAAGGAGATATTCTCGGCAAATACGTGGAAAAATTTCTTTATTCTGGCAATCCACACACCACAGCCCCTGATGAAACCAGTATGGATGGTATTACACCCGCATTCTTAGCAGAACACGGGTATTTGTAACTTAGGGATGGGGAGTAGGGAGTAGGGTATTGGGCATGGGGCATTAGTTATTTTTCCCCTGCCTCCCCTGCCTCCCCTGCTCCTCAGCTTCTTCTAGCTACCTGGTTCTTGGCTTACCTGAGCGGTTTGTAGGCTTCGCACTAACTGATTCAGGGCGAATTGTAATTGCACGCCTGGGTCAGTAGCAACCCACCCGTTGGCTGTTAAATGGCGGACTTCAAAGTGCAGGTGAGCGCCTGTTGAGTTACCAGTGCTGCCAACTAGGCCGATGACAGTTCCAGGTTGTACCCACTGACCAGGATGAACAAGGATTTCTGACATGTGACCGTAGAGAGTTTGTTCAGCAGATTTGTGATTGAGGATAACGGTTAAACCATAACCACCCATCCAATTAGCTGTTTCCACTTGACCCGCAGCAGCAGCCAAAACTGGTGTTCCCATAGGGGCACCCAAGTCTGTACCAGCATGGAAGCGGCGATCGCCTGTGATTGGATGAATTCGCCAACCAAACAAAGAAGTAATGGGAGCGGGAACAGACAATGGATACATCATTCCCGTACCACTATACGCAACTACCCCACTGTAGGGGATTTGCGGCAATACTGAGGCCAATGAGAAGTCGTAAGCGACGTTGCTGGGGCGGGGTGCAATGTTCCCATCTGCCATTGGTGGAGGTAAAGCTCCGCCACTGGGTGCGATGGGTGTTGCACTCACTGTTGTGGGACTGAACTCGCTGGGATTGGGGATAAACCGATTAGGGCGATATGCAGTCTTATTGTCACCACTAGAACCACTTTGAACAGCACCCCATCTGTTGGTGTTACCAGTAGTTGCAACTTGCCGCACGGGTGGAACTATAGGTAATTGGGCGTTTTGACTTCTTCTCAGCCAAGTGGGTGTCGATCTAGTATTATTAGCTACATTGCTTTGGGGTGTTTTGGCGCAAACACCGCCTAATACACTTTGCCCAGAAGGTAAAGTGGCTTTACAACCACTGGAGCGTTCTGTGAGGATTACGGAATTTGGTGCTTGATAAGTACCTGTAGCACCACTGTCATAACTATTAGGATCGATATAGGCGTTATTATAATCCTTGGTTTTCCCCGTCGTTGCGCTGACAGTGCTGTTCGAGTTATTTGCTGGTTGAGTAACTTCTGGAAGTTTCTCTGGTAAAGAGCGAGCAGGGGTATTGGGGTTTTCCTGTCTCACCCTTGGAGGAGTAACTTGGGAGGCTTCTACCTTGAGCTTTTGTCTGATAAGAATAACAGCTTGGGCAGCTTCGATTTTGGGCGTAGACTGCCTAACTGGTTCTTTTGATTGAGCAACCTCTGGCTTCTTGCGTAATCTCTGGCTGAGTCTGGCTCGCCGTTGGGAAAATTCCGGTGGCGCTGGCGTTGCTTCGGGAACAACAGCCTGTTTTTTACCTGGGTTTGTAACTGCTGTTGGCTGGGAAGTTTCAACAGTAGGAACAATGTTGTCTATTTGTGTTTCCGTTTGGGCAAACACGAAGCCGCCGCTTAGGAGGCTAACGCTACTCAGCCAGCAGAGGCTCTGAGCGGGTAGCGTTGAAGCAAAACGTTTTTTTGTTAGACCTTTCTGCCATAAGTAATGTAAACGATGATGGGCAGAATTATTGCGCTGCGTCATTTGTTCTCTCAGTTGTGTGTAATTAGCCTAAAGAGATGATGCTAGTGGTTTGTCTTGCCCAAAGAGCGAAATTTTGAACAAACCTCAAATTTAAATGGAAGATTTATGGTACCCCAAACTGATTGTACCGGGTTGAATATAAATTTCCGGTGTAATTAGTTCCTTTGTATCATGTGTTTCTAAATCAACTCGTAAATTTCCTTGAGAAGTTACTCCAACTACTTTACCTGAAAGATTATTGACGTACACGCGATCGCCCATGTTTGTAAGCAAATCTAGATAGCGAGACAAGAGTATGCTTATTCCTTCTTGGAAAAGGCACTCTATACCGGATTCTATTCCCAGTAAGACTTTAGAGGTGAGCATTTCCAGACAAGAAATTGGTCTGACATCTTGCAAAGCTTGCCACGATTCCAGATTGATTCCAGTTTCGGGTACTGGGTTTGTCCAATTAATACCAACACCAATTATTGCTTGAGTGATTTGTCCTTTGTTTACTTTGGTTTCTGTCAAAATGCCGCCAAGTTTGCGACCATTTAAAACTAAATCGTTTGGCCATTTGATCCCAACATCTATACCGCACTGGCGCAATTGAGACGCAATTCCCCAAGCTGTAGCGAAAGTTAGCTGGTAGCTGTCAGTAGCCTCTATTTTTTGGTCAAAAGAAATCGCAACGGAAAGATATAATCCCCCAACTGGAGAAATCCACTCGCGTCCCCATTGTCCGCGCCCAGCAGATTGGACAGTTGCGATGACTACTGTTCCTGAAATAGCCCCTTGGTTGAGTAAGTTCCAGAGGGTTTGGTTTGTTGAAGAGACGCTTTCAAAAAAGTGGAGGGAAAATGGTAAGTATGTATCTTTACGCCCTGCTTGCAAGGCTGTTTCCAAGTTTTGCAGATTAAATCCCACAGCAGTTAACCCAAATTCCGTTGTTCAAGTTAGCATTGATTGGCTGATGAGTGATTTTGTGTTTAGGTTTGGTTGAAGATGCACACTTGGCACTGGCGCAATTGGGAAGGACTGCCTTATCTAACTTGTAGTATTCTGGAACATTGGCATCACGGCTTCTTTACCCAGCAGTTTTGGCCGCGATCGCCACAAGTTATCACAGAAGTATTGCAACCAGAGGCATCAGTCTATCGCTTAAAGCAGGTTCATGGCAATACTGTTCTCACCCCTCAAGAAGTTGAGAGCTTCTTAAGCTCTGCTGAGGAGGATTTAGCATCGGCGGATGGTTTAATTAGCGAACAGCCTCTCCAAGCTGTCTGGGTAGCTAGCGCCGATTGTACACCCGTGCTGATTGGGGATGTGAAAACTGGACAAGTAGCAGCATTACACGCTGGTTGGCGGGGGACTGCTCAAAAAATTGTGCCCCAAGCGATCGCTCGGCTACAATCTCAAGGCAGCAAACTCGATGATTTACGCATTGCGATGGGCCCAGCGATCGCTGGTGAGGTCTACCAAGTCTCTATGGAAGTGGCTGCCGAAATCGGGGCTAGTATTATACCACATGAAGACGAACAAAAAATTTTAACTGCATTGCATGAGTTACCTAATTCGCCGTTGCTGCAAGATCCCGATCCTGGAAAGGTAAGGTTGGATGTCCGGCGAGTCAATACCTTACAACTGGAAAACATGGGGATTAGTACAGAACAAATTGCGATCGCACCTTATTGTACTTTCCAAACTCCAGAGCATTTCTTTTCTTACCGCCGGGAGAAAGAGAAAAAAGTTCAATGGTCAGGGATTGTTAGCGGTAAAACGAATCAGTAGTTTATCAGAAGTCGTACAACAGTGAATGAAAACCCGATCTCCAACCTCTTTCCCAACGCTCATCACCTAGAAAGTGTTTAACACAGACTACTTGGCTTTGTAAGGCTCTTTCCCTGCATCCATCACACAGACAGAGTTGTTCAGACAAACCATATTTAAGCTGTAAAGCATTAATCTCTGCTATTAAAGCATCTTGTACTTCTTGCGGCGGAGTCTGACGTGCAGCAATAAGCTGTTTCCTAAAAACTGGATCTTGGTTTTGTGAACACCAATTCACCCAGAAAGCAATATCTGAATCTAGCTCAATACTTTTGTTTCTTGTCACTAACTTATTTAAAGCCCACATTCCGCACTTCAAAAGTAGCATAAAGTAATACAGAGTTATCCTTGGATATACCTGAGTAAAAATACTTAGAAGCTTCTAATCGAAAAAGTGAGACAATCAAAAAAATCTAAAATATTTTAGAGGTAGAAAAATTGTCTCCAACCTCAGAAACAAAAATTAAAAATATAGATCACTTAGGAATAGTAGCTGGACTAATTGATGAAATAGGAATAGTTGACATAATCAACTCCAAATTAGGAATAGATGTTCGGGAAAAAATTTCATCAGGAATATTAGTAAAAGCTATTCTGCTCAATGGATTAGGATTTGTATCAAGACCTTTATATTTATTTAGTCAATTTTTTGAAGACAAAGGAATCGAATTATTATTGGCAGAAGGAATAAAAAGCGATTATGTGAATGATGATAAACTGGGAAGAGTTATGGATAAATTGTATAAATATGGATTGAATAACCTATTTATAGAAATTGTCTTATCTGTGATTAATAAATTCAAGATAGAAACAAAATATTCTCATTTAGATGCGACATCATTTCATCTGCATGGGGAATATAAAAATGAATATAATCAAGAGAAAGAGTTAGAAATAATCAAACAAAAACCAATAATTATCACCAAAGGATATTCGCGCGACCATAGAGCAGACTTGAAACAATGTGTATTAGATTTAATAACAAGTAGTGATGGAGATATACCATTATTAATGAGAGCAGGAGATGGAAATGAAGCAGACAAAGCCGTGTTTGGAAAAATATTAGGAGAGTTTAAAAAGCAAATAAACTTTGATAGTATCATGGTCTGTGATAGTGCATTGTATAGTCAAGAAAATCTCCAATTAATCGAACATCTAAAATGGATAAGTAGAGTACCGATGACAATCAAAAGAGCAAAGGAATTAGTTCATTCGGTAGAGATAGAAGAGATAAATTCCGAAGAAAGTGCAAAAAGAGCAGCCTTGAATTTAGACGGATACAAGTGGAAATCGGAAATAGTAAATTATGGTGGCATCAAACAAAATTGGCTAATAGTAGAAAGTCAAAAAAGACAAGAAAGTGATTTGAAGAAGTTAGAAAAAAAGATGAAAACCGAAAAAATCAAAGTTGAAAAGCTGCTCAAGGAAATAAACAAAGAAGATTTTGAAAGTCCAGAACAAGCTCGATATAAACTAAAAAGCGTAAACAAAAAATTGAACCTCTTTGAAATTAAAGAAGTTAAGGTTATTCAAAGTAAATCAAAAGGTAATAAGACTATTTACAAAATAGAAGGAGTGGAGCATCAAAAGCCAGAAGAGATAGAAAGAATCAGAAAAGAAGCGGGAAGATTTATTTTAGCGACAAACTTAGTTGACGATGATAAGTTAAAACCAGAAGAAATTTTGACAAATTACAAAAATCAACAGTCTTGTGAAAGAGGGTTCAGATTTCTAAAAGACCCTTTGTTTTTTGCCGATAGTTTATTTGTAGAAAACCCTGAAAGAATCGAGACGATGTTATTTTTAATGTCTTTGTGCTTGTTAGTTTATAATCTTGGACAAAGGGAACTGAGAAATAGCTTAAAAAGAATCAAAATCGGAATCAAAAATCAACTAGGTAAGTTAACGATTTCTCCGACATTAAGATGGGTGTTTCAATGTTTTCAAGGAATTCATCTTTTGACTTTAAATGGTGTTAACCAAATTGTTAATTTAACATTAGAACGTAATTTTATTTTGAATTGTCTGCCATCATCTTGTCTAAAATATTATCTGCTTTCTTAAAGTGAACAACTTTTGGAAAATGAAGAAAAATTTATCAACATCGAAGAAACAGTAATTGCTCTTCAAATTTTTAGTGCTTACATAACCATCAAATACATTGTGTTTGATGATTTATTTTCATGCTGTAGATTCGTTCAGCACTACGAATCTTAATCATCCTGATTTTTTTGCTTTTCTCTTGACGTAATCTCTTTGTACTTCAAGTTGAAGTGCGGAATGTGGGTTAAAGCATCTGCTAGAAATTCTTCAGGAAGCGCAACTCTATGCACTTCCACATAGTGAACCAAGCCTTCAGGCCATATCCAGTAACCATCAGTTAATTCTGAACTTCCCATGAATGCTTTAGCACATCCATGCATAAACCTACACCACGATAATCCACGATATTGTGCGTATAGCTTTCCTGCACAAAGGTAAGCAACCACCCGTTTGGCAATATCTGGTGCTAGTTTTCCCGCAACCTCTTGCGGTGCCAGAAATTGATCGTCATCAAGGTTCTTAATCCAATAACCGATCGTAGGCATAATTCGTTTACCTCTGACCTACCCTTTATAAATCCACACGCCTTAGTTAGGGTACAGAAACTAAGGCTTCACTCAAAACATCACGATGGATTAATGCACCATCCACCAAAGATTGGATTTTCTCTGATGATAAGGGATCGCCATTAGCATAATGCTCCATCCAAGTCAAACTAATCAAATTGGGATCATCGGGTAAACTTGCTAAATCCCATCCAGGCATTTCCAAGTCTTCCATAAGACGATTTACTTTGGGATCATAACTGAGAGCAAAGCAGCGACAACCTTCAGATGCAGCCATAATTAAGCTGTGTAGGCGCATCCCAATTGCCATTTCTACGCCGCGAAACACACCTTTCAAAAGTTGCGGATCTGACAAACACAAAATCTGGCTGACATCTTTAAGGTGTGGTTGAATGGCTTCGGCAATACTTAAATCTTCACTTTTTTGAAACGGTAGTAGTAAAATAAAAGCCTGTGTAGCTTTTTGAAAGTCAACCAAAGCACGAGTCAAATTTGCCAGACGTGTTTCTGTAAGTTGGGGATGCGATCGCAAAGTTACTGCAACTCTCGGCGCAGGTAAATCCCAAAGTCCTGGTACTGGTTTAGATTCCAACGCCCAAACGGGGTCAGGAGCTATGATACAAGGGATTTGCCAATCAGATAATAAAGCAGCACTGGCGCGATCGCGGACACTAATTTTGGTACAATTACCAAAGGTCTGCCGCGCTAACCAACGAGTTTGCGGACGTACCAACGGGCCAATACCTTGCGCCCAAGCAATAGTTTTTAAACCCATTTTCTGCGCTAATGCCATCAGTCCCCCATAATAAAATGGGCTGATAGTACTGGTGACATCTTGAATGAGACTCCCACCGCCCCAAATCAAAGCATCGCCGGAACGTAAAGCTTGCAGTACAGGTAAGGGAGCCATGCGATCGCAAGTTTCAACATTATAGCGATCGCGTGTTTCCTCTGGATTACCCGAAAGTACCACAGGCGTTACGTGAGATGGTAACATTTGCAAAAGCGTTGCTAACAAAGCTTCGTCACCACCATTACCTTTACCGTAATACCCAGACAATAACGCCCGTATCTTGACCATTTTAGATTTTGGATTAACAACTTTTTTTATACAGAATATCTGTCGTTGATACAGATAGTAGAATGATTCACAAATTCTATTTTCAAACTTCGTAATAGCGAAAGATATAAAAGACAGACGCGATTAATCGCGTCTCTACTCCTAATTCTTGTACAGACGTGATTAATCACGTCTCTCCTAATTCCCAATTTTCTTATGCATTCCCTTTCAATTCCTACCTGGATTATTCATATTTCTAGCGTTATTGAGTGGATTGTCGCCATTTGGTTAATCTGGACTTACGGCGAACTTACTAATAACCGCAATTGGTGGGGATTGTCCCTGGCCATGTTACCAGCTTTAGTTAGCGCTATGTGTGCTTGTACCTGGCATTATTTCGACAACGCCGAATCTCTGGAATGGCTGGTAACACTTCAAGCTACCATGACTTTAGTTGGTAATTTTACGCTTTGGGCAGCAGCGTTTTTGATTTGGCGTTCTACCAAATCTGTTAACACTGGAGAAACAAAACCTATTAAATCAGAGCAATGATTTCTAAAGAAACCCTGTTTGCACTTTCACTGTTTCCCTATTTGGGTTTCTTGTGGTTTATCAGCCGTAGTCCGCAAATGCCGCGTTTGGCGCTGTATGGATTTTACGGTACTCTCGTCTTTGTTGCCATCACCATCCCAGCCGGAATCTACGCCCAATTGCATTATGGCGAGTCTTTGGCCAATGTAGATTGGTTGCACGGTGGTGCAGAAGTATTTTTGACCCTTTCTAACATCTTGCTGGTGCTGGGTTTTGGGGAAGCTGTAAGGCAATTAAAAATGGAAAATAGGGAGTAGGGAGTGGGGGATGAGGGAGAATAACTCTTAACTCCAAATTCCTGACTCGTGACTCAGCACTTTCGTGGAAACTAGGATTTTTGCAAGATGTCTACTGTATTGAGTATGAGGAAGAAGTAAATGGATGTAATTCCTGCAATAGATTTATTAGAAGGTCGCTGTGTGCGACTGTATCAGGGAGACTACGATCGCTCGCAAGTTTTTAGCGAAAATCCTGTTGATGTTGCCAAACAGTGGGTAGATCAAGGTGCGACGAGATTGCATATAGTTGATTTAGATGGTGCTAAAGCGGGTAAAGTAGTAAATCTGGCAGCAATTGAAGCGATCGCTCATGCGGTGTCAGTGCCCATTGAAATTGGTGGAGGGTTGCGCGATCGCACCAGCGTGCAACAATTATTTAATTTGGGCGTACAGTGGGCAATTCTCGGAACTATTGCCGTAGAAGAACCACAGCTAGTCCAACAACTGTGTGAAGAGTTTCCTGGACAGATTATTATTGGCATTGATGCCCGTAACGGTCGAGTAGCAACTCGCGGATGGTTAGAAACCTCAGAAGTTTTAGCAACTCAACTAGCTGTACAAATGCAAGAATTGGGTGCAGCCGCCATCATTTATACAGATATCCACCGTGATGGTACTCTCATCGGCCCTAATTTAGAAGCTTTGCGAGAACTTGCAGCAGTAATTTCTATCCCGATAATTGCCTCTGGTGGGGTAAGTTCTCTCACCGATTTATTGAGTTTGTTGGCGTTAGAACCTCAAGGCGTAACTGGTGTGATTGTCGGACGTGCCTTGTATACTGGGGATATTTTACTCCCAGAAGCATTACGAGCGATCGGGCCTGGGCGGATTCAGGATATTCCAACCGATCTAGGTTCTTCTAGTTTTGCTTAATAAGTAAGTCGGCGTGAAAATTTAAACGTATGTCATTGCGAATGTAACGAAGTGGAATGAAGCATAAGTCCTTCGGACACGCTTCGCGAATGCAAAGGTCTTATGGTTTTTACATTCTGTTACCTGGTTAGGTTTATTTGTAGCGACTTATTTATTCTGTTTTGTGATTGATAGCACAATACAGTTCATAGAAGACCAAAACACTTGTAGAGACGGCGATTTATTGCATCTCGAAAACACAAAATTTTTACCAGCAGCCCTTAACTGAACCGTCTTGATTTCTATCCCATAAAACTGAAAGTTCCTACATTGATAGCATTATTTACTAACTTTTTTGAGGCAACCTGAAATTTTCTGTGATATATTTCAGTAATCTACAATACCCGTGATGTAGATAATATTGTCCTAGATTTTCAAATTTAATATTATGTCTAGTCAAGAACAAGATTCCAACAAAGCATTGAATCAAACACAGACTACTGGAACAAAGAAGAAACTACAACCTCCCCCAGACATCAAAAAACCAAAGAAAACCGAATAAAAAGCGTTATAGCTTGTTGTAGAGACTTAATCTAAATATTAAGTCTTTACAACAAACTTCCATCAACAATAAATCAGCTTATTTATTTTTCGCTTGAGTCTTTGCCTGTTCTAAAGCGATTTCTTTGATTGCCTGATAGGAATTAACATTTGAAGTACCTTCAATAGCTTTAACAGCCAAATCTTGAACTTGTTTGAGAGCAGATTCAAGTTGTTTAGAAAGATTTTGAATCCGCGCCTCTTGATTAGTAATAGTTTGTTCTAGAGATTGTAATCTCTGTTCATAGAAACGCTTTTGTCCTTCCACTTCCTTAGAATATAAATCTGATTTTACTTTCGCTTGGTAGTGAGCAATACCTTTACCTTCTTCTGTAGCTTTTTTGATAGCTGCTTCTTTATCTTTAGGGAAAGCCTCTACCTTGGCTTTTAATTCTTCAAATTGTTTCTCTCTCTCAGAAATCGCTTTCTCCCGTTCAAACCATTGTTTTTCTGTTTCTTGAAGTAACTCTTCCAGTTGCTTATATAGTGCTTTCTGCTGTTGTTCGTATTCGTCACTTTCCAGTTGCCTCTGGAGTTCTAAATTATACTTATACTCTGATGCATCGCGTTGCCGAGTTTTATGCAAATTTTCATTCCGTTCTTTTATGCCCCGTTGCTGTTCCTCCTGTTCCTTATCCCAAGTATTCCTTTGTTCTAATATCTCTTGGAATAACACTTCAGAACGTTGGCTATATTCTTCCTGATAAGCTTTAGTATTATCTTCATAAGCTTGGATGAGAGTATCCAAGATATCATCAGAAATTTCTAAATTGTGTAGTTGTGTTAATTGTTGGATTTCTTCTTCTAAATTCCGCCTTATTTCTTCTAACTTAGAGGCTTTTGTGGTTAGCTGTTCTGATAATTCATTAGCAGCACTGCCAAAACCTAATTGAATCTTCGCCAAGCTTTCAATTGTATTATTCATCTTTTGTTGGACACTAGAAAGCTGATTCATAGATGTTTTTTGTTCTAACTTAGGCTGTTCTTTAGTTCCAGACTGGTTTCCTTTGGCAACTTTTTCAAGTTCCGAATTCAGCGCTGCTTTTTCTTTAGCTAACTCCTCATACGCCTGAAGAATTTCTACCTTAGTATTCTTATCAGTCGGCTTTTTCACCACCACAACAAACCTCCTCTTCAGGAATTTAAAATGATTAAGATGCTATCAACTCACAACTATTTAGGATTAGAACTACCAAAAGCCCTCATAGCTAAGTCTTGCGCTTGTTTTAATGCAGTTTGCAATTGAGCAGAAATCCCGTCTATTTGCTCAGACTGTTTCTTAATTGTTTCTTCCAGAGATTGAATTTTCTGCTCATAACTCTGTTTGTTAGATTCCCATTCTCTATCAAATAAATCAGCCTCAATTTTAGCTTTTTGGCTTGTTTCTTTAATTGCTTCTTCTCTAGCTTTCTTAACTGCTTCTTCCAGTTCGCTAGGAAATGTAGTTACCCTTTGTTCATAATCTGCAAACAGTGGTTGGCGTTCAGCGAATATCTTTTCTCGTTGTGCCCAATCTTTCTGTTTATTTTGAGAATTTTCTTGTATTTCTCTTTGTTGTTGGCGCTTTATCGCTTCGTAGCTATCTGTATTGAGTTTACGAGTAGTTTCTAACTTATATTGAGATTCTTCTTGTTCTTGTTCGCGATCTTTGGCTAATAAATCGTTATATGCTTGGAGTTTTTCTTCATACTCGGCTTGCTCTTTTTGCCATTCTTTCCGCCTGATTGTAATTTCTTTTTCTAGTGCTTCCCTTTTACTGATAGTATCTTGTTCTAGGGTTTTTAATTTTTCTTGGTGTTCTTGACTTAAAATGTCTAGAGTATCTGCTACAATCCTGATTTGTTGAAGCTCTTCTAAGCGTTGAGTTTCAATTTCTATAGCTCGGTTCAATTCATCTAACTTAGAATTTTCCTGAGCTAGTTTTTCAGATAATCCGTTGAGAATACTGCCAAACTCCAATTGTAAATCAGCTAAACCTTTGACAATACTATCAACGGTATATGCAGAAGCTGCTTGCAAAATTTCTTGACTTTTTGCCTTTTCTGCTTCCTCTTGTTTGGTTGCTATTTTAGATTCCAGCTTTTTTCTTTGGATAATAATTTGTTGAAATGCTTGCATTAGTTGTTGTTTGCTGTCCTTGACTCCAACTGTAGTCATCTTTCAACTCCCTTCAATAGGCAAATGATTTTTTTGGGTAGCAAGCCATACCAAGGACTACCCTATGCAGACATCAGAGTAGCCTTTGAATCAATATTTTTAACGCAGTGGAAATACTGAAATGATCGATATAGGATACTTAAGTGGTACGAATTTTCCACAGATATATCCTTCTATTTTTCAGATATAGTTTTCCCTTTGGGACTTGATAGTACTTTTGTACTAAAATAAATATACCTAACCTTATCTCTTCTTGTCAAGATAATGCTTCATATAATTACGCCAGACAACAAAGTATTAAAAGCTGCCATTCATCATAATTTAGAAGGGTGCTGTCGGATATGTTACTTTTTGTAAAGAAAATCTAAAAGAATTAACCTTAGCAGAAGCACAGTTGCACTAAGGCGAGATAATGAATTGAATCATGCTAATTGATACAAGCACAGTCCTAGACTTTTGTGATATCAATGTACACAACCGAATCAACCAAATACCCTGCTAGAACGGATATTGGACAAACCAGCCGCATTCTAGTAGTAGAAGATGAAGAATTAATCCAGGAAATGCTAGCTGTAGCTTTGGAAGAGGAAGGTTACGGGGTGATAACTGCACCCGATGGGCGGTCTGCCATAGAGTATCTCAAAAGTTTTGAAACCAACTCCGGGGAAGTTCCCTTTGATTTGGTCATTCTTGATTTGATGTTGCCACAAATCAATGGGCTAGATATTTGCCGTTTGCTGCGTCATCAAGGAAACCCAGTACCTATTTTAATGCTCAGTGCTAAGGGTAGTGAAACTGACCGCGTTCTGGGGTTAGAGGTGGGAGCAGATGACTACCTGACCAAACCTTTTAGTATGCGTGAGTTAGTGGCTCGTTGTCGCGCTTTACTCCGCCGCCAACGCCTAAGTAATTTACCACAACTACCAGTATTAAAATTCAAGGATGTCACCTTGAATCCTCAAGAATGCCGAGTACTGGTTCGTGGTCTAGAGGTGAGTCTTTCCCCTAAAGAGTTCCGCTTGCTGGAATTGTTTATGAGTTACGCCCGGAGGGTATGGTCACGGGAACAATTGCTAGACCAGGTTTGGGGGCCAGATTTCGTTGGTGATAGTAAAACCGTAGATGTCCATATTCGGTGGTTGCGGGAAAAATTAGAGCAAGACCCCAGTCATCCCGAATATATTGTGACTGTACGAGGTTTTGGCTATAGGTTTGGATAATTAGTTTAG
Source organism: Nostoc sp. KVJ3 (assembly GCF_026127265.1). GTDB lineage: Bacteria > Cyanobacteriota > Cyanobacteriia > Cyanobacteriales > Nostocaceae > Nostoc. Next base: position 2,232,169 of record NZ_WWFG01000002.1, read on the forward strand.
ATAGTTGTTAGTTTTTAGTAGTCACCAAAAAACTAACAACTCAAATGCTTTTATTGGGATTTTCTCTGGGTTTAGCGGTAGGCATTGGGTTTTGGGTTTGGCAACAGGTTCAACTTAACCGCTACCTGGGGCGCTTACTCCGACCGTTAACCTCGCATTCTGACAAGATGGGACTGCTGGTGCTTCCTGGGTTACGGCAGGAAATAGCGATGGTGAAGCAGGAACGGCAAGATTTGCAGCAGTCATTGCAAACTTACCAAGACTTGCTAGATTTTGCACCAGTGGGATATTTACAGGTAGATGAGGAAAATCAACTGCTGTGGTGCAATCGTCAAGCGCAGGAAATTTTGTATCTGCAAAGGTGGCAACCAAAACAGGTGCGCTTGTTATTAGAGTTGGTAAGGTCTTACGAACTTGACCATTTAATTGAGCAAACTCGCGATCGCCAAAAACCACAGATGGGAGAATGGATATTTCATCCATCTTGTGACGATGCGGCAGAGATGCAAACAATAAAATCTCTGGCTTTGCGGGCATCTAGTTTACCTTTACCCAATGGACAAGTAGGAGTATTTTTAGAAAATCGTCAACCCCTATTAGATATAAATCAAGTCCGCGATCGCTCTTTTTCTGATTTAGCCCACGAACTCAGAACCCCCTTAACTTCCATTCGCTTGGTTGTAGAAACTTTACAAATCCGCTTGGAACCACCTTTAAATCGTTGGGTTAACCGTTTAATGCAAGAAGTCGATCGGCTGATTAACTTAGTGCAAAGCTGGTTAGACCTAACCCAAATGGAAGCAAACCCAACCATGCAATTGCAAACCAAGGCTGTAGAATTGCGATCGCTAATTACGTCTGTTTGGGAAACACTAGAACCCATAGCACAGCGCCAACATCTATCTCTTTCTTATTCTGGGCCAGAAAATCTCTGGATTAAGGCAGATCAAGCCCGGATTTTCCAAGTTTTTCTCAACTTGCTGGACAACAGTATTAAATACAGTCGCCCTTCTACAAGTATTTACGTTGAAGCAAAAATTTTGTCAGCCGAAGATAATAATAGCGCTTCCCCAATTTTGGAAATAAATCTTATTGATTCTGGAGTCGGGTTTTCTGAGGCAGATTTACCCCACGTTTTTGAGCGATTTTATCGAGGAGATAAGGCGCGAACCCATTCCTCACAAGATGGTAACTCTATAGGCGCGATCGTTGGTAATGGCTTAGGATTAGCGATCGTTGAGCAAATTCTCATCTCTCACGGTGGTTCAATCAAAGCTATGAACCATCCAGAAACCGGTGGTGCGTGGATGCAACTTCAATTTCGTGAAGTTATGGCGAACTCCTTAAGCCAAGACTATAGTTAGTAATATCTTCACGTTTGAGACAACAAGTGTGAAAGCTGTTGAATATACTCCCAATCCTCAAAAACCCCAACTCGCACGCGCCATTAGGCGGTTAGAACGGGACGTATTACGTATGGGTGCTTTGGTAGAACAATCATTTCGCCTCAGCCACCAAGCGTTATTTGCTCGTAACTTAACAGCAGCCGAGGAACTTCCCCGATTAGATAAAAAGATCGATCGCTTTTATCGTCAAATCGAATCAGACTGTACGGCGATTATGACGCTGCAAGCGCCTACGGCTCAAGATTTGCGCTGCTTGAGTGCCTTTATGCAGTTGGTGCGAGACCTAGAGCGCATTGGCGATTATGCTGAGGATTTAGCTGAGATTGCGATTAAAATTTTCCCTTATGCGCCTCATTCGTGTTTATCTGAGATTGAAGCTATGTCTCTTCACGCGCAAGCGATGCTAGCAACTAGCTTGAAGGCTTTGGGAGATTTTGATGAAGGCGGTGGTCGCCGTTTAAAGCACCTAGATGATACTGTAGACGATGCGTACGATCGCGTTTATCAGACTTTAGCTCAACAAAGGGATGTGCCTGGTGTAGTCGAGCCAATTGTGCTGCTAGCACTGGCAATTCGTTGTCTAGAACGGATGGCAGATCATGCCACTAATATCGGTCAGAGGGTAGCATATATCGTTACCGGGCAACGATCTTAATTGACCTGCTAGATCCCCGACTTCTTCAAGGAATCGGGGATCTACGGCATTTCAGTCTTCAGAAAACATTCAAGAATTAAAAATAAGTTAACTAAATATTTTACTAAAAGCTTACCTATTCTTAAACTTGCACAATTAAAGTAACAAATATATAACTGGAAAATTTTTGTTTATCTCATTGATAAATACCTGAAATCAAGAGTTATTACTGTCAGAAAATTTTTAGCTAGTCCAGTGCGGCGGAAATAAACCACCCATTCCAAATCAATGAAACCCCCATGCTGTATTCGTTTTTAATTTTTAATTTTTAATTCCGCCCTGCGGTACTAGCTCTTAGCTCTGAATTGAGGAGAAAACACTTTCAGATATACAAGTAAATTTTGATACAAATTATTAGAGTTTCTTAATCATTCTAAATAGCCAAGATTCCCTGATAATTATGTAGTTACGGTTAATGATGTATTCTACAACTCCCACTTCAAACTCTTCTACCCTGTCAAATAATTCTGCTTTCGACGGACAATTACACCAGCAGATATTTACTCGTAGGGAAGTAATTCCACTTCAAAACGATGTACTTTGGCGGATTGAACACGGTGCAGTTCGTACCTTAACATGGAGTGAAGATGGAACATTCATCACTCTCGGTTATTGGGGACTAGGGGATTTAATTGGTTATCCTTTGTCTAAAGTCAAGCCCTACCAGATTGAATGTCTTACAGGTGTGGAAGTAAGCATTGTGCCGCCTCATTTGTGGCATCAAGATATTAATGCTTTGTTGTCTCATATTCAACAGGCAGAGGATCTATTAAGCATTGTGCATCGAAAACCAATTTCGCTACGCTTATGGCAATTTTTAGTGTGGTTAAGCGAAAAATTTGGACGTGATGTAGATAAAGGGAAATTAATCGATCTAAATGTTACCCATCAAGATATTGCCGAAGTATTAAATACCACAAGAGTCACAGTTACCAGGCTCCTACAACAGTTAGAGGAAGAAGGAACAGTTTTACGTCATAAACGCCGCATTATTTTGCGCTTACCAAATAAACTAATAAAAAATTATGGTTCGGCAATATCGAACTGAATTGCTTGTAAAAATCACAGAATATAATGTATAATTGTGCCTGTGATTGTGTGTAAAATCCCTGAAAGTCAAGTGCTATAAGCACTTTATCTTAACTGGATTATATAGGTGTGAGTGAGAGTAAGAACATGACAAAACAATTCTGGAATCTTATTAAGATTAGTCCCGTTGTTGTTGCTGCGACCTTTTTCGCCGCCAATAGTGCCCTAGCTGCTGAAGTAAATGAACAGGTAACAAATGTTGCCCAGCTAGAGACTCAAGATTCTAACAATATCGGTCAGGTAACATCAGTTTCACAGTTTTCTGATGTGCAGCCCACAGATTGGGCATTCCAAGCTTTACAATCTCTAGTTGAGCGCTACGGCTGTATTGCAGGTTATCCCAACAGTACCTATCGTGGGAACCGTGCTTTGACCCGTTATGAATTTGCCGCAGGTTTGAACGCCTGTTTAGATCGGGTTAACGAACTGATTGCTACAGCTACTGCCGATTTGGTCAGCAAGCAAGACTTGGCTACTTTGCAGCGCTTACAAGAAGAATATTCTGCTGAACTAGCAACCTTGCGCGGTCGTGTGGATGGATTAGAAGCTCGCACTTCTGAGTTGGAAGCTAATCAATTCTCTACTACCACCAAGTTGGTTGGAGAAGCAATTTTCAACATATCTGACGCTTTTGGTGGTGACAGAGCAGTTCCTGCTGGTAATCCCAATACCAAATTGAATTCCAACACGACCTTTAGCGATCGGGTGCGTTTGAACTTGTACAGCAGTTTCACTGGTAAAGATAGGTTACAAATCCGTCTGCAAGCTGGGAATATCCTTTCTAATACTGGTGCTGGTACAACTGGTACTGGTACTAACATGACCCGCTTGGGCTATGATGTCGGAGCTCCCAACGACAATAGCGTTATCATTGATAAAATCAATTATGCTTTCAACTTTAGTGATGCATTACGGATCAAAGTTGATGTTAGCAATGGTGAATTATACGAAAACGTCGAAGTTTTCAATCCTGACTTTAGGAGCAGTGGTACAGGCGCTCTTTCTCGTTATGGACGTTTCAGCCCTATCTATCGTCAAGGTCAGAATGGTGCTGGTTTAACTGTAACTTTCAATCCTAACGAAGCTATCAGCGTGACTGGTGCTTATTTAGCACAAAGTAGTTCAGTTACTAATGCTGGTGTTACAACTAATTTTGGCGCTAATAATCCCAACAATAATAATGGGCTGTTCAATGGTGATAGTACTATCTTCGGACAGTTATCTTTCAAACCCAACAAAGCCTTCAATATTGGTCTAACCTACGCCCGCACTTACCTAGCTGGCAATAGTACCAACAACCTCTTCCAATCCACAGGTAGCGCCTTTGCGAATAATCCCTTTACCAGTACGAATGCTAGTAATACTCGTATTGAATCCGATAACTACGGCGTAGAAGCTACCTTCCAACTTAGCTCTAAGTTGGCTCTTAGTGGTTGGGGAGGTTACACAACTGCATCTACTCTTACTGGTGCTGCTAGAGATGCAGAGATTTGGTACTACGGTGCAACACTTGCTTTGAGAGACTTTGGCAAAGAAGGCAACGTTTTAGGTATTATCTTTGGTCAACCACCTCAAGTTACTGGTGGTAACGTAAAAACAGGTAGTACTCTTGACTCTGGTACCTCTTATCACTTAGAGGGTCTTTACAAGTACAAGGTTTCCGATAATATTCAAGTCACTCCTGGTCTGTTGGTAATTTTCAACCCAGAGAACAACAATAATAACGACACTGAATATGTAGGTACTCTACGTACTACCTTCACCTTCTAAAAATTGGTGATGGGAAATAAAGCTCAAAATTAGATCAGCAAAAGCCCACCTCATGGTGGGCTTTTGTTTAGCTATGTAGGATTAAAATCTGACTGATTCGATATATCTTTAGGAGGGCGATCGCTACTCCACGCCCACCATGCAGTACCACAATGGCAATGATAGAACTCTTGCCATTTGCGGCGACGGTCTTCTGTAAGTACAGGCGATCGCCGATTTAGCCAAACTTTTTCAGCTTCTCGGCTAGTTGAGTGGCAATTAGGACAGCAAAACTCATAGGCATGTACTGCCTTATTTGTCCATTCAGGTGGGAGGGGAGAAAAAGCGTCCATGATTAGGACAGAGAGTAGTGTAGTTTAATTAATTTAAAAATGCTGTCAAACGACTTAATCAGTATTTTTGTGAGTTAGTCTATTTTATTTAGAATTTTTAAATACATGAGAGCATCTTATAAATCAAAGGTTAACACGAATGGTAACTAAAATTATTACTATGCACATTATGGCTAATAATTAAATTTATGGAGCCAAATATTGAAATTCGCCGTTTATTAGATGTCATGCCCGCTTCTGGTCGGATGACGACAAAAATCGTTAGTAAGCCGGAACAGGCAAAAGTGATTAACGCCTCCTTTCCCCAACCTTGGAATCAGGTGCGACCGATATATATTAATTTTGATTTGTGGTGTCGCCTAGCAAAGCCGCAAAGAGACTTGCTGCTGTTGCAGGTGGTTAGCTGGTTGACGGGGGTGAAGTGGTTTAAACCCGACATTTATCAAGGTGTGGTGCTGGCGGGGCTGTTAAGTGGATTATTAGAAGCATCACAGTCAGATGTGGTGGGTGTAGCCATAGCTGGGGGATTAAGTGCGATCGCTGCTTTTCGGATTTGGCGCACTAATAAATCTCAACAGTCAGAGTTAAATGCCGATGTAGCAGCAATTCGCATAGCCCAACGGCGCGGTTACTCAGAAGCTGAAGCAGCCCAGCACCTATTATCTGCCATTGAAGCAGTAGCAAAGATTGAAGGGCGTTCTGGTTTAAATTTTACTGAGTTGATTCGTTGCCAAAATTTAAGAGCGATCGCAGGTTTATCACCAGTGGGTATACCAGAAGGTTATGAGTAGAAATGAGGAATAATTCAGAAATTAGAATAGTTAAACAATCAGGAGAATATTGGATAATACATAAGTTTTTTCTCGGATGATTTTAGCATCTATGGTGTTTTTTATCTAAATAAATTTTATTTTTAATTAACAATGTTAAACGAAAAAATCATCAAATATACTTCAAGATTACCTTTTCATTCTCCTTGGATTATTATCATTATTTTTTCTCCTCTTGGCTTAATGGGTATCCTAAAACATTCAATGTGGCGAGATGAGCTAAATCCCTGGCTTATTGTTAGAGATAGTGAATCTTGGGGGGATTTAATTGCAAATATTCATTATGAAGGTCATCCGGCTCTATGGTATTTTTGTCTATTACTTCTAATAAAAATAGTAGACAATCCTATTATTATGCAAATTTTCCATTTGGTAATTACTGTTGTTTCAGTTACGATTTTCTGTCTATATAGCCCTTTTAACCATCAACAAAAGTTTCTGTTTTCTTTCGGGTTTTTTCCTTTTTATGAATATCTTTTAATTTCGAGAAACTATGCATTTAGTATGTTATTTACTTTTGTCTTCTGTACAGTTTTTTCATCAAGAAAAATAACTTATGCTTATTTGGCAATTTTATTGGGGTTACTAGCAAATAGTAGTGCCTATGGTTTATTATTATCATTATCTTTATTATTGACTTTGCTAGTTGAATTTTGTTTTGATAGCGAACATCGGCATCAGTATTTTACTCAAAGCCAAAAATACGACTTATTTTTAAGTATTGGAATTATCATATTTTCTTTTATTTTATCCATTTACATTATTACTCCTCCACCAGACAGTTATCTTTATGGCGGGTTAAATAATGGTTGGGTAATACAATTAGATATCCATCATTTTTTGAGAAGCATAGGTAGAATATTTAGTAGTTATTTATTAATTATTCCTGCACACAAACAATGGCTAGATTTAATTGTTTGTGCGATAGTGACTTTGTTTATTGTAACTTTAACCCTGATTAAATTATCTGAAAAACCAGTTATTTTCTTTTTCTACACTATAGGTAATTGTATAATACTTGCCTTTACATATTTTAGATTTTTAGGTATGCCTCGGCATTTTGGGCATTTCTATTTAGTTCTAATAGCAGCTTTATGGCTAGGAAGTTATTATCAAAAATCTCCGGTTTTATTCAATAAGTTTTCTGTGCATCCAAACTCAATTATATTTGTTCATAAATGGCATCATATTGCTTTAATGCTAATTCTTTATACCCAGTTTATCGGAGGAATTTATAGTTTTTCAAGAGATTTATTTATTCCATTTTCTGCTAGTAGAGAAACATCTCAATATATTCAAAAAGCTGGGTTAGATCGGGAATTTATTGTTGCCAGCCGAGATGCAAATATGGCTCCCTTATCGGGTTATCTCAATCGAAAGTTTTACTATCCTGAACTTCAAACTATGGGAAGTTTTACTCTATTTAAAAAAGGTCGCCAAGAAGTAGAACAAGCTGAGATATTAAACCAAATTAATTCCCTACTCCAAAATCAGGATCAGCAAAATAAAATTTTGCTGATTTTAAATAAAAAATTGAATGCCAAACGCAATGATTTGAATATTGTTCCGATCAAATATTTTGGAAGAAGCTGGGTGGATAGTGAACAATATTATCTTTATTGGGTAGATGAAGCATAAGGATAATGCACAAACACTAACAGGCTAAAGGTACTTTTACTAAATCCGCCAACTCTGAGTTTTGAAACCTTCTAAGCTAGAGCCTTGTGCATTTTACCCCAGACTTCTAGCCTTGGGATAACAGGTGCAAGGTATGAATATTCAAATAGCGCGATTACAGTCCCAGTATATCAACGATATTTGCTAGCCTTGCTACCATTAATAACTAGCTGGGATGCGTGAAGCTAATCTACACTGGAATAAGAGAATGTGTGTTTACAGCAGTTTTCATGTATTTGAACCACATCTGTCGTAGGGGCAATTTATGAATTGCCCCTACGGTCTGGTCTATTTACCTGAAAATAGCTGTAACTAACTTAGAGGTGGTTTGCAAAGTCTAAAAGTATACTAAAAAACCCTCTCCAAGCTTCTCCCAGAAACGGGTACAGGCTTATAAACCCACATTCTCTTGTAGGAAAAGGGTTACAGAGGTTAGGTTTGGGATCTTTTGCTGTTAGCAATAATACTTTTCAAACATCCTCTGTAGATGTCCGAGACTGAGGAGTTTAGTCATACCTTCTCGCTGTTAGGTTATGAGGTGCTTACCTCGTGTGGTAAAACTTAACTTAAATTCTGTCAGTTACTAACGGAGTTGATAGGAATGGGTACCTTAATTTTTATTGGATTGATAGTGGTTTATGGAGGTGGCGTTTGGAAGTTTTGGAATGGGTTTGGACGGACTAATTTTAATCCAACATTGACCAATCGCATTGGTTTATCGTTGCTATGGCCAGCTTTGTTTATTACAAATCCATCCTATCGTCGAAACTTTAGAAAAGCATTGAAGGGCTAGATTTTACTATTAAGTTTAAAGTCATCTGAACCTGATGGTGGCATATATCCGAATATGAATCTAACCCACCAACCCCCTTTCTCTAGTAGAGAAAGGGGGTTGGATTTACTTATCTGAAAAGGAGAGGAATTAGGGGAGGGATAAGTTCGTTAATCGTTGGAAAGTTATTTCACTTGCTGAATTTAGTGATTATTTGGTTAATAGATGAATTGCTCCACCTACAGCTGCACCATCTACAGCATTACCAAGGGTATCTTTGCGATCGCCAGTAATTATGCCAGTCAACGCGCTAGCCCCTGCACCAACTCCAACATCTTGACCAAGATTCCGGTGACGACGAGCGCGATCGCTTCTAAGACCATTTGCACCATTGACTGCTGCGCCAGTGATACCACCCTTAACAGCATTGCCTAATACACCACTACCATTTCCCCTAACTGCTCCAGTGACAACATTGGTAGCAGCCCCTATTCCTATATCTCGTAGTACTTGGTCATCAGCAGCAGCCGGTTTTGCGGGAACCAAAGTTCCACCAGCTAAACTTGCAGCCATGAGGCTAGGTAGAAGTGTGCGTTTTAGGATGTTATTCATTGTGTTACCTTCTCAAAACATCAAACAATTGGCTAGAAACCAAATAAAGTTACTGAAGTCGGATAAAATTATGATTTTTTCATCTAAATTACAGTAACTATTTATTGTTCGACAACAAATATATACTCACACTTATCAAGTCATCATTGCCTCTACTAAAAGCATGAATATAGATTAAGCCTTGAGAAGGTCTTGCTGATTTATTAGGTGATACTAGAGATTACACATTGATAAAATATCATAAAGATAAAGTATAATTTTTTAGTTATGAAAATTTCATTTTTTCATTACTAGCAAGCGATTTCTAACGATTAGCAGCGTAGTGTTTACCCTATCTATCTAAAGATAGTTGCCAAAATAATTAAACTAACTCATCGGGATTAATATTTAATTCTCTTAGTTTAGCAGCCAAGCGTTGCGTAGGCGTAGCCTTTCGTAGACATCGCTTATTTACTAAAGCTAAAGCAAATAAGACTTTATGCTATGTATATCAATACCGTGGAAAAAGATAATTACTACCAGCTTCACTGCCAGCGTAGTTAAGAATACTCTAATAGCCTCAAGCGAATTTACCCAAATAACACATCTAGGGTAAAAACCAATAGATAAAATACCAATCGTGACATAACCAAGTAAAGTTAAAGTAGCAGTCATTACCACAATACCAAATGTGAATCCTGCTGCAACTATAGTTCCAATTCTATCTTCAATAATTAGAGTTACTATAGTTCCTATTATCAATGCTGTTACTAACCAAGCGAATATATTAATATAAAAATCTTGTTTAATAAACCACTGTACATTCCAAATAATGACTACAGTTATAATTACAATAATTGCTCCTAATTTTGCTCCGGTGATAGCTAAATTCAGATTAGTACTTTCTTTCATCAAAAAAATGATTAAATTTGCACTTATAACTCCAATTACAATCCCTGCAAAAAAGGTAATATTTGATAGTAAATATTTTTGAGATAAAGAAGGGTTGTCCATAATAAATAAAGATATTTTAATAATCTATTTGCAGCCAGTTTTCTAAATTAATATTTTGCACTCGTAGCAAATCAGAATCATTAGAAACCAGAATTAATCCGCGTGCGATCGCTGTAGCCGCTATCAATACATCAGCCTCTTGTATTTTCCTACCCTTTCTTTTTAAATCTGCATCAATTTCACAGGCTTTTTCTATAATTTCTAAATCATCCAAAAATAAAATTTTATAATTTCGGCAGAATTCATTTAAATCAGATATCTGTCTGGTAGCATTCGCATAAAGCAATCCTCTTTTTGATTCAAAATAGGTTATACAACTTATAAATACATCTTCTCCCAGAAAACGCACCTCCTCTAGCTTACTATTTACCTTTTGATTCTTCTTCAAAATAGCCGTTAATATATTCGTGTCGAGAAGATAGCCTATTTATTGCTATCTTCTTTCTACTGCTGCATCAAACATCTCTATTTGCTCTGGTGTTAAATCATTCAATGTCCCAGAAACTGCCTCTATTACTAAAATACTATCAATTCTGTCTGTTAATTCACCATCAGAAAGAGCATTTATAAATTCTGGTGGAAACTTATCCAATAAATTAACTAAATGTTGAATAATTTCTTGTTTATCTAATCTTTCTTGATAGAGACTATTACCTTGAATTAATTTATCGACGATTTTTGATAATCGTGCGATCGCTATATCTCTTTCCCGCGCAATTTCCTGCATAAAGACCTCCAAATGATTAAATATATTATATTTCTGATATTAACAGTCACTTTGTCTATTTTCTCTTTACTGCTTGATCGTACATTTTGATTTGCTCCGGTGTTAAATCATTTAACGTACCTGAAACTGCCTCTAAAATTAAAATACTATCAATTCTATCTATCAAATCATCATTTTTAATTTCCCTCATTTCTTCTGGTGAGAATTGCCCAAATAGTTCAACTAACATTTGGCTCATTTCCCGTTGGTTTAACTTTACTTGATATAAACTATTACCTTTAAATAAATTTTCCACAATTGGCGATATCCGATTGATAAGTTCCTGATGATAGCTAGAAACTTCTTGCATAACTTCTCCCAGTATTTAACTAATTACCTAAATTATAAACAATCCTCTCAGCGGCCCTGTGCATAAAAAAAGGTGGACAAGATGCCCACCCCACAAAATTTTGAGAATATTCTGTTGCTATTAACCCAACAATTGTTTAGCCTTAGCTAATACATTATCAGCGCTAAAGCCAAACTTCTCTAGACAAACATTGCCTGGAGCCGAAGCACCAAAGCGGTCGATGCTAACAGTATCGCCTTCAGTACCCACGTATTTGTGCCAGCCGAAACTGCTAGCAGCTTCTACAGACAAACGCTTGGTGACAGCTTTTGGTAGAACGGACTCTTTATAAGCCGCATCCTGTGCTTCGAACAATTCCCATGAAGGTAGCGAAACGACACGAACTTTCTTACCTTCAGCTTTGAGTTTTTCGGCTGCGCTGACAGCGAGGCTCAACTCTGAACCAGTACCAATCAAGATCAGTTCAGGTGTACCTTCGCTATCCACTATGGTGTATCCACCCTTGGCTACACCCTCAATTGATGTACCTGGCAAATTGGGGACGTTTTGACGGGTGAACGCTAATAGAGATGGAGCGTTTTGCTTGGCTTTTTCGATCGCTATTTTATAAGCGCCAGAGGTTTCATTGCCGTCTGCGGGACGAAACACTGTTAAGTTAGGAATGGCTCGCAAGGAAGCGAGGGTTTCAATGGGTTGGTGTGTGGGGCCATCTTCACCTTGTCCAATGGAGTCGTGCGTCATCACCCAAATTGCACCAGCTTGGGAAAGGGCGGATAAGCGAATGGCAGCACGCATATAATCTGTGAAGATCAAGAAGGTAGCACCGTAGGGGATTAATCCCGAATTGTGCAGCGCTATACCATTACAGATTGCGCCCATACCATGTTCCCGCACACCAAAGTGGATGTTGGGATTTTCGTATTGCCCTTTTTGGAAGTCGCCCTTGCCTTTGATTTCGGTCAAGTTGGAGTGGGTTAAGTCAGCCGAACCACCAATTAATTCAGGTAAAACCGCTGCTAGTTTATTGAGACAGTTTTCTGAGTGTTTACGGGTGGGCAATCCTTTGTCTTCGGGAGTGTAGGTAGGTAATACTTTATCCCAACCGTCGGGCAGTTTGCTGCTAATGTAGCGTTCAAATTCAGCCGCTTCTTGGGGATACTTAGCTTTGTAGTCGGCAAAGGTTTTGTTCCATTCGGTTTCGGAAGCTGCGCCACGTTCCACTGCTTTACGCGTGTGGTTGAGAGCATCTTGTGGAATATCAAAAGGCTCATATTCCCAGTTCAGTTGTTTGCGAGTTAAGGCAATTTCGTCTGCACCCAAAGCAGCGCCGTGAACGCCAGCAGTGTTTTGTTTGTTGGGGGAACCATAGCCGATGGTGGTTGTTACCTTAATCATTGATGGTTTATCGGTGACAGCTTTAGCTTCTTCAATTGCTTTGGCGATCGCTGCTAAATCTGTATTACCATCTTTGACATGCAGAACGTGCCAACCGTAAGCTTCAAAGCGTTTGGAAACATCTTCGGTGAATGCTACATCGGTGGAACCGTCAATGGAAATGTGATTGTCGTCGTATAAAGCGATGAGTTTGCCTAATCCCAAGTGTCCTGCGAAGGAAGCAGCTTCACCGGAAATCCCTTCCATGTTGCAACCGTCACCTAAAATTACGTAGGTGTAATGGTCAACAATTTTGGTATCGGGTTTGTTGTATTTAGCAGCTAGATGTGCTTCTGCGATCGCTAAACCAACTGCATTGGCAATTCCTTGACCCAAGGGGCCAGTTGTGACTTCTACGCCTGGGGTTTCAAAGTTTTCTGGGTGTCCGGGAGTTTTAGAACCCCATTGCCGGAATTGTTTGATATCTTCAATGGTGACGCTATCGTAGCCTGTCAGGTACAGTAGGGCGTACTGCAACATTGAGCCATGACCGGCAGATAAGACAAAGCGATCGCGGTTAAACCATTTGGGATTCTTAGGATTAAACTTTAAAAAGCGATCCCAGAGGATAAAAGCCATTGGAGCCGCGCCCATTGGCAGTCCTGGGTGTCCCGATTTGGCCTTTTCTACGGCATCAACAGCCAAGAAGCGGATCGAGTTAATACAAAGTTCTTCGAGGGACAATTCTTTGGCGGATTGGGTTGCAACAGTCATAATCTCTTGTTTTTAACGACGGGTTAGCACTCTTCGTAGCTTCTCTTACTGGGGTTATTTTAGATTCTCCACAGTATCCTCATCATCCCACTCCCGCTTGTCGATGGACAAGCGGGATCTCCTGAGTTTCTGGTGATAAATCAAGCTGATAATCGGGTCATGCTGAACGCTTAAGTTATATCGGAATGATATTTATGGTACTTTCGTTGGGCATTGGGTATGGGGCAGGGACAGGGGGCAGGGGCAGGGAGCAGGGGGCAGGGGCAGGGGGCAGGGGGCAGGGAGCAGGGGGCAGGGAGCAGGGGGCAGGGAGCAGGGGGCAGGGGGCAGAGTGAATAAAACTCCTGAATTCTGACTTCTTTTAGACGTATTTCTTAAAGGCCAGTGTGACGTTATGACCGCCAAACCCGAAAGAATTGGATATTGCCACCTCAACTTTTTGAGCGCGGCTAAAGTTAGGCACGTAATCTAAGTCACACTCAGGATCGGGATTTTCGAGATTGATTGTCGGGGGAATTTGGTCATTAGCGATCGCCAGTACTGTTGCCACTGCTTCAATACCTCCAGAACCGCCTAATAAATGACCTGTCATCGATTTGGTGGAGCTAATTGCCACCTTATACGCATGTTCTCCCAAGGCTTTTTTGATCGCTGAGGTTTCAGTTGAATCATTCGCCGGGGTGCTAGTGCCGTGGGCATTAATGTAGCTAATCTGCTCAGGAGTTATACTGGCATCTTTGAGCGCTAGTTCTATGGCTCTCGCTGCGCCTAGTCCACCAGGGACGGGGGAAGTGATATGGTATGCGTCACAGGTCATACCATAGCCGATCATTTCGGCATAAATGTGAGCGCCGCGACTTATGGCGTGTTGCAGTTCTTCGAGAATTAAAATTCCTGAACCTTCACCTAATATAAATCCGTCGCGATCGCGGTCAAAGGGACGGCAAGCATGAGTCGGATCGTCATTACGAAAAGAGAGGGCTTTGCACGCGGCAAACCCAGCCATCGATAATGGGGTTACAGCTGCCTCTGTTCCGCCGCAAATCATCGCTTGGGCATATCCCCCTTGAATTAAGCGAAAAGCATCGCCAACAGCGTTGGAGCCAGCAGCACAGGCAGTTACAGGGCAAGAATTTGGCCCTTTAGCACCCGTGTGAATTGCCGTTAATCCTGCGGCCATATTGGCAATCATCATCGGGATCATGAATGGGCTACAGCGATCAGGCCCGCGGTTGAGGTAGATAGTTTGCTGGTCTTCTAATACCTTAATGCCACCAACGCCAGAACCGATCATGACACCTATCTGTTCTGCATTCAGTTCATTAATAACTAACTGCGCGTTAGATAGAGCCTGTTTTGCTGCCGCAACCCCAAATTGGGCAAATCGATCCATACGTTTGGCATCTTTGCGCTCCAAGTAATCATGTGGATCGAAGTTTTTTACCTCACCAGCAATCCGGCAATCATGGCGAGACGCATCAAAAAATGTGATGTAGTCAATGCCATTGCGTCCACTCAATAATCCATCCCAATATTCTGTTGCTGTATTACCTATAGGTGTAATCGCGCCAACACCAGTTACAACAACGCGTTTACGTGTATGATCTGTCATGATTCAGTTAAATGTGGCGAAAAAGCAGCAGGCATTAAATAGTGCTGAGTTTCGAGTCTTGAGTTCTGAGTTTTGGAAGCACCTAAAGATGGAGAGAACTCCGAACTTTTGCCTCCTAAAACTCTCACTCCTAAACTTTTAACTGTTCAGCACTCAGTAAAAAGTTAAAGTACTGGTTTTGCCATAAACGCCCAGAGGGAGCGAGCAAAGCCATCTGATAGAGACTCAAAACTTTTCTAAGCTGATGCGGTAACTTTGTTATTGATGTAATCTACTGCGTCTTGAACCGATACAATCTGTTCGGCAGCTTCGTCAGGAATTTCGATATCAAATTCTTCTTCCAAAGCCATCACGAGTTCGACAGTATCTAGGGAATCAGCCCCTAAATCTTCCATAAACTTCGCCTCTGGTGTGACTTTGTTAGAGTCTTTCTCTTCAACACTCAGTTGTTCGATGACGATTTTCTTGACCTTTTCAAAAAGTTCTGTTTGGCTCATAAATAATAAAAGTCCTTAACCAGTTGCTAGGTTCTGCTCTTTACGGGAGACATTGTTTTGAGCATATACATCTTATCGTCAAGCGCGATCGCCCGTATACTACCAAGGGGTTTTCTAACAGAAAAACCCTGCCGTTCCTCAAAAGAATCGGGTAACTTTTCTGGGAACAGTTGGGTAGGGGAGCGGGTTGCGCCATCACCGATACCGTGTAAATGCTTCAGTTGTCTAATTATTACTAAATTTTTTTACAATGTCTCCATCAGTATTTACAGCCTTGCTAGCAATCAGAATATGAATATATAAACGCTTAAAGGGTCGCTGAAGGTTAAACATCAGAACTCTAGTGCTAACAAGGAATGATAAAACAGTTATTGTTTTAGAGCGATCGCTCTAACCCAAATATACCTCTATGCTATCTCAGACACTCAAACTCAAATACGCTTACTTCCCCGGTTGTGTTGCTCAAGGGGCCTGTCGAGAACTTTACCAGTCAACTCAAGCCCTTACCAAAGCACTGGGTATTGAATTGGTTGAACTTAAAAAAGCTGCTTGCTGTGGTTCTGGCACATTTAAAGAAGATTCCCAACTGCTAGAAGATACAGTCAACGCCAGAAATATTGCTTTAGCAGAAGAATTAAATTTGCCCTTACTTACCCATTGCAGTACTTGTCAAGGTGTTATCGGTCACGTCAACGAACACCTAAAAGAATGTAAGACTTCTAACCCTAACTATGTTGAACAGGTTAATGGCTTGCTGCATAAAGAAGGCTGTTCGCCTTATCGCGGTAGTACCGATGTTAAACACCTCCTCTACGCTTTAGTGACAGATTACGGTTTAGAGGAAATTACCAAACGTGTCACTCGGAAGTTAACTGGATTAAAATGTGCAGCTTTTTATGGCTGCTATCTCCTTCGCGCCCAAAAATCTATGCCTGATGAGGATCCATTCCAACCGGAAGCGATGGAAAATATGTTTCGGGCGGTAGGCGCAACACCAATTTATTATCGAGGGCGGACACAATGTTGTGGTTGGCCGCTTTCTAGCTATGCGACTACCCAATCTTTCAAGATGGCGGGGATGCATATTCAGGATGCTTTAACATCTGGTGCTGACTGTATTGTTACACCTTGTCCTCTATGCCACTTAAATTTAGATTCGCGTCAGCCAGAGGTGGAAAAGGTGATTGAGCAAAAGTTAGGTTTACCAGTGTTGCATTTACCCCAGTTGATTGCTTTAGCACTTGGGGTCAGCCCAAAAGAACTGGGTTTAGAACGCCACGTTGTTTCTACAAAGCCAGTCTTGGAGAAATTAGGATTTTAGCTGATTGATTACAAGGTAGTAGTCTGTCGCATTAATTTTGATGAGTTTGTAGTAAGCAGTTCAGTGCTTAAAACTGAGCGATAAATCGCTCACTACAAACCTTGCAAAATTAATGTGTTGACATCCTCCCCGCCGTAAACGGTCGGGGATTCCTAAGACTCACGACTTAGGTTTCTGTATAAACCAGTAGTAGTCCTATTAAAGCCGAGGATTAGTTTACTAAAATTGATTTGGCTTCAAGTTGCGATCGCTCGTTACTATGATGCACCAAGGCTGCCATTCCATATTCTTCGGCACGGAGTTCTCGCTCGGATATTTCTGGCTCCTTCATATAGACCGAACTCAGCAAAATATTCAAGACTCCACTTTCTTCAGCCTGACGAACAGCCCGATGGGTAATCAATTCACCCACATTCAGAATCACGTTGTCTTTTGGATCGAGAATGACGCGGGTAACTGGACGACCCAGTGCTTGTTCAATTCGTTGCTTCTTCATCGCCTGGGTACTGCGTCCTTGTAACTCTTCTGCTTTCTCTTTCAAAGCTTGCCAGAAACTGTTGAGATTCCTTTGAGCAACGCTTGCTCGATCGTGCAGTTGAACTTTGGTTTCTAACCATGTGTCACTGGCGGTAGAACTAACTGCACTAGCCAAAGCCAGACCAGCAGCGCTCAGTAATTCTGCTTGTTTGCCGTAAATCTGGGCCCGCTCAAGGACGGATTCGGTGACAATCTGCCCAGATGCCGCAATAATTAACCCATCGTCAGCACGCACTGTTTGCAAGACTCTACGCCCTCTTGCTTGCTGGATCGCCACATATTCTGCTAGTCCATCAACCGATTCACGTAAGTTAGCAGCAACGCTGCGAGTTGCGCTCTGAATTTGATTGCTAGTAGATTCTGTTGCTGCTTTCAAATTGCGACTAATGTTTGCAGTAAGGCTGCCACCCGTGGCTTGATAGAGTTCATCGAGGATATTCATGCGATCGGCCGCTTCTGCATCGACTAGGGTGACTTCCTGCCCCTCTAATAGCAGTACATTACCATCTGGAGTCAGCACATCCCGCTCAACCCGCTTGCCAATCACGGATATTTTTTGCTCCGCTGGATCGACCAGATTGTTTGTCAGGAAGGCAGATGCATCTCGATTGAGGTCTTGCAGTTTGCTGTTAGTCGCATCAGTTGCGGCTTCTAGTTGCTCACCTACCGTCTGGCTGGCTGACTGTAACCTGCGGTTCATATTCTCTACTGAGCTTTGCAGTTGCTCACCTGCTGTCTGGCTGGCTGACTGTAAACTGCGGTTAGCTGTTTGGGCCGATTCTTGCAACCTATCTTCAGTTGCTTGGACGGCTTTGCGAATACCACCTACCTGTTCTTGCATCATCTGAGCAGTTTGTGGAGGTACAAAAGCAACATCGTCACCAATTATCAGCGTTTCGGGAGCGGGAACGAACGATCGCCCTGAGTAAGCATCGGCAAATACACCACCAGAAACTTCGTATCCTTCCACCTGTCCACTATGCTCATCGAAGAACAAATCAACTAGCGCGCCAAGGTTTAGTCCCTCTGTGGTCAGAATTCTTGTTCCTTTGAGGACGAGATTTTGGTGCAGAATCTCTTTTATTTCAGGGAGACGATGTACTTTAACAACAGATTCTTTCGAGTTAACGACGATCGCATCTAACCCGATGGCTCGCACCTCTTCCAGAGGAATGACTTTTGCAGCCCTAAACAGTCTCTTCTCTTCAACCAAGAACCCCAAAATTTGATTGTGTTTTTGATCAAAAATTAAATCTAGAATTCGCTCAATTTTCTTACCTTTATCAAATGTAACGACAATTTTATCGATAACATCACTACCTTTACGCATTTATCCCTCGCGGTTTTTGTTTTTATTGATTGGGTTGTCCGGTGACTTGTTCGCTAGTTGGCTGAATTTTTAGCTGAAAATATCGTCCCTCTCTGCCAAAACCAGGAACTATGTCAATAACGCCAAAGTATTCAAAAAGTACCCCAAAAATAGCCACAAGGGTGATAAGAACGGTGATATTTGATCCAGTATTAGAGCGCTGTCCTACGAGCCTGGGCATTTTTTCTCTTATTTATTGTTTTTTATTGCGAAGCTTGCTGTAAAAACCAGGTAAGCTTACTTACTTTATTATTAATTATAGATACTTGTATATCTCTCTATCTTGCGATATATGTAATTATTCAATTTGCTCTTCAAAAAGAAATAAGTTTTAAAAAACATATTTCTCAAAGTATATCTATTAGTTATTTATTATCGAATTAGTTTATATTTTTGAGAAATATAGCAGTTCCCATTCAAATGTGGTAAAACATCATCTCGTAAGGTGTAGGGGCAATTTATGAATTGCCCCTACGGGTGTACCTCACATAAATGAGAACCGCTATAATTCAGTAGTCATAATTATTAGTTACAAATACTCCACTCATAAAGGAATGGAGCATTAACAAGCGATTTGTAATGTGGATTTTTACTATAGACATCTCCAGAAATTAAATATGCGTTATGCATAACTCTTGTAGAGACGTGATATATCGCGTCTCTACATTCTTGTTCACCAGATGTCTTATGTGTAAAAAATCTGCCAAGCTTTTTTATTCATCATTGCTATTTTTGAATTTACGTTGCAATTGCCTTAGCGATTGATACATATCTGGTAGGCGACTATAAATAGCAGATGCTCTGAGATATAGTTTGTGGGGAATTGCAGGAGTTCCAGAGACAATTTCTCCCGGCGGAACATCGTGTAAAATGCCAGTTTGAGCCGAAGCGATCGCCCCATCACCCATTTTCGCCCTATTCGCAATTCCTACTTGTCCAGCTAAAATGACCCGATTCCCAAGTTTTACAGCACCTGCCATCCCAGCCTGACCTGCGATCGCACAGCCAAAACCAATTTGACAACCATGACCTATTTGCACTAAGTTATCAATTACTGTATTGTTACCTATCCGTGTTTCTCCAACGGACGGGCGGTCAATGGCGCTGTTACAGCCAACTTCTACGCCATCTTCTAAGACTGTATAACCAGATTGTTCCATTTTTAACCATCCAGTACGAATAGGAACAAAACCAAAGCCCTCTGCACCAATAACAGCACCACTGTGAATCACGCAATCTGCACCGATGCGGGTGCGTTCGTGGATGGTACAGTTGGCGTGTAAGGTGGTGCGATCGCCAATTTTAGCATCTGGATAAATCACCACATTGGGATGAATAATTGCGCCATCACCAATTTCCACCCCTTGCTGAATCACAGCATGGGGGCCAATGTAAACATCACTACCAACTTTTGCAGTGGAGTGAATGACAGCAGTGGGATGAATTTCTGGAAGGGGGCGATATGGTTGGTAAAAAAGGGCGATCGCTTTGGCAAAGAACAGTCGCGGATCTGAGGCTGCTATCCAGACAATACCTCTCTCTTGGGCAATCAACTGTAATTTTTCATCTTGGGGCAAAATTAAAGCAGTAGCATTGGTTTTGCTGACAAAAGGCCCAAATTTTGCCCCTTCTACGTAACTGAGAGTACCGTTAGTAGCTTCATCAATGGCTGCTACCCCTGTAATTTCTGGGTCATGGTCTGGGTTGCTAGTCAGGCTATGATTGGTGGCTGTTTCACCAAATTGGCGGATAATTTCGCTGAATTTCATTGTTGGGTGTGTTCAAAATTGATCTACAATGACAAGATAATTTTCCCTCTTTATGCCCCAATCCAGTAATTTTATAGACACATTGCGGTGAGCTAGCATATTGGTGACATGACAATCTATCATCCGATTGCTTCTATTCCCTCATTGGTGCAAGAAGCTCAATTGCTGGCTGTACAACTGGAGTTTTCCCAATCCTCGCTCCCAGAAGTTGGTCGCTTGTTGCATATCCTTACTAGACACATCACACAGGGTCAAATTGGCGAGATTGGTAGTGGATGTGGTGTTGGTGCAGCCTGGATAGTGAGTGCATTACATCAAAATAGTAGATTTGTTACGATTGAAAGCGATCGGCAACTTGCCTTACTTGTCCAACAGCTATTTGCAGATAAGTCTAATGTCCTCACACTTCAAGGCGACTGGCGCGATTTGCTCACCTATGCTCCCTTTGATTTTTTATTTGCTGATGGCGGAAAGGCAAAACTCAGCGAACCTGAAATATTAATAAATGCTCTCAAACCAGGAGGCTTTATTCTACTGGACGATTTAACACCCGAAGAACATTGGCCTCCAGAATGGCACGGACGAACAGATCCAATAAGGGAATTTTGGCTCAAAGATCCTCGTATTACTGCTACAGAAATCCGGGTTACAGTAAAAAACTCAGTGATTCTAGGAACACGGATTCAATGAATTGCACATTAAATTTAAGGCATATACTTAAACGTACCCGGTTGCGATCGCGTCATTTCCCTTATTTGCCCAAAAGTTATGAATAGGTTTTTGATGCTCTAGTCGCTGCTCGCCATTGCTATCCCTGCTAAATACCCAGTTGTCCAAGCACTTTGGAAGTTAAAGCCACCAGTAATACCATCAATATCTAAGATTTCTCCGGCAAAATAAAGACCAGGAATTAACCTACTTTCCATTGTCTTAAAGTTGACTTCTTTGAGGTTAACACCGCCACAGGTAACAAATTCTTCTTTAAAGGCTCCTTTGCCATTGATTAAGTATTGTCCCTGTGTAAGTTCCTGCACCAGTTGATTTAGGGTTTTACTAGATATTTCTGCCCAACGATCGTCTGTGGTTATACCTGTACGAGCAATGATATATTGCCAGAGACGATGGGGTAAATCAACGCCGCGATGTAATGCGATCGCTTTTTTCCCCCACTCATCCTTAACTGCTAAAACTTTTTCTCGCACTTGTTCTTGTGGCATCAGGGGCAGCCAATTAATCAATAATGTAGCTTGATAGTGGCTTTCATGCAGAACTCTCGCACCCCAAGCAGAAAGCTTCAAAACAGCGGGGCCACTCAAACCCCAGTGAGTAATTAGCAATGGCCCAGTCTGTTGTAATTGGGATTTTGGGCCCAGAGATAACCGCAATTGGGCAGAGTTAACGCTAACTCCAGCTAAAGCCCGCAATTGCGGATCGGCAATGTTGAAGGTAAATAATGAGGGTACTGGCGGTTCAATTTGATGACCTAACTCTCGGACAATTTTATAACCGACAATGCTGCTGCCGGTAGCAAGAAGTAGGCGATCGCATTTAATCGTCTCTTCCGACTTGAGGAGAACATCAAACCCCCCATCTGCTGCGGTTCGTTTCACTGAAGTTACGTGTGTACCGATCCGGAGTTTTACCCCAGATTTCGCCACCGCTTTAATTAGGCATTCTACAATGGTTTCGGAAGTGTTGGTGACAGGAAACATCCGGCCATCAGCTTCAGTTTTGAGATAGACTCCACCAGCAGCAAACCAAGCTACTGTATCTTGAGGGCCAAAGCGAGTCAAAGCACCCCTTAAAGCTTTTGCACCTCTGGGGTAATTTTGCACTAACTCCTCGGCATCAAAGCAAGCGTGAGTCACGTTGCAGCGTCCACCACCAGAAATTAGCACTTTCGCCAGTGGTTGACGACTGGCTTCGAGTAAAGTAACTTCGGCATCAGGATTGGCTTTAGCACAAGCGATCGCACCAAAAAATCCCGCAGCCCCACCCCCAATAACTACAATTCGTAACGGTAGCAAGTTCTAAAATTTCTCAATAGCACGTACTTTACTAGGCTAGCTGTTATTTTCACTCTTCATCAGGTTCGAAGTCATCTTTTGTTGCACCGCAGGTTGGACATGACCAATCTTCTGGTATATCTTCAAAGGCTGTTCCCGGTGCTATGTCGCTATCTGGATCGCCTAATTCTGGATCGTATTCATAGCCGCAAACGGTACATAGATACTTTGCCATATTCCTTTCCCTTAGTAAATTGTTGCCATTGCTTCACTATTAAATACTTTTGTCAGTGAGTGAAAATAGCCACGCTACAATTCTTAAACGAGGTAGACATCTACCCTTGGGATAAATTTCCCAGATTATGAGAAATCAGATTACAAACGCCACCAAGTCCTTTGGGCATAACTGATCATCCCGATCGCGATCGCTCCTAGTAGCAGTAACCAAATTATTCCACCGGGAATAAAAGTGAGAATACCAACGCCTCTCAGTACCCAGACAGCTACACTCATGCCGAGAAGGATACCAAAAACCTGGATTAATCTACGATTTAAAGAAGATTGACTCACCTAATTTTCCTCTCAACTCAACAGAAATTATACTTGATATTGACCATCAGATATAAAGTTATGATGAAGTTACAGTTTCATCATAAATAACACGTAAAAATTTAGAGATCCTATCCAGACTTTGAGGTAAGGCGCTTGATATTAAATAGTGTTTGTGCCATTCTAGCTGTTAATAACTTTGTTTTTCATTTATAAATACTGCTATTATTAAGCCCAGTTAAGTAGTAATTGTGTTAATTGTGATAAGAACTACAACTTTGACAGTAAAGTAACTGAAATAATCACTGTTTCCGGAAAAGATAGGGATTACACTGGAACTAAAATTTAATGGGTTGGATCTAAATCAAGTTTTATGACTTGTAATTTCAACTCCATTTAAGTGGGTGAGTTGAGGAGTAACAAAAATCATTATGTCTGCGTCTCATATCTCAGACTCAATTATTGCAGGTTCAGATATGGCTTGGAGTCAAGACAAGCAAAATTTGCTGGTACAGGGTGAAATTTTGGTAGAAACGCGATCGCACAAAAGCTGTGGTGGCGCTGTCACAGCTTGGATGTATTTGCCAATGGTGCGATCGCAAGTTTGGCAGCAATTAACTGATTATCCCCGGTGGGTGCAATATTTTCCTGATATCACTAAAAGCGAAATATCACATAAAGGTGAAGTCAAACGTTTGTATCAAGCAGCACAAAAAGCCTTTTTCTTTTTCACCGCTCAAGTGGAAATTTACCTCAACGTTGTAGAAGTGCTGGGGCAACAAATCCAATTTCGTATGGTAAAAGGGACTTTTGAGGATTTTAACGCCAATTTAGAACTCCAAGATTGCGGTAACGGCACCTTGCTTGCTTATACTGTGCAAGCTACACCTCTAATTCCCATTCCATCAATTTTCATTCAACAAGCAATGAACTTTGAGTTGCCCGCAAATATGCGTAAAATGCGACAAGTGATTTGTAAGCAGTAGGGAATCGGGAATTGGGAATGGTGTAGTCCGATGACTTGAAAAGCACTGTAAATTTGGGAAGAGTTTCACAAAAAACGCAAAGACGCATTTGTTTAACGTATCGCGGAAGTCCCCACCCAACTCTTAGTAGGGTGGGGATAGGGGGCGGACGACGGCGAGCAACCAACTCCAATATTAGCCGTCAGGCTGATTGGGGAGTGGGTTGGTTGAGAAGTCGTCATTTTTTGGACTAGGCAACCTATCGATCCAATCTTCAACCAACTGTGTAACTGTTTTTTCTCTGTTTTCTGCATGGACTTTGAGTTTGGCTAATCTTTTCTCAGATATCCTTAAATTCAATCTTCCACTTTTCATAAATAGACGTACAGCGTATGTCTATTTATGGTAATATAAAAATGGTCGATAACCCTCCCAACTGTATGGAACAAAAAGGCTAACTTCAAAGTAGTAGTAAAATACTTGCCGCAGCAACATCAGAGATTGGGGAAAGAACACTGTTAGCTGGTTGACTATTGTCGTGAATCCAAGCGGTGTTGTACGAACAAAAATCAAACTCCCTGCGGTAGGCGGGGGGCTGCCTGTGGACGCGGTGTAAGACCATCACGGGATTTAGTTCTCGACTTCTTCGGAAGTTCCTAACGTGGCAACGGCGGATGAGACGGGAAACCCAAGAGACGAATAAGACCGTCATTGTTGTAGTTGAAATTGGAAGCCCCTTTTTCAGCGAAGCAAAAAGGGGTACTTCACTAGCGTCTTTGCGTGAGATAAGGCAATACGGTTCGGTTAAGTTTTTTTGATGGAAATTCTAGAGCGTAAAGACGCGATAAATCGCCGTCAAGACGAAAAAATGATTATTGTAGAGACGGCGATTCATCGCGTCTCTTGCCTTAACCGAACAGTATATAAGGAACTTACAATTAAGAAACATCCAAAAATCTCATACAACAATCCTCTATCCTCTTAATTTCTGTGCGCCACGCCAGTTGCTACAACGAGAGGAACCCCCCTTCGGGTGATGCCTCCGGCACGCCTAGGGCAACGCACTAGCTTCTCTGCACCTCCGTGGTTTGTTTTCTTAGAAATCCCTAGTAGCTGAATTAGCTGCTAAACACCTCAACAGGCAAGCGACTAAAAGAAAGACGCTCATTTTGCACATCTACAAAGATGGTGTCGCCGTTGTTGAATTCACCGCGCAAAATAGCCTTAGCAATTTGAGTTTCTAACTCGCGCTGAATCGCCCGTTTCAGTGGACGCGCCCCATACACTGGGTCATACCCTACTTCTGCTAAAAAGTCAAGAGCAGTATCAGAGAGTTTGAGGGATATTTTGCGATCGCCCAATCTTTGGCGCAATCTTTCAACTTGCAACAGCACAATTTGCCGCAATTCCTTCTTATCTAAACCGTGGAAGATGATGATTTCGTCAATCCGGTTCAGGAACTCAGGACGGAAGCTGTTTCGCATCGCCTCCATGACTCGACGGCGCATTTCGTCGTAGTGAGCGTTATCCCCAGCGAGATCGAGAATGTATTGCGAACCGATGTTGCTAGTCATGATGATAATAGCGTTCTTAAAGTCCACCTTATGACCTTGGGCATCAGTAACGCGACCATCATCGAGAATTTGCAAGAAGATATTGAAGACATCGGGGTGTGCTTTCTCAATTTCGTCGAAGAGAATCACAGAGTAAGGACGGCGGCGAATCGCTTCTGTAAGTTGTCCGCCTTCTTCATAACCCACATATCCCGGAGGCGCACCGATTAAACGGGAGACGGCGTGTTTCTCCATGTATTCCGACATATCGATTCGCACCAACGCATCTTCGCTATCGAACATATACCCCGCCAGTGCTTTCGCCAACTCGGTTTTACCCACACCCGTCGGCCCAAGGAAAATAAAGCTGGCGATGGGACGATTGGGATCGGCCAATCCAGCGCGCGATCGCTGAATTGCATCAGCTACTGCTGTGACTGCTTCTTCTTGTCCAATGACGCGGTGATGTAGTTCATCTTCTAAATGCAGCAGTTTCTCTTTCTCAGATTCCACTAACTTGCTGATGGGAATTCCTGTCCATTTAGAAATAATTTCAGCAATATCACCTTCTGTAACTTCTTCCCGTAATAGTGATTTACCACTTCTTTGGGCGCTTGCCAACTCAGCTTCTACTGCTTCCAATTGGCGATGCAAGCTGGTTAAATTACCATATTTCAACTCCGCAGCCCGGTTAAGATCGTAATCGCGTTCTGCTTGCTGAATCTCTAAATTGACCCGTTCAATCTCCTTTTTCACAGACTGAATTTTGTCAATGATATCTTTTTCAGATTGCCATTGAGTATTCAGGGTTCTTTGTTCTTCTTTGAGATCGGCAATTTCTTTTTCCAATCTTTCTAAACGTTCACGAGAAGCGGCATCACTTTCTTTTTGCAGCGATAGCTTCTCCATTTCCAATTGCAGAATCTTGCGATCGATTTCGTCGAGTTCTTCGGGTTTGGAGGTAATCTCCATTTTTAATCTCGCGGCGGCTTCATCTACCAAATCAATGGCTTTATCAGGGAGGAAGCGATCGCTAATATATCGACTCGACAACACGGCGGCGGCGACCAAAGCACTATCAGAAATCTTCACCCCGTGGTGGTTTTCATAACGTTCTCTCAACCCACGCAAAATCGAAATACTATCTTCTACACTTGGCTGATCGACATAAACTTGTTGGAAGCGTCTTTCTAGTGCGGCATCTTTTTCGATATGTTTGCGGTATTCATCTAGAGTCGTCGCCCCAATACAACGCAATTCACCCCGCGCCAACATTGGTTTTAATAAGTTACTAGCATCCATCGCGCCTTGCGTTGCACCAGCGCCGACAACGGTGTGAATTTCATCAATAAATAAAATAATCTTGCCGGTAGATTCAGTAACTTCTTTTAATACTGCTTTCAGGCGTTCTTCAAATTCACCCCGGAATTTTGCCCCCGCAATCAAAGCACCCATATCTAAAGAAATCAACTTGCAGTCTTTGAGGGACTGAGGTACATCACCAGCGATAATGCGCTGTGCTAATCCTTCAGCGATCGCAGTTTTACCAACACCCGGTTCACCAATTAGCACAGGATTATTCTTGGTGCGGCGAGAGAGAATTTGGATAGTGCGGCGAATCTCATCATCTCGCCCAATCACTGGGTCAAGTAGACCTTCATGGGCGGCTTTTGTGAGGTCACGCCCATATTTTTCCAGTGCTTCGTATTTGCCTTCTGGATTTTGATCGGTCACTTTTTGGCTCCCCCGAACTTGTTTAATAATATCTTTTAGCTTGCCTTCGTCTAAACCAAATTCTTGGAATAAAGCTTTGCCAAAGCGGTCATCTTTGGCATAACCCAGCAATAAGTGTTCAATTGAAATATATTCATCTTGAAACTCCTTGCGATACACGTCTGCTCGATCTAGCAGTGTATCTAAGCTACGTCCTAAGTATACTGAGGTACTATTACCCGATACTTTCGGCTGACGTTGGAAAAATTGTTCGGTGCGATCGCGCAGTTTTTGGAGGTTAACACCTGCTTTGGTGAGAATCCCAGTTGCTAGACCATCTTGTTCTAGCAGCGCTTTCATCAGGTGTTCGCTTTCAATTTGCTGTTGTTGATATTGTTTAACAATATCCGGGGTATGGGCGATCGCTTCCCAGGCTTTTTCTGTAAATTGGTTAGGATTAGTAGGTTGCATAGGCTTTTTCAGGAACGTAGAGGCGCAGTAGCTTGTCAGAGGCTACTACCAGAACACCAAGTCAAGATAATTTCTGCTGTTAATAGATATTGTATGAAGAGGAGAGCGATCGCCTAGATCGGTGTTCACGTCTTGTAAAAGTGGTATTTTCCCCTAGTTCCGATTTTCCACTGTGCGATTCTTGTTCAGAATGCGTACTCCAAGTATGACGGATTGAAGTTCTTCTACCCCTACACAGAGTTACTATGATCCCAGGTCGCCTAGTGGATACTGAAAATGATTAACCCCTACGACTTTGAAGATGATGACTTTGACTTTGAGGATGAGAATTTATTGAAAATAAAACCCATCAGCCAAATGACTGAAGGGGAAAAGCTAGAGCGATTTAAGCGGTTCTTCGACAGCAGCAGCCGTGCTATGTTGCAAGATTGTCTATTTCGCATCGTCAATGACCAAGATGGTACGGGTACGTTAGAAATTCTTTGCCCTAATGAAGTCGTAAGACAACGTCTTTCAAAGAAAAAGCGCAAAATTACCAACAATATCAACACCTGCTGGAGTCATATTAGATGGTTTTCCCTATGCGTCCAGCAAGATAGTGAGTTGAATTGTCATAAATTTACCCGTAATGGCGATTTGGTGACATCTTAGCAGTGAGGGGATGAGGGAGATGAGGGAGAAATAAATAATGCCCAATGCCCAACGACAAATAACAAATGACTAAAAAACAAAAATTTCCTTACCTAGTTGGTTCTAAGTGGACGGCGCAGCAAAAAGTAGACGGTTGGCGGCACTTCCAAGTAGTCAATCGGAAAAATCAGGCTAAGTGGGTTTACGCCGAAATGGTTTCTGCTTGCGATCCTCAAGTCCGTTTTTGGATAAATGCCAAATTATTACAAGATAGCTCACAGTGGCAAGCTGGCTGGCAAACATTACAGGAAATCCACGGGCTTGAAACTGAGGTGTCCTGATTCCCTTCTATAGCTCGACTGAAATAAATTTTAGGACTTACGCACACTCTAAAATTTTTCTCTTAGCCCACGGAGGTGGGCTTTGCTTTGTGTAGCCGCAAATTCTATTCGCCTTGGCTCTTGGAAAATATTTGACAAATTAATAATATTTTACAAAATCACACTAACTCACTCTCAAGCAGCAATTAAATGGTTCCCTATACCGACTGAAAACTGCCAGATTATCTGCGATACCTTCTCTAAGAGACGCTAGGCGTAGCTTGCTTCCACGAAGTGGTACGGTGCAGTAGTATTTCCAGCATAAGGCTGCATATACCTCTCTTTACCCTTCACCCTGTGCCCCAATACCCTGAAAACACGTTGCACGAATATTAACTAAATTCTATGAAAACCATTCAAAAAAGCCAATTCCAAATTTTTGTTTTTTGTAACTCTTTTTATAAAAATAATTAGTAAAAACTATTTATACATGATTTTTAGAGCTAAATATGACTTTTAAGGTAATTAAAAACCAAAATAACTATAATTAATTTCTAATTCATCCGATAAAACCCGTTTATAAAATAACAGCCACTTTCCTTTCTATGTAATTTGCCCAATAATGACATTCATAGACCTCACGCATCGCCATCTCAGGAAAGGTGAAGGCAAATGTTTGAGCCACATGTTTGAAAAAAAGCTATAAGAGGGAAACAACAGTGAAACTAGCAGTCTACGGAAAAGGTGGTATCGGTAAATCCACAACTAGCTGTAACATATCCGTCGCCCTAGCTAAACGTGGCAAGAAAGTGCTGCAAATTGGCTGCGATCCCAAACATGACAGCACCTTTACCCTGACTGGGTTTTTGATTCCCACAATTATCGACACCCTCCAAGAAAAGGATTATCACTACGAAGATGTCTGGCCGGAAGATGTAATTTATAAAGGCTATGGCGGTGTGGATTGCGTAGAAGCCGGTGGCCCACCTGCGGGTGCTGGGTGTGGCGGCTACGTAGTCGGTGAAACCGTAAAATTACTTAAAGAACTCAACGCCTTTGATGAGTACGATGTAATTCTTTTTGACGTTCTGGGTGACGTAGTTTGTGGTGGTTTTGCAGCACCACTCAACTATGCAGATTACTGCCTGATTGTTACAGACAACGGCTTTGATGCTTTGTTTGCGGCTAATCGCATTGCTGCTTCAGTCCGCGAAAAAGCAAGAACTCACCCACTGCGTTTAGCTGGGTTAATTGGCAATCGCACATCCAAGCGCGACTTGATTGAAAAATATATAGAAGCTGTGCCAATGCCAGTTTTGGAAGTTTTACCTTTGATTGAAGATATCCGTGTTTCCCGTGTGAAAGGCAAGACTTTGTTTGAGATGGCAGAGCAAGATCCTTCCCTAGACTACGTTTGCGACTACTATCTCAACATCGCCGACCAAATTCTAGCGCGTCCCGAAGGTGTTGTACCTAACGACACACCAGATCGGGAGTTGTTCTCTTTGTTATCCGATTTTTATCTAAATCCGGGTAAACCCCAGGTTCCTAATTCAGAAGAGGAACTAGACTTGATGATTGTATAAATCATCAAGTTCTCAGGATGGGGGACAATAACATGGCATTCTTTAACAGCTTTACGGATTCAATAAAGCAAAAGTGGTTGCAATTTTTCCAGAATAATCGAGACTGGATTACCCTGCACATGGAAGTTGAATCAGTGTACACCCCTGATGGCGGGAAGCGACCACCTTCTTACCTCATCCTGGGAGTTCTTAACGCCCTAGAGCCAAAGCTAGCGCAGTTAATGTTGCCCTTTGCCAAACTTAATCCTGATGCTGATACGTTGATTGAGGTGCTGGATTTGCATTTTGACCCAGATTTAGCCCTTGGTAATCGCTTCGTTGTCAGCCCAGATGTAGAGAAATACGCAGAAGAAGCAGCAGCGATCGTTGATGAAAAGCCTGAAGATGAAACATTGACACATGCTCATACAAATGGCTTTGCGTCGGCGGCGGTAGTTCAAGAGTTCGCAATCCTGGATTCTGAGGATGAAAGTCTGGAAATCAGCGAGTTGGAAGATAGCGAAAATGGCTTTGGCGATATTTCCTTATCTAACGGACAAGCCTCAAAAGATGAGTCTCTCGAAACCTCTAGTTTAGAAGCAGATGAATTTGGGGAAATTGCCTTCGATACAGATGCAACATCTGCAATGGAAGTAAAGCTGGATGACGAAGTGCTTGAAGATAGCCGAATAGATGAAAATGCGTTTAAAGACGTGTTATCAGATGTCTGGGGTGATGAAACAGCTTTGCAAAAGGCTGAAGAAAGTAACGATTTTTTGGGGGAAGAATTGCCAGCAGGCGTTTTTGATGAATCAGAAATTGCCCGCCTCTTCCCCAATGCTTAATTATTGCCGTTCTTCGCAATTTTAAGTTTTAGATTTGGGGTTTTGGATGAGAAATTAGGGAAATTGTCGTTAGACAGAGGATACTTTTGTTGTCCCAGCCTTCAATCCAAAATTATCAATCTAAAATCTAAAATTGGTTGATCTGCCATTAAATATCAAGGGGAGAAAAAACCAAAATGACTGTCGCTCAACAACCAGAAGCTTTAAGCTTTGAATGTGAAACCGGAAATTACCATACCTTTTGCCCAATTAGCTGCGTGGCGTGGTTATACCAAAAAATTGAAGATAGCTTCTTTTTGGTGATTGGGACAAAAACTTGTGGCTACTTCCTGCAAAATGCGATGGGGGTGATGATTTTTGCTGAACCCCGCTATGCAATGGCAGAGTTGGAAGAGGGCGATATTTCGGCACAACTGAATGATTATGAAGAGTTAAAGCGGTTGTGTTTGCAAATTAAACGCGATCGCAATCCTAGTGTAATTGTCTGGATTGGCACTTGCACCACGGAAATTATCAAAACAGATTTGGAAGGTTTAGCACCGAAGTTAGAATCGGAAATCGGGATTCCCATCGTTGTAGCGCGGGCAAATGGTCTAGATTACGCCTTCACCCAAGGAGAAGACACCGTATTAGCAGCAATGGCTAACCGTTGTCCTGATAAGTCTCCGGTGGCGGAAACTGAGAAAATTGAACGGAATGCGATCGCTAAATTGCTCAACTTTGGTAAAAAGAAAGAAGATGTCGCCCAAGATGAATCTGAGTACGTAGATCATCCACCCTTAGTTCTTTTTGGCTCCCTTCCCGACCCCGTAGTGACTCAATTAACCTTGGAACTGAAGAAACAAGGTATCAAAGTTTCCGGCTGGCTACCCGCGAAGCGCTTCACAGAACTGCCAGTACTGGAAGAAGGGTATTATGTCGCTGGTGTCAACCCCTTCCTCAGTCGCACAGCTACCACCTTAATGCGCCGCCGCAAGTGTAAACTCATTGGCGCACCCTTCCCCATTGGCCCCGATGGTACTCGCGCTTGGATTGAGAAAATCTGCTCTGTGTTTGGTATTACTCCCAAGGGTTTGGATGAACGGGAAGCCCAAATTTGGGCAGGTTTGGAAGATTACGTGAAACTGATTCGCGGTAAGTCTGTATTCTTCATGGGTGATAACTTGCTGGAAGTTTCCCAAGCCAGATTCTTAATCCGTTGTGGGATGACAGTTCACGAAATCGGCATTCCTTACATGGATAAGCGCTATCAAGCTGCTGAATTGGCACTTTTGGAGAAAACTTGCCAGGAAATGAATTCACCTCTGCCAAGGATTGTAGAGAAGCCGGATAATTACAATCAACTTCAGCGAATTTATGAGTTGAAACCAGATTTGGTAATTACTGGTATGGCTCACGCGAATCCATTGGAAGCACGGGGTATTAATACAAAGTGGTCTGTGGAATTCACTTTTGCTCAAATTCACGGCTTTACGAATGCGCGTGACATGTTAGAGTTGGTGACTCGTCCGCTACGTCGGAATAATAATTTGAAAGATTTGGGTTGGGATAAGTTGGTGAGAGAAGAAGCGAAGATTTAAATTTGGGTTTGGATTTGGATTGAGCAACAGCATAATACTATGTTATGGGCGAACTTTCGAGTTCGTCCTTTTTTTATGAACCGCAGAGGCGCAGAGAACACAGAGAAATAAAGGATGTTTTAAAAGTGGTTGGCTGTAATTTTAGGCACTTCTAGATCCCCCCTAGCCCCCCTTAAAAAGGGGGAAGAATCAAAGTCCCCCAATTTATCGGGGGATTTAGGGGGATCTCCAACGATTTTGGGTTTCTACAGAGATGTGTGTACACCGTAGCCTTATAAAGGAGAGGGAACTAGATTTCTTTTTCCCTCCTTTATAAGGGGGGATTAAGGGGGGTAATTCACCGTAGCCCCAAGCAGTACTTCATTTACTTGCAAAGTGCTGTATCTATAGACAATACTAACTCTCCTAGCTATAAATCTTTCCTGATAAGAGTTACAGGATTTTGTTAGGCTTGAGTGATTGTCAATAATTTTAAGCTATTGTTGAAGAAGGCATCTATGCTGAGGGCAGAGGGCAGAAGGAACTTTTTCGTTGGGGATTCAGACCCCAACCAATTGTAAGCACCGTATAGACGGTGGGGTTTTATACCCAAGTTCGGTTCGGTCACAGGCAGAGGGAGGAGGCAGTATTCCCTTCTGCCTTCTGCCTCCTGCCCTCTGCCTTTCTTGATAAATAATTGGTAGTTGACAACTTCAATAAGTAAATTTTTCCAACAGAAATATAAGTAATATTACTAGCAACAATCAATATTGTCTCTAAGCTCTGAGAATAAAGTAATTATTTCGGAGAGAGGAATAGATAATGGAATTAGAAAAATTATTTTGTGAAATAGATGATTTTTGTTTAATTTTTGAAGAAGCTTTTCATTTCTATTGCTATTGCATCTCAAAAGCAACAAAGAGAAAGTAAGAGTCAACTATGTTTAAGTGAGGTCACGACAATAATAGTCTATTTTCATCATTCTAGTTATCGAAATTTCAAGAGTTATTATCAAGAGAATCTAGTAAAATATTATGGACTATAAGCCGACCAATAATCACTGCTGAGAATCTCCGCAAAGTCTTCTCCCTGTGAGAATTTAACTTCAGCCGAACTGCGGGTGGGCGCTAAAAATAGCACACAGACTGAAGCAGATGTCGCTACCCAGAGCCAGTAATTCACCCATCAAGCCGATAACTAATTTCATCAACGCAACGTACAAGAGGCTGTTGTATCAATTCTCACCACTGCTCATAGCTGGGGTACAGGCTTTGACTAAACCCTAATTTTTTCGCAATAAGCAAGAATTAATGACATTACTTTTAACTCATTGAGAATATACTTTACTTATTGACATGATGCGGTCGCCCTGGTATGACCCCTTATTAATTCGCCAACAGTCTCATAGCATTTTAGCGATAGAGATTTTGCGACTGCCGAAGACATCGTTGATAAATTTTTACAATATTATTTGATACCTATTACACTTTCTCTACCAAATAGGGGAAGCATAAAGAACGATGAAGCCGTTGCTAAAAAATTAGCCGAACAAATTGTTATGGCTAAATTGCAGCTATTCTCTCTTTATTCTGTCTACAACTATTAAAAAACAGTCGTGAAACAAATTCTCTCTCATTTTCCTCCTTTCCACGTTCTCGAAGATCATGATTTCGCATGGCTCGAATCGATCGGGCAAAAGAAACACTATGAATCAGGAATGGTTTTAATTGGGGAGAGTAAATCTGACTCGCATCTATACATCTGCTTCAGCGGCAATCTAGCGGTAACGATGTTACCACTAGAAGCCGATAAGGAAGAACTCATTACATTTTCCGCAGGAGAGATCATCGGAGAAAATTTGCTTCTAGATCATCAAGGCGCAACTGTCACTGTTAAAGAATCTGCTGAACTTTTAGTCTTACCTAAACAGCAACTTACAAACCGATTGAAGCAAGACCGTGAATTTGCGGCTCGCTTTTATCATCTTGTGTCCATCTGCTTATCAGACCGCTTGCGGAAGTTGACTAAGTTAATGGCTGCTCGTAATGTCAAAGAAGGCGAACCTCTGCGGAAAGTCTTAGTTGTATTCGCTACATTGAATGATAGCGACATCGCTTGGATGGTAGCTAACGGCGTTGCCGAAAAAGCTGCTCTGGGTAATACATTAATTAAACAAGAACAGCCAGTACCCGCTGTATACCTTTTACTAGAAGGAATGCTAGGCATTTATGTTTCTATTCCTCAAAACGGCAGTGTTGTAGAGAAAGAAATTGCTAAACGTGTTAAAGGCGAAATCTTAGGCGAAATGTCTTTTGTTGATGGTGGTGTAGCTTCTGCTAGTGTCAAATCGCTAGAAAACGCTTGGGTGTTGGCATTACCGCAGAAAATGCTGGCGGCTAAGTTTAAAGAAGACTACGGATTTGCAGAGCGGTTTTATCGATCGCTAGCTCTGATTCTGTCTAATCGTTGTTTGGACTTGTTGATCCGTGGCAGCCTAGCTGATAGCAGTCAATCCTCTATCGAGATGCTTTCAGAAGATATCGAAGTGGAAGACGAACTCGATCTCGACCTGTTAGAAGGAACTGCGATCGCTGGTAGTCGGTTTGATTGGATGATTAACCAACTCCGCCGTTAAGTTTAATCCTGACAGGTTACGTCTACAAACACAAGAAAACATCAGCATAATGTGCCAATAGTCAATTATGGTTTTCAGTCGGGATAAGAACAAAGAAGGTATTTTTCGCCAAGAATCTTTAGAGCGTTTGTCTTCGCCAGAGCGTTTAGACCAATTGATGCAGGTACTTGCGCCTAAAGATTGGTTAGCTCTTACGGTTTTTGGTAGTTTGGCAATTTTAGGTTTGGGATGGAGCATTGTCGGTCGCATTCCTATCACCGTCGAAGGTCGGGGTATTTTCTTACAACCCCGACAAGTTGTGGAATTTCAATCTTCTATTGCTGGGCAATTAAAATCTTTAAATGTCAATAACGGACAGTGCGTCAAGAAAGATCAAGTGCTGGCAACTATTGATCCGGTTTCTCTGCGAGAACAATTACGATTGGCTAAAGGAAAGCTGGTTCAGTTGCAAGGACAAGCTCAGGATGCTTCATTAATATCTAGCCAGAGGATGCAGTCGGAAAAAAGTACGATCGCCACTTCCCAAGCGAGTCTACAACAACGTTTGCAAGATGCTCAAGCATTAACTCCAATTCTCAAAGCGAAAGGGTTAAATGCCATCTCTCAACAAAGATTGAGTTTACAACAACGCTTACAAGAGGCTCAAGCATTCGCTCCAACATTAAAAACCAGGGGATTAACTGCGATCCAACAACAGCGAATCAGTTTACAACAACGCTTAAAAGATGTTCAAACTTTAGTTCCTGTACTTGAACAAAGACTTCAGAAACGCCGCCAACTTGCATCAGCCGGAGGAATATCCACAGACTCAGTTTTAGAAATAGAACAACAATACAAACAGGGAGTCCAAAATGTTGCTGAACTACAAGCACAGTTGAAACAACTCGATTTAACTGAAACTCAAACTCAGCAAAGTTACCAACAAAACTTTAACTCAATCGGCGAATTACAAGCGCAGTTGCAAGAGTTGGAGCTACAAAGTGTGAAAACTGAGCGCGAATATTTAGAGAATATGCGCTCTACAAATGAAATTCAAGCACAATTAGAGGAATTGAAAACGAAATCTAAACGTTTAGAACAAGAAACTCTAGAAACTTCTAGTCAGAGGAATAAAGAAATCCAAGAAGTTAACCGAGACATCATGAGACTAGAGCAACAAGTAACCGAAAATAGTCAAATTTTAAGTCCTCAAGATGGCTGTATTTTAGAATTAACTGCTAGCTTAGGTCAGGTGGTGCAGCCTGGCAGTCGTTTGGGAAATATGAGAGTTGGTAATGAGGAAAGATTAGGTTTAGCAATGGCTTATTTTCCCATTAAAGATGGCAAGCAAATAAAGCCAGAAATGCCGATTTCAATTACTCCAGATACGGTACAGAGAGAGCGATTTGGCGGGATTGTCGGCAAAGTTAATGCTGTTTCTTCTCTACCTGTCAGCGCAGAAGGAACTGTTGCACTCATCGGTAATGCAGAAGTAGTAAAAAATCTCATGGGTGAGACTGGAGCCGCTATTCAAATTACGGCTAATTTGCAAACCGACGATAGCAATACTAGCGGCTACAAATGGTCTTCTTCCAAAGGGCCCAACTCGAAAATTACACCAGGAACGACAGCAACTATCCGAGTGACGGTAGAAGAGCGATCGCCAATTACTTTCTTACTACCATTTCTCCGAGAACTGGCTGGTATGAAATAAGCAGGGGAGCAGGGGAGAATAATTTACGCTTTTTTCTCTATTACCCATTATCCATTACCCATTTTACCCATTACCCATTACCCTTCACCCTTCACCTATGCAATTACTTGAAAAAATCAAGCAACCTGCTACGAAAAAACCACAAACTGAAAAATCCACCGAAAAATCCAAATATTACAACTCTCGTTTCAGAACACCGACCT
Source organism: Nostoc sp. KVJ3 (assembly GCF_026127265.1). Taxonomy (GTDB): domain Bacteria; phylum Cyanobacteriota; class Cyanobacteriia; order Cyanobacteriales; family Nostocaceae; genus Nostoc. The sequence goes on from NZ_WWFG01000002.1 coordinate 2,269,380, forward strand.
TATTACAAATGGAGGCTGTGGAATGCGGAGCAGCAGCTTTGGGCACCATTCTCAGCTATTATGGGCTAATTATTCCTTTGGCAGAACTGCGAGTTAGTTGTGGTGTTTCCCGCGACGGTTCTAAAGCCTCAAACCTGCTCAAAGCAGCACGCAATTATGGAATGCAGGCCAAGGGGTTTAAAAAAGATATTAAACAACTGCAAGCAATTAAACCACCGTTTATTGTGTTCTGGAACTTCAATCACTTTCTGGTGGTGGAAGGGTTTTTTAGCAATAATAGTGGCGGAAAACTGCGCGAGCGTGTTTGGTTAAATGACCCCGGCACTGGCCCCCGTAGCGTCACCATGCAGGAGTTTGACGAAGCTTATACGGGTGTAGTCTTAGTAATGGAGCCGGGAACGGAATTCAAAAAAGGTGGGGAGAAAGGGAATATTATTGGTGCGTTATATTCTCGGCTGAAAAATTCCTTTAGGGAACTGTTATTTTGCGTTTTAATTGGCTTTTTGTTAGTAATTCCTGGCTTTGCTATAGCAGCCATGAGCCAAGTTTTTATAGATAATATTTTGATGGAAAAGCGGTATGACTGGCTCAAACCAATGTTAATTGGTATGGGTGCGATCGCAGTGCTGCAAGCGGTGATGAATTTAATGCAATTGCGAAAACTGAGATACCTAAATCTCCGACTTTCCATCAGCATGACTGGGCAATTTCTTTGGCATCTTTTATGTTTGCCCACTGGTTTTTACGCCCAGCGTTATGCTGGAGAAATTAGCAGTCGCATAGGGATTAACAACCACGTTGCTTCCATACTATCAGGACAATTAGCGAGAACTGCGATCGATTCGGTGATGATTGTTTTCTACGGCGCAATGATGCTGGCTTATGACTGGCTGCTGACGCTGATTTGCGTAGCAGCTGTTGCCGTTAACGTTGCGGTGATTCAGTGGGTTTCCCGCCGTCGGATTGATACGAGTATGAGGTTAGCCCAAGACGGTGGCAAACTAGCTGGGGTAGAAATTGGGGCGTTACAAAGTATTGAAACCATTAAAGCAGGTGCTTTGGAATCTGACACTTTTAGTCGTTGGGCAGGATACTACGCCAAACTCACCAGTGCCGAGCAAGAGATGAGCCAGAACGAACAGTGGGTATCGCTGCTACCATCGTTTCTTTCATCCTTAACTACCATGTTGTTGTTAATTATCGGTGGGTTACGGGTGATTGATGGTCACTTGACAATTGGGATGTTGGTTGCCTTTCAAAGCTTGATGAGTAGGTTTCAAGGCCCGGTGAATACTTTGGTAGGCTTGGGAACGACGATTCAAAACCTTGACGGTGACTTAAAACGCTTGGATGATGTGCTGCGAAACCCCATAGATGTAGCTTTGCAACCGGAAGGCATCAGGGAGAAATCACCCATTCAATATGCTTGGCCTGTAGAACACTGCCGCTTAGAAGGATACATCGAACTCCGCAACCTGACTTTTGGATATAGTCGGGTAGAGGAGCCGTTAATTCAGAATTTTAGTTGTACCCTAAAACCCGGACAGCGAGTAGCTTTTGTTGGTGGTAGTGGTTCTGGTAAATCTACGGTATCCAAAATCGTCACTGGTTTGTATGACGCTTGGGAAGGTGAGATTTTGTTCGACGGTGTTCCGCGTAAGCAAATTCCCCGTGCAGTGATTACTAATTCGCTGGCTATGGTAGAACAGGAGATTTTTCTGTTTGGTGGCACGGTGCGGGATAATTTGACCCTGTGGGATGAGACGATTCCTGATGTGCAGTTGATGAAAGCTTGTCAGGATGCAGCGATTTTGGATGTAGTGATGGCAATTCCCGGTGGTTTGGATGGCAAGTTGTTGGAAGGTGCATCTAACTTGAGTGGTGGACAGCGCCAAAGGTTAGAAATTGCTCGTGCTTTGGTGAATAATCCTTCTATTTTGGTTATGGATGAAGCGACGAGTGCGCTGGATGCAGAGACGGAGAATATTATTGATAGAAATATCCGGCGGCGGGGTTGTACTTGCATTATTGTGGCTCACCGTTTGAGTACGATTCGTGATTGTGACGAGATTATTGTTTTGGAACGGGGGAAGGTGGTGCAACGGGGATTCATCAAGAAATGAAAGATGTAGAAGGCTCCTATCAAAGATTGATTCAGGCAGAGTAATTTCTGCCATTCCGTCAAATTGGTTCATTACCTAAGTAGTATCAGGGTAGCTATAGTTACAATAGATGTGTTTAACTTTATAAATAAGTAGTCTGACAGAATTAATTACACAATGTCATTGCGAATGGAGCGTAGCGGAATGAAGCAATCGCAGGGGTTGGGATTGCTTCGCTCCGCTCGCAATGACTGTAAATATTTTTGTCCGATTACTTAGCAATAACAAACATAGTTCAAGGTATTTCAGTGATGATTGTTGAAGGTTTACCTGGCATTTTGGATTTCATTTCCATATTAGGTTCTCTCTTGGTTGGGGGCGTGTTTCTTATTACAGGTTTGGCAAAAGTCGTCGATCCGCACTCGTTTATTAGGCACATTGATCAACTAAGAACTTTCCCAGAGAAAGCTGTTGTACCTGCTGCTTTTATTTTTATTGCCTTGGAGTACCTGTTAGGCAATGCTCTGATCTTCAGGATATTTCCCCAATGGCTATTTCCTGCCATGCTAATAATCCTAGTTGCCCTCTCTATCTTGACCTATTGGAGTACCTCCACTGGTCGGACGGAAGACTGTGGTTGCTACACGGGTTTATTAATAATTACTCCCAATCAAAGTTTATTGCTCAATAGCATTTATATTGCTTTAATGAGCTTGGCAATTTTCCATCCTGTTAGCAATTTATTATCTGGAAATCAACAATTCTGGTTTTTATTATTAACAGTTACTAGTAGTATTTTATCTACTACAATTTCTTATCAAAAATTGCAAGACACTGGAGAAGCTTTGTGGGAACTGACTCCCTTAAAAGTAAATCGGCGTTGGCAATCTCAATGGTTAAATGATGCTAATGATAATTTGATGCAAGGTAATAAAATAGTTGTATTTCTCAATCCAAACTGTTCACATTGCCAATTTTGGGTTAAGGTGCTAAAGGTGATGCACAAACATCCAGCTTTCCCTGAAGTTGTTGGTATTATGTCTGCTTCGGAAGAAACAGGTCAAAAATTTCAAGCATATATAGAGGAAAAAAGCATTAACTTTCCTGTTCATCTTATAGAGCCTTCTATTTTCTCACTTTTAGTTTCAGCAACTCCCACGGCTGTTGTATTAGAGGAAGGTGTTATTAAAGAGAAATGGAATAGAGGTATGCCGCGAGAAACTATAGAAAAGTTGCGAACTTTTAGAGATGGAAAACAAGTGGTAAGTAGATGAATGTAAATAAATATAATATAGGCTGTCATTGCGAGGAGGCACGACGAAGCAATCGCAAGGGTTTCGGTCTTTTTACATTTTGTTACATAGCTCGGTTTATTCGTACCTACCTACTTAAGTAGATGGGTGTAAATAAATATAATATAGGCTGTCATTGCATTCGCGTAGCGTCTCGTAGAGAGGAACGAAGCAATCCCAGTCATTGCGATTGCTTCGTCGTTCCTCCTCGCAATGACATCTTACGTTTAATTATGCCCACCTACTTACTAAAACCTGTATAATGCAACAAAATAAACTATGTCTCCTCAACTTTATGATTGCTCACAATTTTTATCTGCATTAGGAGCAACACAATCAGAAATTAGCGAACTTTTAACATACAATGAGAATACTTTTAATTCTTCCGAACTATCTAAATATACCTTTCCCCTAGAAGCAGAACCTCACGTTGTTGCTTGGGAAAGATATTCTTCACAAGCTCAAGATTTAGGAGTGTTTAAGGCTTTGCGTTCTGCGTTGGTGCAGTTACAATTTCCTATTCAAGCAGGGATTAGCCAAACTGATAATTATCGTGTTGCCACTCGCAAAGGTTATTTAACTGAAGCAATGGTAGAAGCAACAGGTTTGGAGTTAGAAAAACCGGAAGCGTTGCAATTAATTATTCATCAAAGTTTGGCGGGAAAAATCCCTGTGATTATTGCTGGATGTAGAGCAGATTTCGTTAGTTTGGTACAAGCTTTAACTAAGCGTAATGAACCAGAAGCAATTACTGAATCAATGGGTGCAACAATTGTTGCTGGATTTAATAATTGGGAACGAATTCACCACTATCGCCAAGAATGGACAGCAAAACAATCGATACTACCAACAGAGGCAGATTGGCAAGCAGAATTTCAACGTCTCAAACTACAAAAAAACCTTTATCAAGACTGTTTTATCATTCTCAGTCGGGGAAATTATAGTGCAGTTTCGGCGGCAGATATAGGAATTGATGAGGAAGAATGGTTGCGCCTTTCCCTGATCATTCGCTTAGAACATGAGTGCTGTCATTATTTCACCCGGAGGGTGTTTGGTGCGATGGGAAATAATATGCTGGATGAACTCATTGCCGATTATCAAGGAATAGTTGCAGCAAATAATGGACGGTATCGCGCTGATTGGTTTTTGCGATTTATTGGCTTGGAAGCATTTCCTAACTATCGCCAAGGTGGAAGGTTACAAAATTACCGAGGACAACCCCCACTTTCTGAAGGTGCTTTCAAGATTTTGCAAGTTTTGGTTAAAGATGCTGCCCAGAGTTTAGAAGAATTACATATCCAAAATCAAGGTGAGTTAAATACTCCGGAATTTCAGGCAAAGTTGTTAACGAGTTTAACTTCCCTAACTTTAGTAGAATTGGCAGCAAATAGGGGAATTTAGAAAAAAGTTTTTCCCCATTGATAAAAAGCGTTGCTTAAGTTGATTTTCTTTCTTTCCAGGTCATCGCCTTTTTCTAATTTTATTACAAGTTTAACTTCTTCACCGTCCATTTTATTAGAATCTTTATTCTTAATTAAGTGAAAATCCTGATTTCTAGCATAATATATCACAATATGCTTAGAGAGGCAGATAAAGAGTTATCTATACTAAAGGTAGAAAGCCAATGAGTAAAAAAGCTTGTATAGAATTTTTCGTCAACATCAATACAAATAATACTTTGCAGCAAGCATATGCCAACGCTATCAAAGGCAAAGAGGATTGGGAGTTGATGGAAGTTGCTCACTCCGTTGTCCAAGTGGGAACAAAGTATGGCTATGACTTCACCCCCCAGGATTATGTAGAACTATTAAATGAAATAGAGAAATGGGAAAATGGGGATGGGGATGAAGATGATGGGGAGCTTTCAGATGAGATACTGGAGTTAGTGGCGGGAGGTATTTGCGCAATAATAAAAGGTAGCAAAAGGTGTTCTTGAGAGCAATGCGTCGTAAAAGAGCAAAATTGCGAGGACTATGGAAAGAGCGAATACGGCAAGAATCCTCCGCATCTGCTACTTTGACAGAAGAAGAGGAAAAACCAGCGAGTAACTTGTTTACCCTGTGAAACTTTTTATTCGCTGGTTTTGCTTTCCCCTTGTACCTTTGGCAGAAACCCCGATACTTCTGGGAGCATTCCTCCAAACTCTTACCCAATCACTTCTTAATTGTGCGATCGCTCCCACACCACCAAAATCAACTATCTCAACCAGATCGCATCTCTGGTTTCATCTCAAATGCGATCGCTCTTTCTCTAACTGTATTTCCATTCAAGGCGATCGCACCCACACCACCAAAATCAACTGTCTCAACCAGGTTGCATCTCTGGTTTCATCTCAAATGCGATCGCTCTTTCTCTAACTGTATTTCTATTCAAGGCGATCGCTCCCACACCACCAAAATCAACTATCTCAACCAGATCGCATCTCTGGTTTCATCTCAAATGCGATCGCTCTTTCTCTAACTGTATTTCTATTCAAGGCGATCGCACCCACACCACCAAAATCAACTGTCTCAAGCAGATTGTATCTGGTGTACAACTTAAAAGCGATCGCACTTTCTCTAACTGTATTTCCATTCAAGGCGATCGCATCTCTGGTTTCATCTCAAGTGCGATCGCACCCACCAAAATCAATTGTCTCAACCAGATCGCATCTCTGGTTTCATCTCAAATGCGATCGCCTTCGTATCTCTGCACAACTTAAAAGCGATCGCATTTTCTGGAAAACTCACAAGGATGCGATCGCTCTGTATCTAACTGACACCATTGACTATTCAAAAATCTTGCTCTTCTTGGCTTTTTAATTCAGCCTCCCTAAAGTCTATTAAACGCTGAAGGACAGTATCTTGTGCTTCACCTCCAGACACCAACTCTAAATCCTCCATTGACAACTCCCCACTGTCTGCTGTGGTTTCGGGGTTCTGGTTTGTGATGGTTTTTTGATTTTCTTCTTTCATCTTGGGTTTCCTCTGTTGATGTTGTTTTTGTTTTTGCTTGCTGGCTGAGGGAAGAATATTGTATTTTATTTAACAATTTACCTCAGTATTTCTAGATAATTATCTTAAATTAATTTATTCTTTTTTGTGTAAAGATAATGACCTGATATTTTTAATTTCTAGGACTTACGCATTGACAGAATAACAAAATAGTGAATTCATAAATAAGGGTCATCTACTTTACAGGTATCGGACAATTAGAGAAATTACTAAACCATCCACAGGACAATGCAATCTAGACCTCTACACCTTATTTTTGCTGTCAGAACCAAAGTTTGGGGGGTGCAGTACTTTGGGTTTGAATTCCCATCGCAAACGTTACATAAAAGCCCTCTGCCTCCAGCATAGCTGCCTTCTTCAATTAATCCACGTTCCTAAGTGGATTTCCGCCGTGCTGTACTAGCCATTTTTCTAGGATGAAATCTCCCCATTTTTCCGATGCCATCTGTGTTGATCAAACGGCACGATATGAACATCTAAGAACGTTGGTGGAAAAATCTTATGTCTTCATTACTGGCTTTATCCAACAGTTTAGCTGACACCGTAGAACAAGCCGGGAGTGCTGTGGTTGCGGTAAATGGGGGTACACGTCTCTCCCCAAGTGGCATTCACTGGCGTAATGGCATCATTGTTACCTCTGATGAGTCTCTCCAGCGCTATGACGATATCACAATTACCTTGTCAAATGGTAGCACTGCACCGATAACACTTATCGGTCATGATTCTAGCACTGATTTAGCTGTTTTTAAGCTAGAAAATGTAGAAATACCTGTGGCAAAAGTTGGCGATGCCAAAACGCTCAAAGTCGGTCATCTGGTGCTAGGACTGGCAAGAGGTAGCGAAGGTGACTTAAGGGCGGCGATGGGTGCGGTCAGTGTGGTTAGCGGTGCTTGGCGGAGTATGAATGGCGGGAATATTGACCAATTCATCCGTCCAGATATCACCCTTTACTCTGGTTTTGCAGGTGGGCCGCTCGTGGATGCC